>DATHCO010000065.1:0-6158 GCA_035319505.1 Steroidobacteraceae bacterium | reverse complement strand
CCGAACTTGCCGTTGATCGCAGGCGGCAAGTCATTCGGCGGGCGGATGACCTCACAGGCGCAGGCGATCTCACCTCTGGTCGAGGTGCGCGGCTTGGTCTTCCTCGGATTTCCCCTGCACCCGCCGCATGAGCCCGCGGCGGCGCGCGCAGAGCACTTGAGCCGCGTGCATATCCCGATGCTCTTTCTTCAAGGCACACGCGATGAATTCGCCGCCTCCTCACTGCTCCTGCCTCTGATCGAGCGTCTGGGCGAATGCGCCCGCTTGACTCTGCTCGAGGGGGCCGATCACTCCTTTCACATACCCGCACGCAGCGGTCGCACCGATTCCGAGGTTCGAACCGAGTGGACGCAGGCGCTCGCGGCTTGGGTCGAATCGATCAGTCGTTGAGGCCGAGCAGGAAATCGAGCATCGGTGCGGCTACCTGCTCCGCCGCCTCGAGCAAGATCGCATGACGCAGCTCCGGCAGAATCACGAGGCGGGAACGAGGAAGCGCGGCGGCGATCTGCCGATTGAGTCGCGGGTTGCAGCCGGCGTCGCACTCTGCGGTCAATACCAGGCAAGGCTGGTGAATCTCGGCGAGCCACGGCGCCATCTCTGTCTCGGCGTAGATGTCGAACACGCTCAAGAAGACCTCTGCGTCCGTGTCGATGACCTGCCGCATGCGCCGCTCGATCACTTGAGGACAGCGGGCCGCGAATTGCGCCGTGAACCAGCGCTCCTTGAGAGTGTCGAGGACCGGCGCGATGCCCCTTGCACGCATGTCAGCGACCACACCACGCACCTTGGCGCTGTCCTCGGCGGTGCGAAACGCAGCGGTGCTCAGCAAGCCGAGCGACTGCACTCGGTGCGGATAACGGCGTGCATACGCGGGGCCGATCATCCCGCCGAGCGAATGCCCAGCGAAATGGGCCCGCGCGATGCCGAGTTCGGACCGCAGGGCCTCCAGATCTTCGACGAGGTCATCGAGCGTATAAGGCGTCGGCGGCACCGGCGACTTCCCGTGACCACGCAGGTCGTAGCTGATGCAGCGAAACTGCGATTTGAGATGTTGGATGACACCCTCCCAACTCGCGCGCGATGCGCCGATCCCGTGGATCAGGAAAAGAGGGGCGCCTGTCCCTTCGACCGAGAAGGCGGAGCGGATCGGCCGGCCCTGCATCAGGACGCCGCCCGCCGCTCGTGCTTCGCGCACGAAGACCGAAACCACGGCATCACATCCGCGGCGAAGCGCTGGATGCTCTCCTCGGCCTCCTCCTGGCTGTGGCCGATGTTGACGTTCATGATGAATTCATCGACACCCAGCTCCTCATAGAGCTTCAGCCGATCAACCATTTCGGCGGCCGGGCAGATGATGATGTTCCGGCGAAACTCTTCCATCGTTTGTCTCTGCGGGAGCGGTGCGATGGCGCCGCGCTCGACGATGCCGGGACCCGTGAAGACGTTATGGAAGCGACCGTAGTAGTCGTAGGCGAGCGCGAGCTTGCGATCGGCATCCGCCGCATTCCTCGCCACGCAACAGACCCGCAGCAGCGCGAGGCGCAGGTGGCTTCCCGCCTCGCCGAGTGAGGCCTTGCCGGACATGAAGGCCCCCACCTGCTCTCTCATCGTCTCGACGGTGGCATCGAGCGGGCTCGTCTGGACGTGAAAGCCGCGCCTCACCGAGGCACGAATCGCCTCGGGGCTGAGCGCCGCAACCATGATCTGCGGCATGGGCTTGCTCACGGGGCGGGGCATGATGGTGAGCGGCGCGAATTGATAGTACTTGCCGTTCCACGACACCTCCTCGCGCGTGAACAAAGCGATCAGCACGTCGAGAGACTCGTCGAAACGCTCGCGCGACTCCTCGATGGGCCTGCCCATGCGAGCGAGCTCGTAGGCGAAAGCACCTCGTCCGACGCCCGGACCAACCGCCCCTCGCAGAGAATATCAGCCTGGATGGCCCGTCCGGCGAACACCCGCATATCGTGCAAAGGCAAGACGCAGACGGAGGTCACGAGCTCGACCCGGCTTGTCACCGAGGCCACTTTCACCGCGAACTGCAGCGGGTCGGGGACCAGCAGAATGTTGATGAGGTGATGCTCCGGGATCGTCACTGCGCGATAGCCCAGCCGATCCACGAGCCTCGCCTGGCTGATCATGTCGGCATACAGGCGGTCTCCCCCGTATGAAGTGTCGGGGTAGTAAGCCGATAGGAAGTGACTGAATTCCATGCGCAAGGCCCCTCGAGTGAAGGCCATAAGAGTCTTTCAAAATCTCGGTTATTATAAAATCAAATTATTTTTGCGATTAAGTTCGATATTATCGAATTATGAATTTAGAGGAACTGCGAACCTTTCTCGAGGTGATCGAGCAGCGCAGCCTCGTCGCCGCCTCGCGGCGCCTCAACGTCACGCAGTCGACCGTCACGGCGCGCCTCAACGCCCTGGAAGAGGAGATCGGCCAGAAGCTTCTCCACCGCAGCAAGGGGGGCGCAGAGCTCACCTCGGCGGGCTTCAAGTTCCAGCGCTATGCAGAGGTCATGGTGCAGCTTTGGCGCCAGGCGCGTTACGAGGTATCGCTGCCCAAGGGCTTCGAGGGTGTTTGCAGTGTGGGGCTCGAGTTCGATCTGTGGCGCAGGGTCGGACAGCGGTTCCTCGACCGCGTCCGCCGTCGCTCTCCGAAGATCGCCGTAGCCCTATGGCCGGCAGAGCAGCAGCAGCTCGACCGGTGGCTCAAGATCGGCCTCGTCGATCTCGCCTTTTGCTATCGGCCCCAGGCGGGCGAGGGCTTTGCGAGCCGCGTGCTCATCGACGATGAGTTGATCCTGGTATCGACGATCAGGGGAGCCGCCGCGACGCTCGACGACAGCTACGTCTATGTCGATCATGGTGATGAGTTCAGGCGCCAGCATGCGGCCGCGTTTCCGAGCGAGACCACCTCGGCCGTCACGCTCGCATCGTCCGATTGGGCGATCGACCATCTGCTGCAGAACGGTGGCTCGGGTTACCTCTCGCGCCGGCACGCGAGTCCCTATCTCAAGCGCGGCAGGCTCCATGTGGTGGGCCACGCGCCATCCTTCAAACGCCGCATCTACCTGGTCGAGAGCGCGCAGACGGTGTCGCAATGGCCGTGGTACGAATCGGCCATTGCGGCCCTGATGAGCGCCTAACGGCCTCGACCGGGAGTGCATCCATCTCAAGCGAGGAGTGCGCGAACGCGCCGGTAAAGTGGGATCAGCGCGGGCGGTCCTACGAGTTGACCGGCCTCGACGAGCGGCTCGTCGTCGACCCACAACGACTGATCCGTCACCACCCCGTCCGGATGGTTCTCCCCACCGCCCTCCTCCCACCACGGCAGCCCCATGCCGATGGCATTGGTGCCGAGCGCTCGGATATCCTCGATGAAATGCGATCCAGTGATGCGTGCGGCAGGATGAAATCCGATCGTGAAGTGAATCGCAAAGCCGTAGCCGCTGGCAGCCTCATCGCGGCGAGGACACGCTCGTAGCAGCGCCCGCTCGAGGCGCGCCCGATCGTCCGCCGCGGCGCCCCTCAGCGAGCGGATGGGCCCGTCGACCTCGATGCGGATCGGCCGGCGCAGCAACCGATAATACTCGTCGAATACCGCGCTCAGCACGATGCTGCCGCTCACCGAGGAGACGACGGGGTAAAGGCTCTGGGCGCCAGGAACCGTGTGCATGCCGGGTGAACGCGCCACTCGCTCGCGCCTGAGCTTCACCTCGTCCAGCGTGAATGTGGCATCGGTACCGCTCGGGCAGGTGAAGCGCACGCGCGCACCGGCCTTGCCGTCGAGGTAGTCGACCAAAGCAACCTGGAAGTCCATCAGCGATGAGAAGTCGACCCGCCCGTATAGACGTGCGAAGCTTGCCGCGCCTGCGGTTGCGATGAGCGCGTAACGCGCTCGCCGCGCCTTCATCGCCGCGTCGTGCATCGAAGAGCCCGCAAAGTACGGAAAGCAGCAATCGAACCACACATCCGACGATAGGGCGGCAGCGGCGAGGGTGTCCGGAACGTGAGGATCGGCGAGCCTTCCCTGGAAGGGCAGCTGCGGGATGGTTGCGATCACGGGACGGGCGCCCACGTCGATGACGGCTCCGGCGATCGCATCGACGAGATCCTGCTCCGTTCGCGTATCGGCGCTGATCAGGACCGCTTCGCCCGACCGAACGTCGAATTGGTCGCGCACCAGGACTCGAGCCGCGCTCGCGAGGTGGCGATCGTACCTACTCATCGCCGCGCCCTCGCCTGCGCCGGTCGCCGCCTCATGTCTTCGGGCCGGGCCGGGTCATCTTGAAGATCTCCTCCACGACCGTGTACTCGCTGTAGCCGAGGCGCGCGATTGGCTTGAGCTTCGCCGCCGACACACGGCACTGCACGATGGCCTCCTCTGCGATATGCATGCCCAGAACCCGCCCCATGACCATGCGCCCGAGCTCCCCGGGCGACTCCGTCGGTAGCTCGTAGATATCGCTCACGACACACTCGAGACTGATCGGTGATTCGGACACTCGGGGCGCGCGCACGCGAAGCGACGGGGCGGGCGTCAATCCTGCGAGCTTGAATTCATCGACCGAGCGATGGACCTCGGCGCTCGACTCGTTGACCTGAAGGCGCAGCGCCCAGGTGGCCAGATTGACGACGAACTCGCCTGTTTCGCGGGCGTTCTTCACCGAGTCCTTCTCGCCGCCGTCGACGTGCTGGCCGTTCGCGCAGAACATGACCATCGGCGGCTCCTCGCTGATGGCATTGAAGAAGCTGAAGGGGGCGAGGTTTCTGCGCCCGGCGGCATCGACCGTGGAAATCCATCCGATCGGACGCGGGATCACGCACGCCTTGAAGGGGCTCGGGGACAATGCGGGATCCGGTCGATCGAAGGAGTAGAACATCGCAGGCTACCTCGCGGCCGTATGATCGAGCGTACTCGACACAATCTCGCCGCCCTCGATCGGCCCCGCGGGCAGCGGCTCGCCGCGCAGCTGCCTCGACAGGATCCCTCGAACGAGCTCCGGCCTTTCGAGCTGAGGAACGTGGCGCGTGCGGTCGAGCGCGAAGAGCGCGCACCCGGGGATGCGCTTCGCCGCCGCCGCGGCATCGGCATAGGGTACGGTCGCGTCCTCGCGGCCCCAGATGAGAAGAAGCGGCCAGCTTCGGGCGACCGCGATCAGCGGCTCGAGCTGCATGTCATCGTTGATCCGCTCGAGATAGTAGCGTCCAAGAGCTGCGAAGGCCTCCCCCGCACCCGGCGAATTGTTCATGCGAAAGGTCTGCTCGATGAAGTTCTCATCGATCACGGCGGGCTCGGCCACTGCGCGCCGCAAGCGATCCGCGATCGATTCGCGGTCCATCTCACGCAGGTACTGCGCGGTCCAGCGACGCCGCTCGGCGGTGAGCGTCGCGAGGCCCAACGCCCCGATCAAGGTGAGGCTCGAGATGCGTTGCGGGAAGCGCATCGCGAAGCCCGCGGCCCACAGCCCGCCCAGGGACGATGCGACCACATGCACCTGAGGCTCGCCGAGGGCCTCGATGAGAGCGGCGAGCCACCGGACGTGCCCGTCGAGTGTGTAGTCAAAGCCCGGACCTTTGCTCGACAGACCATGGCCCGGCAAATCGACCGCGAGGCATCGGCGGCCTTCGGCGCCGAGGGCCGGCGCCACCTGTGACCACGCGTCCGCATGAGAGCCCAGCCCATGCAGGAAGAGCACGAGCGGCCCGGCGGAGCCGTGTTGCACCACCCGCACCGTCGCCCCGCCCGCATCGAGCGGGTATTGAAGCACCGCCGCGCTCATGGCCCGAGCTCCCCTCTCCCGACCCTCCACCGCTCCATGCACCGCGGTGCGCTCGCCCAACACCCGATTCAGGCTGTGCTTGATGAAATGCTGAACCCCACGCTCCAGCCGCGACATCCTGCCCGGGCAGAACCCGCTCGACACCGCCGTATTTTGCAGCGATTCGACCATCGAAAAGTCCTCCGCCATCACCTTGTCGAGCATGTGCTTGAACTCCCCGACGACGCGATCGCGATTCGGCCCTTCCACGGTATCACGCGACCATAGAATCACGCCGCTCATGCGCATGCTGTCCACCGTCAGCGGCCAGCTGGTGTACACCGAGATGTAGTCGGGGCGCACGAAGAAGTTCATGTTGGGGGGCAACAGG
>DATHCO010000064.1:0-4987 GCA_035319505.1 Steroidobacteraceae bacterium | reverse complement strand
CTGGTGCCGGGCGGGAAACCCTTGGATTATCTCGAGCGCATTCGCGCGTGCTTTGCTCTGGTGATGCACGGCGTATCGCTCTCCATCGGCAGCACCGACCCGCTCGACCGACAATACCTCTCCGCGGTGCGCCGCTTGGCCCGAAGAATCGAGCCCGAGTGGATTTCGGATCATCTGTGCTGGACCGGCGTCGAAGGCAGGAACTTGCACGACCTGCTCCCGCTCCCCTATACGGAGGAAGCGCTCGCCCACGTGGTGGCGCGCGTCGGCGAGGTGCAGGACGCGCTTGGGCGGCAGATCCTCCTCGAGAACGTATCGAGCTATCTCAGCTACCGCGCTTCGGAGATGTCCGAGTGGGAGTTCTTGAGCGAAGTCGCGCGCCGCGCCGACTGCTCGATCTTGCTCGACATCAACAATATCTACGTGAGCAGCGTGAATCACGGCTTCGATCCGCAGCGCTATCTCGCGGGCGTGCCGAAGGATCGGGTGCGCCAATTTCACCTGGCAGGCCACAGCGACATGGGTGGCCATTTGATCGACACGCACGATCAGCCGATCGTCGAGCCGGTTTGGGACCTGTATCGCGAGGCGGTCGCGCTCTTCGGGCGCATTCCAGTCATGATCGAGCGTGACGACAACATTCCTCCGTTGCGCGAGCTCGTGGCCGAGCTCGACATCGCTCGCGCCGTCGCCTCGGGCGCGGCGCTCGAGGCGGCCTGATGCAGCTCGCACGATTGCAGCGGGAGCTGCAGCGCGATTTGCTGGGCGTCGAGAACGCGATCGCGAGCGCCATCGTCGAGGCGCCGCCGTTGGCCACGGAAGAGAGGCTCGCCATTTACCGCCATGCCTACCGAGCGCGCCTCACCGAGGCGCTCGACGATATCTACCCCGTGCTCCACGGGCTGCTGGGCGATGATACGTTCGCCGCGGTGGCGGGCATGTTCATCGAGGCGCACCCCTCCGTGCACCGCTCGATCCGCTGGTACGGGCGCGAGCTCGCGGATTTTCTCGCCGAGCGGGCGCCCTTCGCCGAGCAGCCTATCCTGTCCGAGGTCGCACGCTTCGAATGGACGTTGTCGGAAGTGTTCGATGCGCCCGATTCCCCATCGCTCGATCGAGCCACGCTCATGGGTCTCGACCCGCAGGCGTGGGCGGGCCTCGAGTTTCGCTTCCATCCCTCGCTTCGCCGCCTGCGCTTCTCCTGGAATACGGTGACCGTTTGGAAGGCCGTGAGCGAGAGCCAGGATCCCCCGGCGCCTGAGTCGGTGCGTGAGCCCGTTCCCTGGCTACTGTGGCGACGGGACCTCAAGAACTACTTCCGCTCGATGGATGCGCCTGAGGATGCCGCGCTGGAGACCGCGCTCGGCGGCCAGAGCTTCGCTTCGGTTTGTGCGCGCCTGACTCAATATCTATCCGAGGAGGAGACCCCGCTGCGAGCCGCGGCCCTCGTGGGCACTTGGACGGATAGCGGAATCATCGCCGGCATCGGCCGCGCATCCTGACCCGTTCGCTACAGTAGCGTCCCCGTCTCGCCCAACATCTCCTTGCGCACCAGCGGAATCGGCGGACCTCCATAGGAGAGGAATTTGTCGTGAAACTCACGCCAGAGCGCATGGGAATCACCCGGCGGCGCGGCGGCGCTTGCGGCAGGCGCTGAGGCCGCCGGGGCCGCTCCTCCGGCCGCCTGCGTCTTGGCGATCCAGTCGGTGCGGAGCTTGCGAATCATCAATTTGCCCAGGGTGTAGCTCAGGTACGCGGGGTCATAGGTGCCGCGCGCCGCCTGCTGGCGCGCATTGCCCGGGTCTTGAAAGGCCTGCTCTCGGAACATCTTCTCCGACTGCGCAACGGTCATGCCCTCGGTGTGCAGGCCGATCGAGGACAAGAGGCGCACGTCCCGCACGAGCGCCTCCTGGATCTGGCCGATGTGCCACTCGGGATTACCCTGATCGAGACCTTCCTCGTGCATCATCTCCTCGGCGTAGTGCCCACCCTTCCGCATATCCTTAACCGATCCACACCGCCTCGAGCTTGTTCGGGTTCGAGTTCGAGTGCAGAAATTGCAGGAAATGTCCGGGCCATACCTCGTGCACGGACGTGTAGAGGAGCGACGCCTCGCTCGGGAGGTACGCCGCCTGCTCGGCCTTGCTCCATTTGGGATTGGGCGGTGCGATGTTGAAAATCGAGGCCACTCCCTTGTCGTAGGGTCCCGGCACCTGGATGAAGGCCGCATTTTCCCGGTTGTAGGGCGGCGCCTCGGCGACCAGAGCCTCCTCGTTGCTCGGGATGCTCACCACGTTGTTCTTCTGCACGAACTCCTTGAGCATCGTGAGCTGCTTGCGCGCCGCATCGAGCGTGCCCTCGGCCGGTTTCTTGGCCGATACCTTGGCGACGCAGGCGGCGAGCGTCGCCT
This sequence comes from Steroidobacteraceae bacterium, assembly GCA_035319505.1. GTDB lineage: Bacteria > Pseudomonadota > Gammaproteobacteria > Steroidobacterales > Steroidobacteraceae > Bog-1198. Next base: position 2,577 of record DATHCO010000064.1, on the reverse strand, counting down.
TCGGCGAATAGACCGCGCACTCGGCCTTGAGCGCCTCGGTATTGCGCGCAAGGTCCGCTCGTCCTGCGGCCTCGATTTGCTCGATTGGCAGGTCGACGCGTTCCGTGTCCTTGATCATTTCCGCGTACAGCTCCTTGCCGAGCGGAAATTTGTCGTTGGCCGTGCTACGCAAGCCGACGAGGTAATTCATCAGATTGGACATGGCCGCCGAGGCCTGCGAAGTCGCATCGGCCAAGTCCTTCTGCATCGCCGGGTCGTTGACCGAGGCAAACACCGCCACGGCGTCCTTCTTGTAGAAGTCGACGTAGCCGCCGAAATTGGAGATCCCGAGCTCGATGAAGGTCCTCGGCAACGGGCCCTTCAGGTTCGCCTGTATGTCGCTCGCCATCTTGGGGATGCCGCGTGCGTACTTGATGAAGGCTTTCAACCGCACGTTGAGCGGAGCATAGTTACGCGTGAGGTACATGTCCGGGTCCAGATTGTTGACATACCAGTTCGGATTGCTCGAGGGATAGTGGGCCTTCTCGAGCCAGAACAGATCCCGGTCCGCGACGCTCAACAGGTACTCGCGATCGAAGCGCTCGCCCGGCTCGAGCGCTGCCGGATCGACCGCCGCGAGCTGATCGCGCTCATCGTGCAGGCGCGCAATCTCGCGCTTGAGCCCGTGAGCGCTCACGTCCGGCAGTTGCCCGTCGAAGTCGTGCTTGCCCTGCTGTGCGGCAAAAAACGGCTGGGCCCCGAAGTAGCTCTGCATGAACCCGTTGGCGATCTGTCGCCAGTGCAGGCTCGCCTGCGAGGGCGGTCGTTGCACGGGCGCCGTCGACTGGGGCGACTGGTTGCAGCCCGTCGCGCAGAGCAACAAAAGCAAACACAAAGCCCCAGTCAGCTTGCTCGATAAGGACATGACTCCCCCTACTTCTTGTTTGTTGTTTTCGTAGTGTAGCGCATCGGCCGACGGGAGCAGCCTGCCGCGCTCAATGCGGGGCCCGCTCTCGACCGGGCGCGTGGCGCTCTCGATCCGGCGCCGCGCTCTCTCCCCCCGGCCCGTGGGCGGGCGAACCGGGATTGAAGAACCTGGCTCGCACGCTGCTGAAGGCGGGAAGCGCCTCGCAGCGCTCGCTCAAGGCTGCGAGCCCGGAATAGGCAGGTCGTGAATGCACGGATAATGCATCGCACAGGAAGGTGAACGCGCAGGTCGTAGTCACGTCGGCCTGCGTCAGTCGCTCTCCGAGCAACCACTCTCCGGCACGAGCCTGGGACAATCGCTCCAGCTCTGCGAGCGCGCCCTGCATCTGCACCCGGCAGCGCTCCGCCCACGGCTCGTGCCGCTTCTCCGGTGGCCGAAATGCACCCTCGTACACCTGCAGCACCCCTTTCTCGGCCGCGCCCGTGGCGATCGCCATGATCTTGAGCGCATCGCGGCGCGCCTTGCCTCGCGGGGGTAAGAGAGCGCGCTCGGGTCCTACGGATTCGTCCAGGAAATCCAGGATCGCGCCCGATTCGATCAGTGTCTCGCCGTCCGCGAGCACCAGCGTCGGCACACGGCCCAAGGGATTGAACTGGCGGATGAGCTCGAAGTCCTTGCCCACCGACCAATTCTTGTGCTCATAGCCCAGCCCCAGCAGATTCATGCTGACCGCGACCCGGCGCACGAAGGGAGAATCGAACATACCGATCAAAATCATCTCTAGTGCCCGCCTCTTACTACGAGCCCGGCTCGAGCCAGGCGCTCTGCCAATTCGACCTCGATCCTAAGCGCGTCCACTCGACCGATCGACTGCAAATGGAGCGTCGGACCCGTGAGTACCTCTAAACCCCGCTTGAGGACGCTGCCTGCGGCCCTGATACCCGCCTTGTGCTGATCGAAGCGCTCGGCCGGGGAGTAGTGGCTCATCCCCACGTACACGCCATAGGCCTCCGTGCGCCGGTCGCGATAATCGAGAAGCACGATGTAGATATTGGACCGTCCCTTGGCCAGCGCGCGCAAGCCTGCCGCCACTTCATAAGCGCGCGGCAACCACTCCACGTAGCGCATCGGCAACCAGTCCGGGATGGAGGTGGCAGCGCAGCGCCACAGCCGCTCGAGGGCGCACTCTATGTTAATGGACATTTCCCCACGCATCCACCATTCGTGCACGCAATGCGCGCCGAGCGCGCCGTCCGCGCGCGCCAAGGCGCGCTCGAAGTGGGCGCTGATCTCGAATTGGGTTGCGCGCCGGAGCGGGCGCGCAGTCGGTGCAGTTTGGCGGTACTCCAACGCCGCGATGATAGATCCTAGATCACGCGGAAGACAGACAGCGTCGGCGTACAGACCACAGGCTCGAGGGCGGCGGGCAATCGACGCGCGCTAGCCCGGCTTATTCATGAAGGGCAGCTGCTTTATCCGACGGCGCCGGCTTTGGAAGGGAATTTTCCGGGCCGCCGTCAATCCCTCCTTGGAGGCTGCGGGAAAAACATTGCGCTGCGCAGTCCCTGCTGCGCGCAAGCCCTGGGTGGCCATCCATGGCCACCCGCGCGACGCATGCGTCGCGCCCGTGTGTTTCACGCCCCGGAAAATTCCCTTCCAAAGCCGACTCC
>DATHCO010000063.1:0-7370 GCA_035319505.1 Steroidobacteraceae bacterium | reverse complement strand
GAGCGCCGGCGCCTCGCTCCAAGGATGACCAATGCCCATTCAACTCAGCGGCAAGCATACGTTCATTACCGGCGGTGCGCGCGGGATCGGCCTAGCCATCGCTCATGCTTTCGGGCGCGAGCATGTGACGGTGTCGATCGCGGACTGTCATGCCGAGAATCTCGACCGTGCGCTTGGCGAGCTGCGTGCGGTCGGCATCGCCGCCCAGGGGCATGCGGTCGACGTGACCGACCAAGAGGCGGTCGCCGCCGCGGTGGATGAAGCGGAGCGCCGCGCGCCCATCGACATTCTGGTCAACAACGCCGGCATCGCGTTCGAGACATCGTTTCTGCAGATCTCGGCGGCCGAATGGCGCCGCGTGCTCGAGGTCAATCTGTACGGCATGTTCGTCGTTGCGCAGGCCGTTGCCCGGCGCATGGTGCCGCGGCGGCGCGGCGTGATCATCAACATGTCGAGCAAGAACGGCATCGACGGGGAGGCGGGGTACGCGCATTACAATGCGAGCAAGGGCGGCGTGATCATGCTCACGAAGACCATGGCGCTCGAGCTGGCTCAGTTCGGCATCCGCGTCAACGCCGTAGCGCCCGGATACCTTCAAACTCCCATGTCCGAGGCCATCGACAGTGCGGCGTTCGTTCGCGATTTTGTGGATCGGTACATTCCCATCGGCCGAAGCGGGCGGGTAGAGGACGTGGCGCCGCTGTTCGTCTTCCTTGCCGATGAGGCCTCGTCCTTCATCACGGGGCAAGTCTTCGTGATCGACGGCGGCCAGCTCGCCGGTCAAAAGGCCTCGGCCGAGCTTCTCGCGAGGCTCTATCCGCGCGGCCCGAGCTAAAGAGACTTTCGGGGCGCCGGGGCGCGGTTGCCTCGAGCGCCCGCGTCATTGGAAGTTGAGCCTCATCCAGTAGTGTGAGGGCTCTCGTACTGGATTTACGCGGGTCGCAGGGACCGGTAGAGTCCCGCCATGAGCCGCAGCTTCATCGGCCATCGCGCCATCAAGGGCAGGGGCACCTCGTCGAATCCGACGGGCCGCTTTGACGCGCTCGCGGTCGAGAAGACCGATGATGGCTGGTATCAGGATGAGACCCCGGATACGCCGGCGGAAAGTGTCTTGCCCGATCAGGCCCGCGCCGTCATCACCACGAACGATTCGCCCGACGTCGGGTTCGAGCAATCGATCAATCCCTATCGCGGCTGCGCGCACGGCTGCACGTATTGCTTTGCGCGCCCGACCCATTCCTTTCTCGGTCTTTCGCCCGGATTGGATTTCGAGACGAAGCTCTTCTACAAGGCGGACGCCGTGAGACTCCTCGAGGCGGAGCTCGGGAGACCGAAGTACGTCTGCAAGCCGATTGCGCTCGGCATCAACACGGACGGTTATCAGCCGCTCGAGAAGAAGATGCGAGTTACCCGGAGCATCCTCGCCGTGCTCGCGCGCTGCCGGCACCCGGTGACGATCGTGACGAAGAGCGCGCTCATCCTTCGCGACCTCGATCTGCTCGCCGATCTCGCCAGGGATCGCTTGGCCTCGGTGATGATCAGCATTACGTCCCTGTCGGACGAGATCAAGCGAACGCTCGAGCCGCGCACTGCCTCGCCGCGAGCGCGTCTTCGCATCGTGAGCGAACTGTCGGGGGCCGGCGTTCCCGTCGGCGTGCTGGTCGCACCGGTGATACCGGCGATCACGGACCATGAAATGGAGGAGATCCTGGCTGCCGCCCGCGAAGCGGGCGCAAGCTCGGCGGGTTACGTGCTGCTGCGGCTTCCTCACGAATTGAAGCTGATTTTTCGTGAATGGCTCGACGATCACTACCCTGAGCGGGCGGCGCACGTCATGTCGCTGATCAATCAAGCACGCGGCGGGAAGGACTACGACTCGCAGTTCGGTACGCGCATGAGGGGAACCGGCCCTTATGCCGAGCTCCTGCGCGCCCGATTCGAGCTCGCCAAGCGCAAGCTCGGGCTCGACGGTGCGGAGGATCGCTACGACCTCGATACCTCCAAGTTCACGCCTCCGGGTACGGCGCAGCTCAAGCTCGAACTTTGAGGGGTCGAGTCAGCGCGGGACGAAGAATTCGCTGTAGGTCTGGATGCGATCGTCGCGCAGTTCCATGAGGTCGACGAGCTCGGTCGAAACCGTGACGCCGGTGACTTTCGAATAGATGTTCGTGTGCCAGTGGGCTGCGAGCTTCGGCCATTCGACGATCAGCGATAGCAGCCGATAGTCGCTCAACCGAAATACCTTGGTCATAATCGCGAGCCACGGGCGGAATTCTGCGATGCCTTCGGCGCGAATCGCGATCGGCTTGTCGGCGCTCGCGCCGGCGATCTCGAACCGACCGTGATCGGCGAATAGCCGGCACATTCCCGCGAGGTCGCCGTTGAGGCGCGCCGTGTGCAATTCCCGGACCATGCGCTCTGCCGCGGCGCGTTCCGTCACTTGGCTGCTCCCAGGGCTCCGTGGGTCTCTCGCGGGCGTCCGCACTAATGCAGCTCGGCCCGAAGTTGCGCCCCGATTTGCTCGAAGGCGACGCGAGCATAGGGAATGACCGCACCCAGCCCATAGAAAAGATGGATCATTCCTGCGTGGCAAGTATAGGACACGGCCGCTCCGGTGGGGGTCAAGCGGTTGAAATAATCTTCCCCCTCATCGCGCAGCGGATCAAACTCGGCGGTGTGAATGATGGTCCGCGGGAGGCCGCTCAAATCGGCGGCCCGCAGGGGCGAAATGCGCGGATCGTCCGGATTCATGCCCGCAGGCGCGTAATGTCTCAGATCATGTTCGAGCGTCGCCTGATCGACGAGATAGCCGCTCCCGAATTGCAGGCGTGAGCCGCCACGGCGGCCGTAGTCGAGAATCGGGCACAGCAGCAGTTGTAGGGCGAGCGGGGGGACGCCCGCACGAGCCATGGTTTGACACGTCACCGCGGCGAGCGTACCGCCGGCCGAATCGCCGCAAATCCCGAGTCGCGCCGCATCGATGCCGAAATCCGCGGCACGGCCTCTCACGTGCTCGACGACCGCCAGCGCATCGTCGAGCGAGGCGGGAAACGGATTCTCCGGTGCGAGGCGATAATCGACCGAGACCACCCGACATGCCCCCGCTTGCGCCAACGCACGGGCGATCGAGTCATGCGTATCGATCGTGCCCGCGATGAGTCCTCCGCCGTGGAAGTAGAGGAGCCCCGGCGAGAGCTCTTCAGGCGCTTCGAGGGGCGTATAGGCCCTGATCCGAATGGCGCCCTGCGCGCCCTGGACGCTGCGATCGTCCACTCGGCTGACGGCAGCTGCAGGCCCCGAGAGTTTCATGAGCTCGCTGAGCCCTGCACGGCGCTCCGCAACGCTCACCTCGAGCGCACTCGGTGGGTTCCCCGCCGCTAGAACATCCAAGAATCGTTTGACGCGCGGATCGAGCGGCAAGTGCTTGGGGAGGAGCTAAGGGTGAGTCAAAGTTCCAGCGTCCGCCGCGTCACGGCCGGCCACTGGCGAGGATCGAGCCCATGATTGGCGAACAAGGCTACCACCAGCCGATCGATCCCAAATGCTACGCAACTCGTGTGCGCGGGCTCGCCTCGTTCGTCGCGAATGCTCCATACCTGCCCGAAGTGCTCGCGGTGGTAATTGAAGCTCATGCACGCGGTGGGCGTCGCTTTGGCATGATAGGGGATGAGGAGCTCGAATTTGAGCGCCTGTTGGCGCTGGCTCACCGCCATCACCTGGCCGACGCGGCCGAAGAACGGGTCGCTCGCGACGTCCACGGCGTACGGCAACGAGAGATCGGCCGCAATTTGCGGTGCCCGCGCCAGCCAGCGGTCGCGATACTCGATGATCTCAGCGGGGGAGCCGATGCGCACGAACTCGCGCATGCGAAACGATTGCAGTCGGTCGAGACTGCGCGATGGCTCGTGACGGAACACGTCGGCCTCGATGTCGAACTGCCAACCACCGGGCGGCAATTGGCCGCGGGCGGCCGCGATGGGGTACACGGGATAGCAGGCCGCCGGCGACAGCACGAGATCTGAGGCCGTGAGCGCCTCGGTCCAATCACCACCGCTTTCGTAACGATCCGCCGCGGCGCGAATCGACACCTCGCTCCCGTGCAGCGCGCAGACGCAGCCCAGCAAGTTGGGGAAGCTCTTGAGATAACCCGACTTCTCGAGCTGCTTGCGACTCATCACGGGCGGAAAGCGCATGACCTCGGCTTGATTCTCGCGCAGCCCGGTAATGAAACGCTCGAGCCGCTCGCACACGTCGACGTACAATGCCGTGCGCGCATAGACTCCGTCGACGCCCATCGGCCGAAACAGAGCCGGGGCCAGCCCATCCAGGGGGTCGCCGATCGCGTCGGCGGAGGACACAGTGACGGTCACGCTGCGTTCGACTCCTCAGCCACCCACCGAGCTCGGCAGCGATGTCATCACGGAGGTCATCGCGAGATTGGCGAGGATGCGGTCGTTGTTGATCATCAGCGGTGCGGACAGCACATCGCGCAAGTGCCGGCCAATGCTAACCTGCGTGTCGTTGCGAAAGCCGGAGAGCCCGCAGGCGCGCAGCGCCGCCAACACCGTCTCCACGGCGAGCTCCGACACCTGCACCTTCGTGAGCGTGATCATCGTTTGAAACTCGAGCGAGCTGATCGCCTTCTCATCGGACATCACGGCCTGATAGCTGCGCAGTGCCGAGCTCAACACGCCGCGCAACGTGCGCAGCGTCGAGGCGGCTTGCGTGAAATGCGGAGCGCCCGGGGGCATCTGGCCGCCCGAGCCCCTGAGCGCATTGCGCACGAAGGTCTGGGCCTTGGTCGTCGCGACTGCGGCGATGCCCGCCCATACCGAGCCCCATAGGATGTGGGCATGCGGCACCATGGTTTGGGCATGAATCCTCTCGTAGGGTTCCCCCAGCACCTGCTGCGCCGGGGCGCGTGCGCGCAGCGTAAACCCCTCGCTGCAGGTTCCTCGCATCCCGAGCGTGTCCCACGACTGCAATTGCTCCAGCGTGTAGTCCTTCTTGAGCAACACCAAGAGCACTTGGTCGGATGCGGCAGCATCGGCCGCGCGCCTTGCCGTCGTGACGATGCCGTCGGCGTCCTTCGCGTAGGAAATGACGGTCGCCTTGCGCTCGAGCGTCACCTGATCGCCCACGTGCTCGATCGGGGCTTCGCTCGCGCGCACGTTGCCCCCCGCCTGACCCTCGGTGGTCGAGGAGGCGAGCAGCAGCTGATCCGTCACGACCTGACGCAAGATGCGCTCGAGCGCGGCATTCCCCTTCGAGTGACGGATGATGCACGCCATCTTGATTTGATGCATCGCATAAATCAGCCCGGCCGACGAGTCGGCCTGCCCCAAGGTGAAGCACACGTCCGCGACCTCGCCGAGACCCGCACCTTCGCCACCCAGGGACTGGGGAACCATGATGCCGAGCAGGCGCTGTTTGCGGATCTCGGCAAATGCCTCGCTCGGAAACCGTCCGGCTGCATCGACGGCGCCAGCGTGGGTTGCTGCGACCTGCGCTGCGACCCGTGCCCGCGCCGAAGCGCTCGTGGTTGAGGGTGTGGTGAGGACTTGGGCGCTCGTATTCGTCATTCGTTGGGCTTCCGGAGGTTGCGCTGCTGGGGAGGCCATGGGGCCGTCGAATGATTATGCCCGAAACACGCGCTGGCTCGATAATCGGTGAGTGCGACATCTCTCGGTCGGTGACGGAGTACGCTCTCGTGAGGGAGATATGTAAAGCCTTCGACGGCTCGCGGTGCCCACGGTATCATTCCAAATCTTCCCTTTCGGAGCCTTATCGAGTGGGTGCAGCGCCTATCGACGTGTGCAATCGGCTAATTGCGCTGGTCAGACAAGTGATCGGGCCCGCCGGTGTATTCCCGGACCCATTTCCGGTCGCGACGCAACTGAGTGACCTCGGCATCAGCTCGCTCAAGATGGTCAATCTCATGCTCGCGGTCGAGCTGGAGTTCGATATCGCAATTCCACAAAGTGATATCACCCCCGAGAACTTTCAATCCCTGAGCTCGATCCAGGCGCTGGTCGACAAGATGCTCAGCATGAGGCAGAGCTCCGTATCGCCCCGAGAGGCATGAGCTCGAGGCCGGCCCGCTTGGGAGGCTGGACACGCGAGGCTCCGGCTCAACCGGCCGCCGCGGCGAGCGCCTGATCGAGATCCGCGAGAATGTCGTCGATATGCTCTATGCCGACGCTCAGGCGGATACTGCCCGGGCCCACGCCCGCGGCGAGCTGCTCGGCCGGTGTCATCTGTCGATGGGTCGTCGATGCCGGATGGCAGGCCAAGGATTTCGCGTCCCCGAGATTGACCAGGCGCTTGAAGAGCCTCAGTGCATCGTAGAAGCGGATGCCGGCGGGCAGCCCGCCGACCACATCGAACGTCAGCAGCGAGCAAGCCCGGCCGCCCAAATACTTCTGGACCAAGCCGTAGTAGGGACTGTCCTTGAATCCCGCATAGTTCACCGACTCGACGCGCGGGTCGCGGCGCAGGAACTCGGCGACCTTTCGGGCGTTCTCGACGTGCCTCTCGATCCTCACGGCGACGGTCTCGATTCCCTGCAGCAGCAGAAAGGCGTTCATCGGTGAGAGCACGGCACCCATGGTGCGCTGGTACACGCTGCGGCAGCGTCCGATGAACGCCGCCGCACCGTAGTGCTCGGTGTAAACCAATCCGTGATACGACGCATCGGGCTCGCTGAACATCGGATAGCGGGCGGCATGCTTCAACCAGGGGAAGCTGCCGCAATCGACGACGATTCCGCCGAGCGTCGTGCCGTGGCCTCCCAGGAACTTGGTCAGCGAGTGGACGATGATGTCCGCACCATGCTCGACGGGGCGCACCAGCATGGGAGTCGCGACCGTGTTATCGACGATCAAGGGCATGGCATGGCGGTGGGCGAGGTTCGCGAGCGCCTCGAGATCGCAGACGTTGCCCGCGGGATTGCCGACCGTCTCGCAGAATACGGCGCGCGTGTTCTCGTCGATGAGCGCTTCGAGATCGGCGGCACGGTCCGACTTCGCGAACCGAACCTGAACGCCCAGTCCGGGCAAGATATGGGCGAACAAGGTGTAAGTCGTGCCATAGAGCTGCGGGACGGAGATGATGTTGCGTCCCATTTGCGTCACGTTGAGCGCTGCGTAATAGAGCGCCGTCTGCCCCGAGGCGACGCTGAGCGCGCCGACGCTGCCCTCGAGCTCGGCAACGCGCTGCTCGAGAATGTTGGTCGTCGGATTTGCGATCCGCGTGTACCGGAATCCCTCGACCTCGAGATTGAAGAGAGCCGCCCCGTGCTCTGCGCTGTCGAACGAATAGGCGGCGGTCTGGTAGATCGGTACGGCGACCGCCTTGGTCGCCGGATCCGA
>DATHCO010000062.1:0-11205 GCA_035319505.1 Steroidobacteraceae bacterium | reverse complement strand
AACGGCGCGCGAGATGACGCCCTTTCTCATCGAGCGCGCCTGTGCGCTCGCCGAGGAGTATCTTGCCGGTCGGCTTGCGCTAGGCTGAGGGGCCCGGTGGGCGTGCGATGAGGAGCAGCGGCGGTCATGAGTGAGCTGTTGAAGACGGTGAGTCCCGTCGACGGGCGGATCTACGTCGAGCGAGCGCTCGAGACAGTCGAGGGTATCGATCGGGCGCTCGAGCGCGCGCGGGCCGCTCATCGAGCGTGGGCCTCCTGGCCGCTCGAGGGCCGCTGCACGACCCTCGCTCGGGCCGTCGATGCCTTCGTCGCGAAGACGAACGACATTGCCGCCGAGATCACCTGGCAGATGGGCCGTCCCATTCGGCACGCCCCGGGCGAGGTGCGCGGCTTCGAGGAACGGGCGCGTTATATGCTTCATATCGCGCCCGAGGCGCTCGCCGCCATCGATCCGGGAGCGAAGCAGGGCTTTCGTCGCCTGATCAAGCGCGTCCCCCTGGGCGTCGTGGCGGTCGTGGCGCCGTGGAATTATCCCTACCTCACGGCCGTCAATGCCGTGCTACCGGCGCTCATCGCCGGCAATACGGTGGTGCTCAAGCACTCGCACCAGACGCCGCTCGCCGCCGAGCGCTTTGCGGAATGCTTCGCTAGCGCGGGCTTGCCGGAAGGCGTGTTTCAATACTTGCATCTCTCCCACGCCGACACCGCGCGGCTCCTGGCCGATTCGCGCGTCGCGAGCGTTTGCTTCACCGGCTCGGTGTCGGGCGGACGAGCCGTCGTCGGAGCCACCGCCTCGGGGTTCGCGACCTCGGGTCTGGAGCTCGGCGGCAAGGATCCGGCGTACGTGCGCGCCGACGCCGACCTGGCGCACGCGATCGAGACGCTCACCGACGGTGTCTTCTACAACGCCGGTCAATCCTGCTGCGGCATCAAGCGGATCTACGTGGCCGCCTCGCGCTACCGCGACTTCGTCGACGGGGTCGTCGAGCTGACGAAGCGCTACCGGCTGGGCTCTCCGCTCGATCCGGACACCTCCCTCGGGCCGGTAGTGCGCACCGCGGCCGCCGACGCAGTCCGCGCGCAGGTTCGCTCCGCCATTGCGCAGGGAGCCCAACAGCTCATCGACGAGCAGGATTTCCCTGCCTCCTCGCCGGGGACTCCCTACCTCGCGCCGCAGGTGCTGGTGGATGTCGACCACTCGATGGCGATCATGCGCGAGGAGACCTTCGGACCTGCGGTCGGCATCATGAGAGTCGATTCGGATGAGGAGGCGTTGCGGCTGATGAACGACAGCAAGTTCGGCCTCACGGCGGCGATTTTCTCCCGCGACGCCGAACGCGCCGAAGCGCTCGGCGATGCGCTCGAGACGGGCACCGTGTTCTTGAATCGCTGCGATTACCTCGATCCGGCTCTCGCTTGGACCGGCGTCAAGCAGTCAGGACGCGGCTGCACTCTGTCACGCGTCGGCTTCGAGCAGCTCACGCGCCCCAAATCCTACCACCTGAGGCTCGAGACATGAGCACGATGCTGCGCGGTAACTGGAGCTATCCGACGACAATTTGGGCCGGCCCGGGCCGGATCAGCGAGCTCAAGGCGGCGTGCAGCGCGGCCGGCATCAAGCGGCCGCTCCTCGTCACCGACGAGGGGCTCGCCGGCGCGCCGATGGTGAAGCGGGCGCTCTCATCGCTCGCGAACGCGGCGCTTTTCGGCGCCGTCCGCGGGAATCCGGCGCTCCGCCACGTCGAGGCAGGGCTCGAAGCGTATCGCGCCGGCGGCCACGATGGTGTCGTGGCGTTGGGCGGCGGCTCGGCGCTCGATGTCGGCAAGGTGGTCGCCTTCATGATCGGTCAGACTCGCCCGCTCTGGGATTTCGAGGACATCGGCGAGTGGTGGATGCGTGCGGATGCCGCGCGTATCGCCCCGATCGTTGCGGTACCGACCACCGCCGGCACGGGCTCGGAAGTGGGCCGCGCCGCCGTCATCCTCAACGAGGAGACGCATCAGAAAAAGATCATCTTTCATCCGAAGATGATGCCCCGCATCGTCATCTCCGATGCCGAGTTGACCGTGGGTCTGCCACGCACGGTGACCGCGGCGACCGGCATGGACGCATTCACCCATTGCTTCGAGGCATTCTGTGCGCCGGGATTCCATCCGCTGGCCGATGGCGTGGCACTCGAGGGCATGCGGCTCATCCACCACTACCTCCCCCGCGCGTGCCAGGACGGGAGCGACATCGAAGCGCGCGGCGAGATGCTGGCCGCCGCCTCCATGGGCGCGACCGCATTCCAGAAGGGGTTGGGCGCCGTGCATGCGATCGCGCACCCGGTGGGCTCGTGGTTCAACACGCACCACGGCCTCACCAATGCGGTGATCCTTCCCTACGTGGTCACATTCAATCGCAGCGCCATTGCGCAGAAGACCGACATCATCGCGCGGCTCCTCGACTTGCCGCAGCGCGGCTTCGACGGATTTCTCGCCTGGCTCTTGGCATTCCGTCGCGAGCTCGGTATTCCGCATTCGCTCGCCGAGCTGGGCGTGAGCGCGGATCAGGCGGCTCTCATCGGACGCGAGGCAGCGATCGACCCCTCCGCCGGCGGCAATCCGATCCCCGTCGATGCGGCGGCACTCGAACGCATCTTCCGCACGGCGGTGGAGGGACGGCTCGGCGCCCTGGAGAGCGCATGAGCGGCAACGGCGCGCGTGCGAGCGGCGCGCGCATCCTCATCATCGACGGTAACGTCGCGGAGGTGCGCGCAAGGCTCGCGCGCTCGCTCGGTTATGACTCGGGCACCGGCTACGCCCGGGTGCTCGCCCGCCTCGATTCCTCGCTTCACATCGATGTGCTCACGGCCGCGGACGGCGCGGTGCTAGCGCCCGGAGTCGGGCTCGAGAGCTACGATGGGGTCGCGATGACGGGCTCGGCCTTGAACGTCTACCAGGGCGGCGCCCCCGTCACGCGCCAGACCGATCTCGCGAAGGCCGTGTTCGCGGCCGGTGTGCCGTTCTTCGGCAGCTGCTGGGGCTTGCAGGTCGCCGTCACGGCCGCGGGCGGCGAGGTGCGCGCCAATCCCCGGGGCCGCGAGTTCGGATTCGCGCGCAGAATCCTGTTGAGCGAGGCGGGGCGTGAGCACCGGCTGTTCACAGGCAAGCCCGTCGTGTTCGAGGCGCCCGCCGTGCACCGCGACGACATCGCGACGCTCCCGGCCGGCGCCCAAGTGCTCGCGAGCAACGAGTTCGGGCTCCAGGCGGCCTCGTTCGACCATGGCCGCGGCAGCTTCTGGGGCGTGCAGTACCACCCCGAGTACGATTTCCAGGACATCGCGGCGGTCGCCGAGCGCTACGGCGAGAAGCTCGTCACCGAAGGGATGTTCCACGATATGGCGGCGCTCGCCACCTTTGCCGCCGAGCTTCGGGCCCTGCAGGCGAATCCATCCGACACGTCCCTTCTGTGGAAGTACGGCTTGGGGCCCGCCATGCGCAGCGAGGAGCTGCGCCTCCGGGAGCTCTCCAACTGGCTGCAAGCGGTCGTCCTGCCGCGCGCCGCACGACGCGCGTGAGGCGCGCCCGCCTACGATCGGCAACAAGACCCAGCCGGAACGCGAGCCAATAGGTCCTTGTGGGGCCGGCGAGATGGAGCGCATCGAAGGAGGCGGGTGTCACGAGACCTCCACCCACGTCGGCGCATGATCGCTCGGCTTCTCCCAGCCGCGCACGTCGCGATCGACGCCTGCTGCCTTGAGGCGCCCGGCGAGGGCCGGATTCAAGAGCAAATGATCGATGCGCATGCCGGCATCGCGTGCGTACGCGTTGCGGAAGAAGTCCCAGTAGGTGTAGATCACGGTGTCGGGATGGAGCGTGCGGATCGCATCCGTCCAGCCTTGCTTCAGCAAGTCGGCGTACGCCTCGCGTACCTCGATCCGAAACAGCGCATCATCCACCCAGCGCTCCGGCTTATAGACGTCTCGCTCCGTGGGAATCACGTTGTAATCGCCGGCGAGTATCACCGGTGATTCGCTCGATACGAGAGCGGCGGCGTGCGCGAGGAGGCGCGCGAGCCACTTGAGCTTGTAGTCGAACTTCGGGCCCGGCGCCGGATTCCCGTTGGGCAAATACAGGCAACCCACGGTCAACCCGTGAACGGTTGCCTCGATGTAACGGCTATGCACGTCGTCCGGATCGCCCGGCAGCACCCGCCGGATCTCGACGGGCTCTTCATTGCGGGCGAGGATCGCGACCCCGTTCCAGCTCTTTTGCCCGTGCCAGATCACCCCGTAGCCTGCCTCGCGAATGGGGCCTTCCGGAAAATTCTCCTGAGGTGCCTTCAATTCTTGCAGGCATACGACGTCGGGCGAATTCTCCTTGAGCCACTTGAGCAGGTTCGGGAGGCGCGCGCCGATCCCATTGATGTTGTAGGTAACGACTCTCACGACGCGCTCGCTACTCTCACGACGCGCTCGGCCGATCAGCCTCGATCAATTCCACTCGATTGCCGAACGGGTCCTCGACGAACGCACGATGACGGCCCGACAGGGGATCGGCGATGCGCGGATCGTGCCCGGCTGCCCTCAATCGCGCCACGAGCTCATCGAGAGCCCCCACCACGAAACCGACGTGCGCCTTCTTGGCCGGGCGAAATTCTGTATCCACGCCCAAGTGCACTTGCACATCGCCGAGCTCGAACCACGCTCCGCCTCGAGCCGCCAGGTCCGGCGGCTTGGGCGTCTCGTGCAGCCCGAGGAGCTCGCCGTAGAAGCGACGCGCGTCGGCCTCCCCACCACGAGGCATGGCCAATTGCACGTGATCGATGCGCAGAACGGTCATCGGGAGTGTCGGTGGGATAACGCAGGCGCAGCCCATTATCCGGGGTCAGCGCATCGCGGTCGAGCATCGTGCCCCGGCGGCCGCCGCGGGCGCTTGCATCCACCCCATGAGGCGATTCGGCATGGATTCGCGCATCTCTCCCATGAAGTCCGCTCCGCGGATCACGACATGACATTTCATTAACCGAACTCAAGGAGACAACGACCATGAATACTTCGAAGCTTCTCAAGGCTCTGCCGGCGGCCCTCATACTGGCGACGGGCGTTGCCAGGGCTCAGAACCTCTTTCCCCTCTACGGCGCTTCCGCGGGAGCGGTCAGCGACGTCGCGGTCGCAACCACGGTGCCTCCGGCGGGCGGGCGCGCGAGCGATGTCGCCGCGGCGGTCGTCAACGGGAGCGGTGAGCTGGAGGTGATCGCGTGGGCGGACACGACCTCCAAGCTCGTGCGCTTGGGGAGCGCCAGCGCTGCAGGCCTCACGCAAAGCGTCGCGATCACGGGCCTCGATGCGAGCCGTGTGGTGACGGCCTCCTACAGCGGCGACTTCACGGTGGCCGTCGATACCTGGAAGCTGGGCGGCTCCGATGTGGGCGTGGCGCGGCAAGGCAGCGAGACCCAGCAGCCGGCGTTCATCGGCGGCAGCATCGGCATCGCGCGCCTGAGCTCGACGCGCGTGGCGGTGTCCTTCGTCGATCCCTCCTCGTCCGATCTCTTCGTCTACGCCTATGACATCAGTGCAAGCGGCGTACCGACCTACCTCGCCGCGTGGGGCGTCTCGGGAATCGCCGACAGCGGCATCGGATTGCTCGGCATCACGCCCGTGAGCTCCGATCTCGTCATGACGGCGATTCGTGACCTCTCCGGAAACCTCAAGGTGATCACGTGGAAGGTGACCGGTACTTCGGTGCTTCCGATGGACACCTACACCGCCGGTGCGGTGAGCAAGGTGGCGATCGGCGCCGATTTCGGCACCGGCAGCGCGATGACCGCCTGCGTCAATGGCAGTGGGGATCTGGAAAACATCTACTGGAACATCTCCTCTTCGGGGAAGATCACTCGCGCTCAAACCGTGACCGCAGGGCACGTGGCCGATACGGCCGCCGCCTGGTCGCCGTACGGCCTTCGCGTCACGGCCGTGCGCGGCGAGCCCGGCGGTGACCTCGATCTCGAGCGCTGGCAGGACCCGTTCCTCGAGTCGAACGGCGAGATCGGCGACTTCGACTCGAGCTCTCCGATCTCCATGGTGTCCCTGGCCTCCGAAGGCGTGGGTCCAGTGAAGGACGACGAGCAGGAGAACTACTTCGTGACTGCGGCGCGTAGCACGGCCGGAGACTTGGAAGTCGAGGTGTTCGAGACCGAGCAAGCCATCACTCCACCGCCCAAATAGGCCCCCTTGGCGCCTCGATCCACGAGACGCCCGCGGTCAGTCCTTCGTGTAAGGGCTGACCGCCTTTTTTTGACCGCATTCCGGGGGCTGCGGTGAGGCCGGCGGCGGCGGTGAGGCCGGCGGCGCCTCGGGCCTCTTCAGCGACGACGGAGTCATCCGTATCGGCACCTCGGGCCAGCAGTCCGCCGTCTACGTCACGGGCGTGAGTACCCAGAAGATCACCGGCAGCGCGGTCTACGTGACCTCTTCCGGGCAACTCGGCGTGCTCGCCTCCTCCGAGCGCTACAAGACCGCCGTCGCCTCCATGGGCGGGACGACGGAGAAGCTCGAGAGGCTCAGGCCCGTCACGTTTCACTTGAAGTCCGACCCCAATGGGCCTCTGCAATACGGATTGATCGCCGAGGAAGTCGACAAGGTGTACCCCGAGCTCGTCATCCGCGATGAGGCGGGTCAGATTCAGGGCGTGCGCTACGACGAGCTCGCGCCGATGCTGCTCAACGAAGTGCTCAAGCAGAAGGCGCAGCTTCAGGAGCAGCAGGACCGCTTGCAGGCACAGGCTCGCCAGCTACAGGACGTCCAGCGAGAGCTCGCGCAGCTCGAGCAGCGCGATGCATCCATGCAAGCCGCGCTCGCACGCACATCGCCCGAGAACGCGCAGCCCCTCGCCTCGAGGCCCTAATCGATCGCCGCGCCGCGCTCGGCGAGGAGCTCGCGCAGGATGCTGCGGTGGCATCGCGATTCATCCTCGCAGTAACAGCCGACCGAGAACTGCGCGGTGTGCGACAAGGCGGCGAGCAGGTCGAGTGTTCTCGCAGCGTCCGGCCTCTTCATCTCGGATCTGAACTTGCGCGCAAAGCTGAGCCAGCCGCGCGGGTCGTGGGCCGCATCATGGGCCGCGTCATGCGCTGCCTTGACCTCGTGCAGGAGCTCCTCGCTCGGCGAGAGCGTCGGGAGCCACACATCGTAAAAGTCGCGGCTCGCGTATTCCGTCTTCGGTACCCCGCGAGGCGGCCGCCGGACCGTGCCGATGCGCAGCCCCTCGCCCGGCGTGCGCACAGATCCCAGCCGCACCACGCGAACGCTCATGAGGCGAAGCGTTGCGCGGCGCGTGTCCGCGCTTTCGCGGCTTCGGCTTCCCGGCTCCTCGCCGGCGCCTGTGTCTCGAGCGACCGCAGCAGCTCCCGGGAAGCAGCCTCGATTCGATCGACTGCCCGCAGGAACGCGTGCAGGTTGACCTTCGACGGCTTGCCGAAGCCCGAGATTTTGCGTACGAACTGGAGCGAGGCTGCGCGAATTTCCTCGTCCGTCACAGGCGGCGCGAAGTTGAACAGTGTTCGGATGTTTCTGCACATCGAAGTCTCTCTCCCCTGGGAGGTCCCGCTACCCGGGTGCCCTGGCTACTCGGACGTCATCGCGGTATTGCCCACCCGCGCGAGCCCGCTCGGAAGATGCTTCGCGCACAGCCAATAATGCCATGCCGCCCAGAAGCCGACGAACGCCAGCGGAATCAGCGCGTGCCGGAGCGATTCGGAACCGTAGAGGGGCGCGAGTGCATCGCTTGCCAGGCCGACGGCCTGCGGCGCGATGACGAGATTCGCGATGTTCGCGTAAAACAGCATGATGGCGATGGCCTGGGCCCGCATCGAGGCCGGAACGAGATTTTGCATGAGCGCAAAGGTGGGCCCGAACGGCGCGTAGGAGAGCGGGATGAAGAGCCATAGCATGGCGATAGAGGCAGCGCTCGATCGAGTGCTGTAGGCAATGATGGACGGCACGGTGCCGATCACGATCGCCGCCGCTGCGAGCCACGGCACCCAGCGCGCATCGCGTTTGACGACGTTCTCGAGAGCGAACATCGTGACGAGCAGCACAGCGGTTCCGCCGAGGCCGTGCATGGGCAAAAGCGCACCGCCCGCGGCTCCGAGCGTCAGGTGGTGCGAGCGCACGAGGAAAGACGGGGTCCACCACATCAAGCCCCAGGACCAGAGCGTGAAGACCGTGGCGCCGATCATGGCGTGCAAGAGCGCCGGCTGGTCGAAGGTGAAGCTCAAGGTATCAAAAAAGCCGGCTCGAGCGGGCGGCGGAGATGCATCGAGACGGCCGCGCTCGGGCTCGCGAATCGTGGCGGCGATCACGAGCGCGAGGAGCACACCCGGTACGCCGAGTACGAAGAACGCCGCGCGCCAGCCCCACGCATCGCTCACGTAGCCCGCGCTCGACCCCACCATCGAGCCGAGCGAGGCGCCCATTCCATAGAGCGAGAGCGCGAGCGCGCGCTGGCGCCAGGGAAAGTAGTCCGATACGAGCGATATCGAGGGGGGCGTACCCCCCGCCTCACCCACCCCGACGCCCACGCGCACGAGCGCGAGTTGCCAGAAATTGCGCGCAAACCCGCAACAAGCGGTCATGACCGACCACGCGGTGAGCGCGAGCACCACCATGGTGCGCCGATTCGCGCGGTCGGCGAGCGTCGCCAAGGGGAGCCCCGCGAACACGTAGAAGGTCGCGAGCGAGGTGCCCGTCAGAAACCCCATGATCGAATCGCTCAATCGAAGGTCAGCCTTGATCGGCTCGATGAGGGTCGAGGTGACGAAGCGATCCGCGATATTGAGCACGTAAACCAAAGTCAGCATCGAGAGCACGTACCAACGCCGGGCGATCGTCTCCTCCACGGCGGCTCTACTCAGAGCATCGATT
Organism: Steroidobacteraceae bacterium; assembly: GCA_035319505.1. Classification (GTDB taxonomy): domain Bacteria; phylum Pseudomonadota; class Gammaproteobacteria; order Steroidobacterales; family Steroidobacteraceae; genus Bog-1198. The sequence goes on along the minus strand of DATHCO010000062.1, from coordinate 2,300 downwards.
TGTTGCACGTCCTCACTCTCCGACCAGACCTCTCGATCCCACCAACGGCGAGCCTAACCCAAAAGCGCGACCGGTGGCGGCCACGCGCACGGGTGCTAGGGCGTGCTAGGGCCCATCCGTCGGACCCGTTGTCGGGTTTTGCCATGCGAATCCGATTTACACAGTGGAACGGTCAATCGACAGCAACTAAAGGAGAAAGACACATGGCGCAGTGGCTCAAATTCCACTTTCCCGAAGATCCGGGCGACTCACCCCTCGAATGGATCCCGGTGATAATTCATTCCACGGAGTTATTGGACCTAGTCTCAATGGGTGCTACGGCTCTTGGCGCCGAGGGGCTGGCGTTAGCAGCGGAAATCGTCGGTGGGCCCGTCACCGCAATGGTCGGTGCGGTCGCGGATCAATGGATGTCCCTTGGGGCCGGGTACGATGATGCAAAACGTGCGATTACGTACCGGGAAACCGCGTATGGCTATGGGCTAGGGGCCGTGATGGGGGCGGACGGGGTCGGCAGGCGCAGGGCCGCACACTACTTCGGACGTCGATATTTCGCCCCGAACGCCTTCCTGCCGGGCGGCGCGCAGGCAGCCGCCAAGGGATACAAGGAGGGGCTCATCACAGGGTATGCAGAAGGGCGCTCGTTGTCGGCAGACCAGCGACAGGTTTTTTGGCGGGACCTGCTCTATCACGCGAAAACCCTGCCGGGCTGGAACGATTTCAAGGGCCAGTCAGAGGCCTCCAAGCAATGGTCCGATGGCAAGTGGAGCGACTACTACCTGTTCTTCGGGGCGGTGTTCCGCAAGTTCCACATGGAGGGCGCTGAGTAGCGAGCACGCTTCATCCGATTTGCTTGACAGGAAAAAACGTGATGGATCATCCTGATACTATAAGAATAGTGGGGCGCAGCGCGCCGACCTAGATGGAAAGCTGCGCAAGGGAGCCCGTCATGACTGTCTGCCGCAGGACGAGGAGCGCAGAGCCTACTCGCGTCTTGAGTGGATTGTTCCTTGCATTCGCCTTTCAGGCGTGGCATGGCGTGACGGCTCAAACAACAGCACCAAACCCGCCGCCCTCCAGCTCGCAGGGCTGCACGCTGGCGGGTAGCATCGGCGACCCGTACGCCCAACCGTGTCTCGCGACCCTGGTCGAGACCTTCACCGAAAAGCATATCTATGCCTTCAACGGGCTGGAATTGGCCGCGGCGGAGGCCGACGATGCGGCCTATGCGAGCCTGCTGCGCATCTGTACCGGCCCCTCGGGCTGCAGCGGCGCGCAGCTCAATCTCTACACTCGATTGCGCGAGCTCGAAGACAACGCCGACCAGCTGCTCGGCTTTGGACCCACCTTCTACAGCTTGAATCTCGCGGCGCAGGGGTTGGGATTCGCCCTGCGCTGGACGGGGGACGAGGATTTTGCGGCTCAGTCCTCGCTCACCAGCCGATTCGCCAACAATCAGCTCGCTGCCGTCAGCAATCGCTTGACGGCGCTGCGGTTCCTGCAGACGGTGCGCTTGGCGCGCCAGGATGCCTGGGCGCAGGAGGGATTGCTGGCCGATGCGCCTGCGGACTTTTGGACCGTGGCCGGCGGCGGGGGCGGCGCAGACCCAGGATCCGCGAGCTACGGGAAATGGAGTGTGTTCGCCAACGCCTCCTACGGCGCAGGCACCAAGGCACCCACGACCTTCGATAACGCGTTCTCCTTCGGCGGTACACAATTCTCCGGCGGCGCCGACGTGCGCCTGTCACCCCGCACGGTAGTCGGCTTTCTGGTCGACCACGTGCAGCAGGACCTCGACTTCAATTCGAGCGAGAGCATCGCCGCGGGCGGTGTGTGGGGCTCCGGCTACGGGCTCACCGGCTATGTGCAAATGGAATGGGATGCGGCTTATGCCAATCTCTCCGTGGGCGCCCAACGAATGAGTCTTCATACCTCGCGCCTCGTCGCCTATCCATCCAACAATCCGCTGATCCCCTCCGTCGACAGCACGTTCTACAGCAGCACCGAGGCGACCTCCGTGCTCACCACAGCCGGCGGGGGTTACATATTCCACGCACGCGGTTTTTCCGCCGAGCCTTATCTCAACGTGCAGTTCATGCACACCTACATCGACGGCTTCACCGAATACACGAACGGGCCGGACTACGGGTTTGCGGCGAGCGTTTCGGGTCAGGAGGTCAACTCGCTCGTGGGCGTCGCCGGATTGAAATTCCAGTACGCGTTACTTCCCTCGTTCGGCGTGATCATCCCGTACGCATACGGCGAGTTCCACCGAGAATTCCGCGATCGATCGCAGGACATCG
>DATHCO010000061.1:0-7532 GCA_035319505.1 Steroidobacteraceae bacterium | reverse complement strand
GATCTGCACGGACTCAGGCTCGTCGCGGTCGCGGTCGTCGCACAGGCCGTCTGGGGGATGGCGCGGCCCCTCTCCACCGATCGCGCGCGAGCCTCCATCGGCGTGGGTTCAGCTCTGATTGTGCTCTTCAGCCGCTCCTCCCTGACCCAGGTGGCGGCGATTGTGCTCGGCGCTGTTCTTGGGCGCGTGTTCTGCAAAACCGCGATCCCGGCGGCCTCGGCCGATACCCCCCGCACGTTTCCCGTATCGAGGCGCGCCAGCATCGTCGCCTTGGCGGTGTTCGTCTTCCTCCTGGTCGTGCCGCCCCTCTTGGCCGCGGTGTCGACCTTGCCCGGGCTTGCTCTCTTCAATGCCTTCTACCGTTCCGGCGCACTGGTATTCGGGGGAGGACACGTGGTGCTGCCGCTCCTCCGCGAGGCATTTATCGCGCCAGGCTGGATTGACGATGATGCCTTCCTCGCCGGCTATGGAGCCGCCCAAGCCGTTCCGGGCCCGCTCTTTACCTTCGCTGCCTACTTGGGCGCAATGGCTCATGCGACACCGCACGGGCTCCCCGGCGCATTACTGGGAGTGGTGAGCATCTTTCTCCCAGGATTGCTCATCCTCGTGGGAACGTTGCCCTATTGGCAATCGCTCCGCCAGCGCGCCGATGCGCGTGCCATGATGGCGGGTGTCCAGGCAGCCGTCGTCGGACTCCTCGGAGCGGCCTTGTACGAGCCTTTATGGACCAGCTCGGTCAGAACCCCCGCGGACTTCGGGCTTGCTCTCCTGGGGTTTCTACTGCTCACCGTCTGGCGCGCTGCGCCCTTGCTCGTCGTGCTGGTCATGGGTCTTGGCGCACTCGCGGCGGCTACCGTCACCTCGCCCGGCTGAGCTGCCTCCGCCGGTGCCCACTAGCGCGGCTTATTCATGAAGGGCAGCTGCTTTATCCGACGGCGCCGGCTTTGGAAGGGAATTCTCCGGGCCGCCGTCAATCCCTCCCTGGAGGCTGCGGGAAAAACATTGCGCTGCGCAGTCCCTGCTGCGCGCAAGCCCTGGGTGGCCATTCATGGCCACCCGCGCGACGCATGCGTCGCGCCCGTGTTTTTCACGCCCCGGAAAATTCCCTTCCAAAGCCCACTCCTCGTGATAGGTATCGTTGTTCATGAATGGTTCAGGCTAGTGAGGCTTTCGCCAAACGCAGGACAGCTCGATCCCTTGACCGATCGGGAGGAGCACGCTCTGAAGATCCGGTTTCGCGCGCACCGCGGCGCGATAGGCCTCGGTGTCGCGGCGAAAGTGCACGGGCTTCAAAATGTTGTCCGCCGCGACGAGCGCATGCTCGGCGAGCTTCGGATAGAGGGTCTCGAAGCACGGAACGTAGAGATCCTTCCACAGGTCGATCAGCACGAAGTCGAACGGCCCCTCGACCCTCTTCAATAGCTCCGTCGCATCGCCCCGGTGCCACTCGACCTGTGCGCCGAGCCCGGCGGCCTCGATCTCCCCGCGCGCATACCGCTGCTTGCGCTCGTCGATCTCGAAGGTCATCAGCACACCGCCCGTCTCGCGCGCGGCGTCCGCGAGAAACAGTGTCGAATATCCGTACGAGGTGCCGAGCTCGATGATGCGCTTTGCCTTGCGCGCGATGATGAGTGCATGCAAGACGCGCGCGACATCCTCGCCCACGTGCAGCAAAAATTCGTTCCTGCGCGCAGCCAGCGTCGCCTCATCCAGGGTCTCGGACAAACGATTCTCGCGCTCAAGACGCTCTCGATAGCGCGATAGAACCTGGTTGAATCGATCGTTCACGGAGTACTCCTCGCAGGCATGGGGCTTTGCCGTACAGGCCCCGGGGTCCGTATGATAGCCGTCCGTCAGCACGAGGGGCAGATAGCCTTGCGGATGCGCTCCTCGATGTCCGGGGCGCCCGTTTCGAGGCGCACGACATCCCCTTCCTCCTCCGCGCGCAGCGGCTGCATCTCGCGCAGCTGTGCCGCGAGCACCGTGATATCGGCCTCCGACGGGTCGTGCCCCGCTCGATCTCTGATACGGCGAGTCATCAGCGCCTCATCGGCGTTGCAGGAGATGATTCTGAAGTCGGCGCCGACCGCCGCCGCGACCTCGCGAAATGCCTGCCGGTCGCGGAAATCGAGAAAGGTCGCATCCACGATGACGCTCACCCCCACTGCGAGCGGCGCTCTTGCGCACTCGCGCAGGTAGCGATAGGTGCGCTCGCGCCTCTTGCGCGTATATCGGCTCGATGCATCGCTCCCATCGCCGGCGGACGTCGATTCGCGCTTGCGCTCGAGGTCCGAGCGGATTCGAATCGCGCCGAGCAGCGGAACGAGCCGCTCGCTCACCCAGGACTTACCTGAACCCGACGCCCCATGCATGATGTTGAGGGTCGGCCTCGCTGGACGAGTGAGATCCGTCGCGGTGTGGATGCGCCCCTCGAGCCGCTCGTCGAGGGACTCGCGATCGGTCGGACGCTGCTCAGCGCTCAAGGCATCGACCATGGCGCGCACCAGCGCGCGGTAGGCGGCATAGAAGGGCAACAGGCGAACGCCTGAGTAGTCGCCCATGACCTCCAGGTAGCTGCTCAGGAATTGGTACGCGAGATCCTTACGCCGGTGGGCCATCAAATCCATGTACAGAAACGCCACATCGTTCATGACGTCGATCCACCGCAGACGCGGATCGAATTCCAGACAATCAAACGGCGTCAAGCGCCCTTCCCAGCGAACGATGTTGCGCGCATGCAGGTCCCCATGACATTCGCGCACAAAACCCCGCTCCAAACGTGCCGCAAAGTCGCGCGCGAGATCGTGCAGGGCGTCGTGAGTCCAATCGATTAGGTGCGAGAGCTCCTCGAAGCCCTCGCGCGGCCGGTAATGAGCCACGAGGGTTGCAAGCGTTCCGAGTACCGACTGCCGCAGCTCGCGCCGATAGTCGAAATCGGGGTACGGCGGTGGCGTGGCGGCCGCCCGCGCGAGGCCGGCATCCGCCTGGGTCGGGCCGGCGCCTGCCCGTGCCGCCCGACCGTCCGCCGGCGGCGCCCGCCGGTGAAACTCCGCGAGGTCGACGCCGAGCGCGGCGATCTCTCCCGTGGTCACGTCCCCGCGCTCGAGGAGTGCAGGAAGCTCTTGAGAAGCATCAAACTGTCGCATCTTCACGGCGTACTCGACGACGGTGCCCCGCCCGCCGACGTACAACCCCTGCGCATCCTGGGTGATCGGCACGACATCGACATAGAGTTCCGGCGCGAGGCGCCTATTGAGCCTCAATTCTTCGTTGCAGAGGGCGTGGCGAGTCGCGAGTCGAGTCATGTCGAGGAACTCGAGCCTGACGCTCTTCTTGATCTTGTAAGCGAACGAGCCTGTGAGAATCACCCAGGAGACGTGTGTCTCCCGGCATCGAATCGCATCGGTCGGGTGCGGGAATGCGGATGCGCGCAGGAGCTTGCCGATGTCAATCGAGTCGGTCATGAAGCAACTCACGAAGACTTGAGCACAGCCGTTCGGGTATTATGCGCATCGTCCGCGCGATGAGGGACGAGCGCCACACTAGCCCGGAGGAGCAATGGATCTCAAGATCGAGAGAATCATGGTGGGCGTTTCCGGAGCGAGCCGCAAGGTCATCGCGGCGGCGACCGAGCTCTGCCGCAAATCCCATACGAAACTGGATCTTGTGAGCATCGTGCCCCCCACGGCCTCACACCTCGGAATGACGGATGCCGAGCGGCTCAAGCACACCCACCTCTTGGCGGCCGGCCAGCGCCTCGGGCTCGAGAGGCTCGCGAAGCCGCTGCGCGCCCAGGGCCTCACCGTGCATTGCCACGTCGAGATCAACCGATCGGTGACCGAGGGACTTCTCGATTGCATCCGGCGATTCAAGCCGAGCCTGGTGGCCATCGAGGCGCACAAACATACGATCCTCTCTCGGGTGTTCCTCACGCAGACAGACTATAACCTGGTGCGATATTGCCGCGTGCCGCTCTGGATCGTGAAGAACTCTCCGCGCGTGCATCGCACGGCGGTGCTGGCGGCACTCGATCCGGGACGAACCAACGACAAGCCCTCCTCTCTGGACGATGAGATCATTACGTGCGCCCGCGGGCTCGTCCGAATCTTGGGCGGTGCCGTGCACAGCGCACACATCTACGCACCGCTCGTCGGCTACGTCGGCGACGCGATGTTCGCGCCGGCGGCGATACCGGTCTCGCTTCCCGTCCAGCAAAAATACATCGCGAGGATCAGAAAGCAATTCAAGACGCTGTCCTCGCGCTACCGCATCGCGCCTCGAAGGGTCCACCTCAAGATGGGTGACCCGGCTTTCGAATTGCCGAGCCTCGCGCGCTCGATCCGCGCGCGCATGGTCGTGATGGGCGCGGTCGCACGCGGTGCCGTGAAGCGCGCGCTGATCGGCAATACCGCCGAGCGCGTGCTCGATGCCATGCCCTGCGATGTCCTGGTGGTGAAGCCCAAGGATTTTCGCGCCGCCGGATGAGGCCGCGCGCGCCGAGCTTCGACCGCGGTTATTCCGAGCCCCCTTCCCGAGCCCCTCCCATCAGAGGCTCAGCGTCGCCTCGAGGGTGGCCGAGTCCTCGGGGCTCCAGTGAATCGTCATGCCCAGCCAGCGCACGAAATCGATCATCCGCTGATTCGTCGCGAGAACGACTGCGCGCAGCGTGCGGATACCCTGCGCACGCGCGTAATCGAACAGCCAGTGGGTCAGGATGCCCCCGACACCGCGTGCTTGCCAGGCATCACTCACCACGACCGCGAACTCGCACTCGCCGGTCCCGCTCGTCGCGTAGCGCGCGACGCCGATGATCTGCTCGAGCTCGCCGGCGCCGAGGGTCGCGACGAAGGCCATGGAGCGACGATAGTCGACGTGCACGAATCGCTCGACGAGCTCGGGTGGCGGCTCGATCACGGTGTGCATCAGGCGCGCATAGCGGGACTCCGGGCTCAATCCGACGATGAAGGCGCGCTCGCGCGCCGCATCGTCGGGGCGAATCGGTCGAATGTGATACGCCTCTCCATCGCGGGTGCACGCCTCACGTTCCCATTGTCCAGGATAAGGTGCCGCTTCCGGCAAGACGGGTCTCCTCAAGTCACCGCGAGGCGGCGCGTGATGCGCGTAGGGAATTCCCTCACGGCCACGCATTCTGCAATTTTATCAGGTGGGATGATCCGAACATACGGGCTTTCCCCGGCGAGATTCGGGAAGCCGCAACTGCCGCCGGTCGGCACTCTATGGCATCTTCCACGCGTGTGAACATCGGCCGCGGCTGGTGTGACAAATCGGGGTGAGCCATTGGAAAGAAGTGCGGCATTGGAAAGAAGTGCGACTAAATTTACCGGCATGGAAGGTATTCTGAACCAGGTGATCGAAATCACCCGCAGCGCCGCGCTCGCCGAGATGGCAAGCGGCGTTGCGCACGAGCTCAACCAACCGCTCGGCGCCATCGCGACCTTCGCACAGGCGGGGGTCCGCATGCTCGATCGGCCCGAGCCGATGATCACGCGTGCGCTCGAAGTACTTCAGTCGATTAACCAAGAAGCGCTGAACGCCGGCGAGGGCATTCGGCGTATTCGCCGTCTATTCGATCAGGAGGAGACCGATCGCCGGTTATGTCGCATGGACGAGTTGATCGCCGAGCTCGAGCCGGTGCTCGATCTACTCTCCGTGCGTTTCAACGGCCGTCTGCAGGTTGAGCCCACGCCCGAATCACCGCTCGTCAACGTCGATCGCGCCAAGATACAGCACGTGCTGTTCGCGCTCGTGCAGAACGGCTTCGAGGCCGCTGCCGGCGGGGCGGTGCCGCCCGTCGTGCGGGTATCCATGAGGTGCGACCGCTACCAAGTCGAAACCAGTGTCATCGATTCCGGTCTCGGCGTGCCGGATGATGTGCAGCATCGGCTCTTCCGGCCCTTCTACACGACCAAGGCTCGGGGCACGGGGCTCGGCCTCGCATCCACTCGAGCGATCCTCGAATCACATCACGGCTCCATCGGATTTGAGAATTTGACCGAAGGAGGATGCCGATTCTGGTTCCGCCTGCCGGTGGCAGTGGGCTGATGGGAGGTCCATGGCGCAGAAGACGGTGCAGAACACCACCCGCAAGGCCCGCGACCTTCTCCTACGCCGGCGCGCCGAGCTCCTCGCCGAGGCGCGCGGCGAGAAGGCCGAGCTCGAAGAGATCTCCGGCCAGGCCGTTCGGGACATCGTCGAGCTAGCCGCGGAGAGCGAGCAGCTCAGCGCGCTCGGAGCGCGCCGCAGCGCGCATCGCGCCGAGCTGCAGGCAATTGAAAGCGCCCTGCAAAGGATCCGCCAGGGTCGTTACGGGATCTGCTGTGAATGCGGCGCGGCCATCGATCCGAGGCGGTTGGCGGTGGCGCCGGACACCCTCACCTGCATCAGTTGCGCCCAAAGCCGCGGCTGAGATGCGCGTGCGTGTTGGCGCGCGCGCCTCCGAAGCGTGGCCTAGCCCTAGTCGACCGGAGTGTGCCGGCCCCAGTCGAAGCGGCGGCCGAGGATGGCCTTCACGATGAGATGGTCGGTTGAGGCGGTTGCGCCGATGCCGACTCCCAAATTGATCTCCCAGAGCGCAGACACATTGAGATCGACCACCGCGAAGAATTGCTGCTGCTGATCATGAACGGGGGCAAATCCGCCGATGCGGCCGAAGTCCCCGTAGTACTCGAGGCCGCCGCTCACGACGCGGGAGAAGTCGTAGCCCACCTTGACGCTCGGCGCGAATCCCCAACCTTGATCGACGTCCGGTCCGTGCAGGGTGCGCTCCAGGGCGGGATTCACGGCGAAATACCACCGTCCGATCGCCTTGTCGATGATCGGTCGCAACTCCCACGTCCAGGTATCGGTCGAGTAAGCGGAGCGCTGAAAACCTATCTCTGTGGATAAGCTGACCCCTACGGGCCAACCCCAGGCTTCCGGAACGCGAACCCGCGGGCGGATGTGATCGCCGACCCACTGAACGCCGTGCGTATCATCCTCGCTGGTGAAGATGTAAAAGCCCACCTCCGACCAGTCATTGAGCCCCTCGGTCAGCTCCACCGTCTCGTGCACCTGGTGCTCGGTGGGGTACACGCCGTCCACCGTTTCCTTCTGCCCCTCGATGGTGTAATTGGAATGTAGCTCGATCATCAAGTTTTCCGGCGCAAGCGTGTCGGCGCCGTAGACCTGGATCTCGTAGTTACCCTGCGCACGCGCGGCAGTCGCAAACCCCGCGAGCGCTGCAAGGAAGTACCGGCTGACTCGTCCGAGCGTTGGCAGGGGTCGGCGATCGGCGCGCGATCTCCGTGCGCTAGCCATAGCGGAAGAGCATCATGAACCCCATGTCCATGTGGTTCTGCTGGTGGCAATGAAAGAGCGAAGGCCCGGGATGATCCGCCGTAAACTCCACGTCCGTGCGCGTGTTCGCATCCACCAGCACCACGTCCTTCAGCACACCGCGCAGCTCCCGGGGCACGCCGAGCGGCCGGCCGGAATCCGCCGCCAGGCCAATTCCCAGCCGCCGCAGCTCGAAG
>DATHCO010000060.1:0-9550 GCA_035319505.1 Steroidobacteraceae bacterium | reverse complement strand
CGAGTCTACTTGAGGCTGATGGTGGTGTTGACCCCCGATGAGACCGCGCGATCGTCGTACCAGCGCGCCGTGACGGTTTTCGTCTGGGTATAGAACTGCACCGCTTGTTTGCCGTAGGGCCCCAGGTCGCCGAGCTTCGAGCCGCGCGAGCCGGTGAAACTGAAGAACGGGACGGGCACGGGGATCGGCACATTGATGCCGACCTGGCCCACGTCGATCTCGTTCTGGAACTTGCGTGCCGCAGCCCCGCTCTGCGTGAAGATACCGGTGCCGTTGCCGAAGGGATTGGCGTTGATGAGCCCGATCGCATCGTCCAGCGTATTTACCCCGATGATGCACATCACGGGCCCGAAAATCTCGGTGGTGTAGATCCTCATGTCGGGCGTCACCGCGGAGAAAATGGTGGGTCCGATGAAGTTGCCCTTCTCGTAGCCCGAGACCTTGATCCCGCGGCCGTCCAGCTCGAGCTTGGCGCCCTCCTTGACCCCTTCATCGATCAACCCGAGGATGCGCTGCTTGGCGGCCTTGGAAACCACGGGACCCAAATCCGCGCCCTTCTCGGTGCCCGCGCTCACCTTCAACGTCTTGGCCCTGGCGACGATGTCGGGGATCCACTGCCGCGCCTCCCCGACCAGCACGGTGACCGAGGTCGCCATGCAGCGCTGTCCGGCCGCGCCGAAGGTCGCGCCCACCAGGGCATTGAGCGCCTGCTCCTTGTTCGCGTCGGCAAGCACCACCGCGTGGTTCTTGGCGCCCATCATGCACTGCACGCGCTTGCCGTGCTGGGACGCGAGGTTGTACACGTGCGTGCCCACCGCGGTCGAGCCGACGAAGGACACGGCGACGATGTCGCGATGGGTGCAAAGCGCATTGACCGCATGTTTGCCGCCGTGAACGATGTTGAGCACGCCCGGCGGGACGCCCGCCTCGCGCGCGAGCTCGCCGAGCAGCATCGGCGTCATCGGATCCTGCTCGGAGGGCTTCAGCACGAAGGTGTTGCCGCATACGATCGCCATAGGGAACATCCACAACGGGATCATCGCCGGGAAGTTGAACGGGGAGATGCCTGCGCACACCCCGATCGGGTGGCGAATCGTGTAGGTATCGACACCGCCGGCGACGTTCTCCGCGAACTCGCCGAGCTGCAGCGTGCCGATCGAGCAGGCGTGCTCCACGACCTCGAGGCCGCGGAACACGTCGCCCTCGGCATCGGCGAGGGTCTTGCCCTGCTCCGCGCTCAAGGTGCGTGCGATCAGGCTCATGTGCTCGCGCACCAGTGCCTGCAGTTTCAGCATGATGCGCGCGCGTGCCGCGATCGGAGTGTTCTTCCAGGTCCTGAACGCCTCTTTGGCCGAGGCGACGGCTGCGTTGATTTCCGCATCCGTGACGAATGGAACCTGGGCGAGCAGCTCCTGCGTCGCCGGGTTGACGACATCGTGCCACTCGTCGGTCTGCGATTCGACGAACTGGCCGTTGAGCAGCATCTTGACGGTCGGTACGTGCTCTGGGCGCAGTGCGGGTGTGCTGGTCATGGAAGATACCCCTCGACGATGGCAGTGCGAGACCCAAGTCCTCTCTGCCGTTGCTTGGGACATATATTAGGCTCTCCGCATCGCGTACACTACCCACTCATCGGACGCACCCGCCAGTGCCCCGCAACCTGTCATCGAGTATGCAGCCAACGACAGCCGACCTCAAAACGGGCTACTGCCCGCCGACTCTTGCCGTATGGAGAACCTGACCGTGCCGGCAGCGGCCGCGACTTCCCCCGGTTTGCGCCTGCGCTCCGCGCTCGCCGAGGAGCGCCCGCTGCAAATCGTCGGAGCGATCAACGCCTACACGGCGCGGCTCGCGGCCGCGAGCGGATTCAAGGCTCTGTACCTCTCGGGCGGGGGTGTCGCCGCCAACTCGCTGGGGCTGCCCGACCTGGGTATCAGTACCCTGGACGATGTGCTCACCGACGTCCGCCGTATCACCGACGCTTGCCCCTTACCGCTCTTGGTGGATGCCGACACCGGTTGGGGCGGTGCCTTCAATATTGCCCGCACGGTCCGATCCTTCATCAAGTTCGGTGCCGCGGGCCTGCACATCGAGGATCAAGTGCAGGCCAAGCGCTGCGGGCATCGCCCGGGCAAGGAGGTCGTGCCGCAGGAGGAGATGGTCGATCGCGTGAAGGCGGCGGTCGATGCGCGCACCGACCCCGCCTTCGTCATTATGGCGCGCACCGACGCACTCGCGATCGAGGGGATCGACGCGGCGATCGAGCGCGCCGTCGCCTGTGTAGAAGCGGGCGCCGACATGATATTTCCCGAGGCCATGACGGATCTCGGCATGTACCGCCGCTTCCGGGACGCCGTCAAGGTGCCCATTCTCGCGAACATCACCGAGTTCGGGCAGACGCCCCTGTACACGCGCGCCGAGCTCGCCTCGGTGGGCGTCGACATCGTGCTCTATTGCTGCTCGGCGTACCGCGCGATGAACGCGGCGGCGCTCGCGACCTACGAGGCCATCCGCCGCGACGGCACGCAGAAGAATGTGCTCGATCGCATGCAGAGCCGGGCGGATCTGTATCGCTATCTCGACTATCACGCGTACGAGGCGAAATTGGACCAGTTATTCGCCGAGGGGAAAGAGAAATGACGGAAACGCAATCGGCCAGCATCAAACCCAAAAAATCCGTGGTGCTGTCGGGCGTCGTGGCGGGCAATACGGCGCTCTGTACGGTCGGCAGAACGGGCAACGACCTGCATTATCGCGGCTACGACATCCTGCACATCGCGACCGAATGCGAGTTCGAGGAGATCGCGTATTTGCTGATTCACGAAAAGTTCCCCAATCGCACAGAGCTCGCGGCGTACAAGGCGAAGCTCAAGGGCCTGCGCGTGCCGCCGGCTCCCGTGCTTGCGATTCTCGAGCAGCTCCCGGCCGCCAGCCATCCGATGGACGTGCTGCGCACCGGCGTCTCCGCGCTCGGCTGCCATGTGCCGGAAGCCCCCGACCACCTGGTCGCCGAAGCACGCGACCTCGCCGACCGGCTGCTCGCGAGCTTGGGGTCGCTGCTCTGCTACTGGTACCATTACGCCGAAAACGGGCGGCGCATCGAGCTTGCCACCGACGACGATTCGATCGGCGGCCACTTCCTGCACCTCTTGCACGGCCAGAAGCCCCCCGCGCATTGGGTGCGGGCGATGCACACCTCGCTCAATCTCTACGCCGAGCACGAGTTCAACGCGTCGACCTTCACTGCACGAGTCATCGCGGGTACCGGGTCAGACCTCTATTCCTGCATCACGGGAGCGATCGGAGCGCTGCGCGGACCGAAGCACGGTGGCGCCAACGAGGCGGCCTATGAGATCCAGAACCGCTACAGCACCGCCGATGAGGCCGAAGCCGACATCAAGCGGCGCGTGGCGGCGAAGGAGGTCATCATCGGCTTCGGGCATCCGGTGTACACGATCGCGGATCCGCGCAATCAAGTGATCAAGGAGGTCGCGCGCCGCCTGGCGCTCGCTGCGAAGGATACCCGGCACTTTCTCATTGCGGAGCGCATCGAATCGGTCATGCACGAGATCAAGAGCATGTTTCCGAATCTGGACTGGTTCTCGGCTGTCTCCTATCACCTGATGCGCGTGCCGACGGCCATGTTCACGCCGCTGTTCGTGATCAGCCGGACCTCGGGTTGGGCGGCACACATCATCGAGCAGCGCATCGATGGTAAGATCATTCGGCCGAGCGCCAACTACGTGGGTCCCGAGAACCTCAAGTTCGTGCCGCTGGCGGAGCGTCGTTGAGCGAGATCGCAGTCCTTCATGTCACACGATATCAAGTCCGCCGAGCGCCCGGCCCCCGATCACCTCCTCGCCGCGATCGCCGACTACACGTTGAGCTACGAGATCACGAGCGAGCTCGCCTATGAGACGGCGGCCTTCTGCTTGATGGACACCCTGGCCTGCGGATTCCAGGCTCTGAAGTACCCGGCATGTACCAAGCTCCTGGGTCCTGTCGTGCCGGGAGCGACGCTCACCGGGGGCGCGCGCGTTCCGGGCACCTCCTACGAGCTCGACCCCATCAACGCCGCCTTCGATATCGGCGCGATGATTCGCTGGCTCGATTTCAACGACACTTGGCTCGCCGCCGAATGGGGCCACCCGTCGGACAACCTGGGCGGGATCCTCGCGGCGGCCGATTACCTCTCGCGCAGCGGACAGCCGATCCGCGTGCGCGAGGTGCTCACCGGGATGATCAAGGCGCACGAGATTCAAGGTGTGCTTGCCCTGGAGAACAGCTTCAATCGCGTCGGGTTGGATCACGTGCTCCTGGTGCGGGTCGCCTCGACGGCGGTGGTCACGGCGATGCTCGGCGGCAGTCGGGATCAGGTCATCAACGCGGTCTCGAATGCGTGGATCGACGGTGGAGCGCTGCGCACCTACCGGCATGCGCCCAATACCGGCTCACGCAAGAGCTGGGCGGCGGGCGATGCGACGAGCCGCGCGGTGCGTCACGCGCTGTTCGCGCTCAAGGGCGAAATGGGCTACCCGTCCGCCCTGTCGGCCAAGACCTGGGGCTTTCAGGACGTGCTATTCAAGGGCAAGCCGGTAGTGCTCGCGCAGCCCTTCGGCAGCTACGTGATGGAGAACGTGCTCTTTAAGATTTCCTATCCGGCAGAATTCCATGCACAGACCGCCGTTGAGGCGGCGATGGCTCTGCACGGCGAGATCCGCGAGAAGCTCGGCGAGATCGAACGCGTCACGATCGAGACCCAGGAGCCCGGCGTGCGCATCATCGACAAGACCGGGCCGCTCGCGAATCCGGCCGATCGCGATCACTGCATCCAGTACATGGTCGCCGTGCCGCTCCTCTTTGGCCGGCTCACGGCGGCGGACTACGAGGACGCCGTGGCGCGCGATCCGCGCATCGATGCGCTGCGTGCCAAGACCGTGGTCAGGGAGAACCCGACGTTCACGCAGGAGTACTACGCCCCGGACAAGCGCCACATCGGCAACGCGGTGCAGGTGTTCTTCAATGACGGGAGCGCGAGCCGGCGTGTCCAGGTCGATTACCCCATCGGCCATCGCAAGCGCCGCGCCGAGGGTATGCCGGTGCTCGTGCAGAAGTTCGAGGCGAGCGTCGCCGCTCAGTTCGGGCCGCGGCAGACGGAGGCGATCAAGAAGCTGTTTGCCGACCGGGAGGCGCTCGGCGCGATGGCGGTGCGCGATTTCGTCGCACAGATGGTGAGCGCGCGCTAGGCAGGAAAAAGACGGCACTGCCGCACATTATGACGCATCGGGCTTGCGCGGAGCCCCTCTCTCTCAGGATAGTGCGCGGATGGCCACGCCCTTTCCCCCGAATCCCGATGATTGGCTAGCAAGAGAGCCACAGGGAGCGGAGGGCAGTGCAGTCGCCGCCCAGGACGAGCGGCGTAACCGGCCCGATCGGCGCCGCCGCGTCTGGTGGTCCGCCGTGTACGGGAGCTTCCGTCCCAGACGCCGCCAAGCACCGCGACGGAGCGATGAGGCGCGCTATCACGCAGTGGATTGGCACGAAGCCCATCTCCTGGCGGTTTCCATCGGCATCTTGATATTGAGCGTCGCGGACGCGTTCTTGACCGTCACCCTCATGTCCGGCGGCGCCATCGAGGTGAATCCGGTGATGGCGATGTTCGTCAAGGGAAACGTCGCGGTCTTCGCAGGGTCGAAGATGACGATCACGGGCGTCAGTGTGATGTTGATGGTGTTCCTGGCGCGCTATCGATTCATGCGATTGGTACGGGTCGACATCATTTTGTATTGTATTTTGGTGCTCTACGTCGTCTTGATCGCTCACGAGATCGACATGCTCCATCGCCTGCTGCACGCACACGCCATCTAAAGTTTGCGCAATGCGTCACATTCCCTATTGTGGCGCCTTCGGTTAGACTTAATCTCCCTCGGCGTATAATTTCTGACTCCTCAGGACATTGATCTAATTGAGGTTTTTACCTCTCGAGCATTCATGAGCGCATCCCTCGCCGATCAATACCGATTCTCGGCTCTCTCCGGCGGAAACGCCGACTTTATCGAGGAGCTGTACGAGCAATTCCTGAGAGACCCGAAGGCCGTCGATCCGAGCTGGGCTCGATACTTTTCGGATCTGAAGTCCGACGGCGCTCTCGAGGCCGGCCATCGCGAGATTCGCGAGCGCCTGGCCGCGCAGTGGCAGGCGCCGGCGAGAAAAGCGGGCGCCGTGCGCACGATGTCCGTGGGCGCATCTCCCGAGCGCGCGGTCCCCGAGGCCGCAAGCGCCAAGCAAGCTGCGGTCTCTCGGCTGATCCAGGCTTACGCGCATCGCGGGCACCTCATTGCTCGCTGGGATCCGCTCGACCTGGTGCAGCGGCCCAAGCCCTATGTTCTCGATTTGGCGTATTACGGACTCACCGAAGCGGATCTGGAAACGGAGTTCTTCACCGGGAGCCGCACGTCGGCGTTCGCGGCGCGCAGCAAGCTCAAGGACATACTCTCGACCCTACAGCGCATCTACACCGACACCATCGGCGCCGAATTCGCCCACGTCTCCGACACGGAGGAGCGGCTGTGGCTGCAGGATCACTTTCAATCCGAGCGCATCGAGCAGCACTTCAGCGCGCAGGAGAAGAAGAACATCCTGTGGCAATTGACGGCGGCCGAGGGCCTCGAGCGCTACCTGCACACCAAGTACGTCGGCCAGAAGCGCTTCTCGCTCGAGGGCGGCGATAGCCTCATCCCTTTGCTCGACGAGCTGGTGCAGCAGGCCGGCAAGTACGGCATCGAGGAGACCGTCGTCGGCATGGCGCACCGCGGGCGCCTCAATGTGCTGGTGAACCTGCTCGGCAAGTCACCGAAGGACCTGTTCAGCGAATTCGAGGGTCGGTACGACCTCATGACGATGCGCGGGTCGGGCGACGTCAAGTATCACAAGGGGTTCTCCGCCGACCTGAAGACCGACTCGGGCAACGTGCACGTCGCGCTCGCCTTCAATCCCTCGCACCTCGAAGTGGTCGACCCGGTCGTGGAGGGCTCCGTCCGGGCTCGCCAGGAGCGGCGCAACGACGCCAAGGGCGACCAGGTGCTCGCGGTGCACATTCACGGCGACGCGGCCTTTGCCGGCCAGGGCGTCGTCATGGAGACGCTTCAGCTGTCGCAGACCCGAGGGTTCTACACGGGCGGCTCGGTCCACATCATCGTCAACAACCAGGTGGGCTTTACCACGAGTGACCCGCACGATGCGCGCTCGACCCTGTATTGCTCGGATGTGGCCAAGATGGTCGAGGCGCCGATCTTCCACGTGAATGCGGACGATCCCGAGGCGGTGTGCTTCGTGACCCGGTTCGCCCTCGAGTATCGGCAGAAGTTTCACAAGGACGTGGTGATCGACCTCGTGTGCTATCGCCGGCACGGGCACAACGAGGCCGACGAGCCGGCGGCCACGCAGCCGTTGATGTATCAGGCCATCCGCAAGAAGCCGACCGTCCGTCAGCTGTACGCGGATAAGCTCGTCGCCGAGGGCGTGCTGACGGGGGCCGAGGCGAACGCGATGATCGAGCAATATCGCGCCGGGCTCGACGAAGGCAAACCGCAGGCGCGCGCCGCGCTCGGGCTCATCGGGCACCGGCACTTCGTCGATTGGAGCCAGTATCTCGATGCGGATTGGACGCCCGTCAAGACCTCCGTCGATATGGGACGGCTGCGCGCGCTCGGCAAGGCGATCACCACCTACCCGGCCGATTGGACCTTGCATCCGCGGGTGCTCGCCATCATGCAGGCACGCGAGCGCATGGTGGCCGGGGAACTCGCGCTCGACTGGGGCTGCGCCGAGACTCTGGCGTATGCCAGTCTCATCCAGGACGGATACTCGGTGCGGCTCACCGGGCAAGATAGCGGCAGGGGCACGTTCTTTCATCGCCATGCGGTGCTGCACGATCAGACGACCGGACGAACGTACACGCCGCTCCAGCATCTCGCCGAGAGCCAGCCGAGCTTCCGGGTGACCGACTCGACGCTTTCCGAGGAGGCGGTCATGGGCTTCGAATACGGCTTCTCGACCGCCGAGCCCCGATGTCTCGCGATCTGGGAAGGGCAGTTCGGAGACTTCGCCAACGGGGCGCAGGTGATCATCGATCAATTCATCAGCTCCGGCGAGGCGAAGTGGAGCCGTGTATCTGGTCTCACGCTGTTTTTGCCGCATGGCTACGAGGGTCAGGGCCCGGAACACTCCTCGGCGCGGCTCGAGCGGTTTCTGCAGCTCTGCGCGGAGTACAACATCCAGGTGTGCGTGCCATCGACCCCTGCGCAGATGTTCCACCTGCTGCGGCGGCAGATGTTGCGTACGCTGCGCAAGCCCCTCATCGTCATGACGCCGAAGAGCTTGCTGCGGCACCCCTTGTCGATATCGCGCCTAGAGGAGCTCGCGAGCGACGGATACCAGACCATCATCGATGAGATCGACGAGATCGAGGCATCCGCGGTCAAGCGCGTCGTCCTCTGCAGCGGCAAGGTGTACTTCGACTTGCTCAAAGCGCGCCGGGACGCAAAGCTGGGATCGGTTGCCATCATGCGCCTCGAGCAGCTCTACCCGTTTCCGTCCGAAGAGTACGAGGCCATCCTTCGCCGGTATGAAAATGCTCGCGAGATCGTGTGGTGTCAGGAGGAGCCGCAGAATCAAGGCAGCTGGTATCAGATCCGCCACCGCCTGCAGGCGCCACTCGGCTCGAAGGATGTGCTCTTGTACTCGGGCCGCGCGGGGGCCGCCGCACCCGCCACGGGAATCGTGGCTCTGCACGAGCAGCAGCAGAAGGGCCTGGTGGCCGCGGCGCTCCAAGGGCTGCCGCCGGAGGAGGCCTCGCGGCAGACGCTGCGCATCCCCGCTCAGAGTAGGACCGGCTCATGACCATTGAAGTGCGTGTACCGCAGCTGCCGGAGTCGGTGGCCGACGCGACGCTGGTGTCCTGGCACAAGAAGCCGGGCGAGGCGGTGGCACGGGACGAAAACCTGGTCGACCTCGAGACCGACAAGGTCGTCCTCGAGGTGCCCGCTCCGGCCGCGGGGGTCTTGAGTGCCATCAAGGTGACCGACGGCACGACGGTGACGAGCGGGCAGCTCTTGGCCTTGCTCGAGGAGTCCGCGGCCGCCACGATCGGCGCTGCGTCGACATCGGCCACGACGGGTCCTGCGGCTGCGGCCTCGACCGCCCCCGCGCCAGGCCTCGGCCGCGCGGCCACGGGCGGAACCGCCGACGCTGCGGCGGGCGCAGCGGCCGGGGAGGGGACGGTGAAACTGAGTCCCGCGGCCAAGCGGGTGGCGGAGGAGAACAAAGTCGATGCGAAGTCGCTCATCGGATTAGCGACGGACGGACGCGTCTCGAAAGCAGATGTGGTGAATTTTCTCGCCGCCAAGGATGCGCCGGCATCGACGGTACCCCCGGCCGCCCGGGTGGGCAGCGCGCCGGCTGCCGCCGCGGCGCCCTCGGTCACAGCCCCTCCGGCGTCCGCGCGTGAGAGCGCCGTACCCCTCGCCAAAGCCCCAGCGCCGGTGCCGAC
>DATHCO010000059.1:0-6283 GCA_035319505.1 Steroidobacteraceae bacterium | reverse complement strand
ATGAGACGACGCGGCTCGCGCTGGTCAATACGCCCCACAACCCCACCGGCTCCGTCATGGAGCACGCGGAGCTCGCGCGACTCGCGGGCGCGCTGCGCGCGCGTGGGGTAGTGCTGCTCGTCGACGAGGTATATCACCCCCTTTATTTCGGCGCACGGAGGCCGTCGGCGGCGAAGATCGAGAATGCCGTGGTGATCAGCGACTTCTCCAAGGCCCTCTCGCTCGCCGGCCTTCGCCTCGGCTGGATCATCGAACGGGATGCCAAGCGGCGCGAGCAATTGATCGATCTTCGAAGCTATTTCACGATCTCCAGCTCTCCCTTGACGGAGGCGCTCGGCGCTCATGCGCTGGCACACGCCGATGAAGTGCTCGCGCGCCTCGGCGAAGTCGCGCGGGCCAACCTTGCGAGTCTCGAGCGCTTCATGGATGAGCATCGCGACCGCATCGGATGGGCCCCTCCGCAGGGAGGAACCGTGTCGTTTCCGTGGTGGCTCGATGGGCGCGATTCGCGTCCCATGTGCCAAGCCCTCGCGCGCGAGGGCGTGCTCATCGTGCCGGGCGATTGCTTCGACGCGCCGGAGCACTTTCGCGTCGGGTTGGTTGCCGAGGCGGCAGGATTCTCCGACGCGTTGGACATCGCGCGGCGCGTGCTCACGCGAGGCTGAGGTGTTTCACGTCGTGAGAAGCTCGGCTGTTCCGCTCGCGGATCAGCTGGTCGAGGAGCTCAGCTCGCTCATCGAATCGCGCCGCCTGGCGGAAGGAACGCGCCTGCCCTCGATTCGCCTGCTCGCGCGGCGCGCCGGGGTCAGCGCCTTCACGGTGACCGCCGCATTCGAAAAATTGCTGGCGCGTGGCCTGATCGAGTCCCGCCGCGGGTCCGGGCACTTCGTCGCGGTCCGCCGCGAGCTCAAGATGCCGGTGGAGGTTGAGCTGGGGCCGCCTGTGCATGCGGATCCCGGAATCCATTTCGCTCACAGTGCGACCGATGCGCGCGACATCCGCGTGCCTGCGGGGGCCGGATTCCTGCCGGCGAGCTGGTATGCCGATGCCATACCGGCATCGGCGCTTTCGAAAATGGCGTGCAGCGCTGCGACCCAGGGGCGAGCGCCATCGCAAGGCGACGGGGCTCTGCGCGAGCTTTTGGCGCAGCGCTTGCACCTCGAGGGCGTTCCGGCCGCGGCACACAACATCGTGGTGACGGCGGGAGCCTCGCAGGCATTTGACCTGATTGCGCGCAAGCTCCTCGCGCCCGGCGACACGGTCCTCGTCGATGACCCAGGCTACTTCGTGCTGCCGACGCAGCTCAAGGCGCGCGGGTTGCAGCTGGTGTCGGTTCCTCGATGCCCCGACGGCCCCGACATCGGTGCTCTCGAGGAGGCCGCGCGGCTGCACCGGCCGCGGATGTTCTTCACGCAGACACTGGTGCACAACCCGACCGGAGTCAGCGCATCGCCGGCCAACTGCCACGCGGTGCTGTCACTCGCCGAGAAGCACGGCTTTCTCGTGGTCGAGGATCACGTGTACACCGATTTTGCCACCTCGCATCGCGTATCGCTCGCGCAAATCGACGAGCTGCGCCGGGTGCTGTACGTCGGAAGCTATTCCAAGATCCTGAGTCCCGGGATGCGTGTCGGCTTCCTCGCCGTGGCGGAAGCGCTGGTGGCGCCGCTCATCGAAGCGAAGATCGTGAGCGTGCTCACCGGGTCAGCCTTGATCGAGTGTGTGCTGCGCGAGGTGCTCGCGAGCGGAACCTATCGCAAACACGTGCAGCGGCTGCGCGATAAGCTCGCAAGCGCCCGATCGCGAGCTGTCGAGCGGCTGCGCGAGGCCGGCCTATGCATCGAGCATGTGCCCTCGGACGGCATGTTTCTCTGGGCTCGGCTTCCGTCTCCGCTCGATGCCGAGGAGCTCGCCGCCCATGCGAGGCGGACGGGCATTCTGCTCGCGGCAGGCCCGATGTTCTCGATCAGCGGCGGGAGCCGCGACTACCTGCGCTTCAATTCGGCGTATGCGGCGGATCCGCTACTCGTCAGTTTCCTCAACGAGCGCCGGCCATTGATCGCGCAGGGGTAGGGTGCCACGCTGGATGCGATCGAGCACGGCGCGCAGGCCCACGTCGGTCTCGAGCTCTTCGCTGCGATAGTGAACCGTCGCGCTAGGCGCAGCCGCTCCGGGCTGTGCGACCGCACCCGGGGTGAGCGCGAGCATCGCCCCGAGCAGGAACCCGAAGTGCAGCGCCACATCCATCAAGAGCACCCGGTAGTCGCCCCGATGAAACCCAAGCCATCTCGAAGCCGTCACGATCTCCTCCTCACTCTCTCCCCGCGCGACGGGCTGCCGCGGGCGAAATGGTGAGCAAGACTCTCGCTGCTCGCGCGCTCGCCGGCCAGTACCGCCCGGGGCCGTTCATGGCAAACTGTATTGCGACCGAGGCGCAGCACCACGGCGACGGCGCCAGAACAGTTGCAGCACTCGAAACGAATCCAGACTCACGCAGAGCATCCGATGATGAACGCCGACACCTCGACCCGAGCGCGGGAGGCGCTGCGCCGCACGGCGCAGCGCACGACCGATTGGCGGTTTCATTGCTGGTACTGGGGAGATGCGATCGCGGTCGACGGGCTGATGGAGGCCGATACGCTGGGGCTCGGACCTTATCGAGAGCACGTGCTCGAGACCCTCTGGCGCTGGCATCGACACTGCCCGCCGAACTTCGATGACGCATTGGCGCCGGGAGGGACGATCATTCGACTGGTGATGGAGGGCGAGCTGCCCACGGAGGCGGGAAATCGCATGCTCTCGCTGCTCGAGGCGTTGCCGAGAGCTCATGGAGCGGTGCCGGCTCTCGAGCCCCATCGCCCGCTATTCCGCCATGGCTTGTGCATCGACGCCCTCTACCATCTGCCTGCGACCTATGCGATGGCGGCGCGGTGGAAGGAGGATTCGCGGCTCGCCGACAAAGCGGTGCAAATCGCACTCGACGGCATGCACGTGCTGCGCTCGCGCGCCGGTTGGAGCCAATGGTTCGATCCCGTGCGCAAGCGCAACAACGACGTCGCCTGGACGCGCGGCATGGGATGGGCGGCGCTCGGCCTACTCGATCTCGTGCATCTCGTGAGCGGCGTCGGATTGACGAGCGCGCAGGGCTTGGACGAGGCCAAGCGCCTCGCCGCAGACGTCTTGCAGCGTCTTGCAGGCACGCAACAGGCCGACGGCCACTGGCCAGCAGTGCTCGATCACGCGCCCGCCGACAGCGAGACGTCCACTGCGGCCTTCTATGTCGCCGCTGCGCTGCATCCGGCGGCAGCCGGGCTCGCGGTCCTTCCCGCGTCAGTGCTTGAGCGCGCGATCAGCGCATGTCGTCGCGCGCTCAGCGACGACGGCACCTACACGGGTGCCACTGCCGATGTGCTGCCGAGCTGGGATATCCGCACCTACGAGCATTGCCCGACGGAGCCCTCGCCCTGGGCGCAGGGCGCGGCGGTGCGGGCCTTCGCCGCGCTCGCCCGCGCGCCCGTCTTGCCCGAGAACAGCTCGGAGCGCATCATAGCGGCGAGCAGTCAATAAGAAGATGACGAATCGACCGGAGATACCCATGAAGTATCGGATAGCTATCGCGCCGGCCGTTCTGTTCCTTGGCTTCGCTTCGACCGTGATACACGCCGCGGAGAGCAAGGCTGTGCACACCATGGCCGCAATACTCCTGCATCTTCAGCATTTCCCTACGGATGCCGACAAACAGTCGCTGAAGCAGATCACAGACGACATGTCAGCGACCAAGGATGAGCGCACCGTGGCTCAGGCTCTGATGGACGTGCAACATACGGTGGCGGCTGCGGATAAGCCGAAACTTGAAGCCATCGTCAAGGATGACAAGGCGTCCAGCTCGGTAAAGACGCTCGCGTCGGTCATACTCAATCTGAAACACATGCCCTCTGATGCCGACAAGGAAAAACTGAAGGCGTTGGCCTCGTAACAGGGCTCTGTTTCGGGCACTCCGAGAGCTCACGACCCGATGCACTGGGTCGTCACCTTGATGCGACGCAGCGTGTTCGCCGCCTTGCATCGCCGATCGACGCTGTTTTGAGCGTGACTGCCGGCTGAAGAACGTCCTGGCGCGATGCCTGTGCGGCTAGGTAGCGGACCGAGACCTCAGAATCATTCGGTAATCACGCGGTCAGCCCATTCGACCAATTGTACGAAGATGGTGGGGTTTCCGAATTTCGCCTCCCACACCGAAAGATCTGAATCCGTAACACCACGAGCTCGACTGCACGCGCCGCATGCGTAGATCGGAATCTTGTTGGCCACTGCCGTGTGCAGAGCATCCGCGAGCGGCGGCCAGCCGACTGGGATTACGGCCGCAGCTACGGATTGGCGCATGAGTGACACGGCTTCGCCTAGCAGGAAGATCTGCACCTCGTGGCCGGCCTCGGCTAAGGCATTCCCATGCAGGAATGGAAACGCAGCCTTCGTTGGGTCGTCGGAGCCCCAGGCGCTCTTCATCATGATTCTTAATTTCTTTCTTGGCTCAAGCGGTGCTGCATTCGATATGCTGGCCGCGACCCCGGCCAGCAATGGAAAGGCGGCAAACCGTGACAATAGTCGGCGTCGCTCCATTGTTGTGTTCTCCGAGCAAGGTTCGCCGATGTTAGCTTGATTCACCCGAACGCGGTTCAAAGTCAGATGGCAGAGTAACGGGTGTCGCGAAAGGCAGCCGCCGTATGTGAGACGCAGGGCTCGTCCATGACGGTGAGAGTATGCTAAACAATTCGCTCGTCCTCCCTTCACCCGTGAGCCAGCCCGCATGTCTCGAACCGCGAAGCTCCGCGTCGGCGTTCTTCTCGGTGGCCAGTCCACCGAGCATGAGATCTCGATTCTGTCGGCGCGCAACGTCGTGGCAGCGCTCGATCGCAATCGCTTCGAGCCGGTCCTTGTCGGCATCGGCAAGGACGGCCGCTGGCTCATGCAGGACGAGCGAGACCTGCTCTGCGGCCCGACCGACCCGCGCCGAGTGAGTTTGCAGCCCGGCTTGCCAGTGCCCGCCCTGGGGCCCGCGGGAAGCGATGCCGCGTCGCGGCCCACCCAACTCGACGTCATATTTCCCGTCCTGCATGGCACGCTCGGCGAGGACGGCGCGATTCAAGGCCTGTGCGAAGTCGCGGGGATCGCTTGTGTCGGCGCGGGAATCCTCGGCTCCGCCATCGGAATGGACAAGGACGTGATGAAGCGGCTGTTGCGCGAGGCGGATGTCCCGATCGCCGAATTTCGCACCCTGCGCCGGGACCTCTTCGATCGGGATCCGGCGGGCGCGCTTCGCGAGATCGAGACTCTCGGGTTTCCGATGTTCACCAAGCCTGCCAACGCAGGCTCCTCGGTCGGCGTGCGCAAGGTCGCGAGCGCCGCGCAGCTGCCGGCAGCGATCCGCCATGCCTTCGAATTCGACACCAAGGTGCTCGCGGAGGCGGCCGTCGTCGGCCGCGAGATCGAACTGGCGGTGCTCGATGGCCATCCGCCGACGGTGTCGGGCGCGGGAGAGATCGTGGTCGAGCATCGGGATGGCTTTTACTCCTACGACGCGAAGTACGTGGACGAGGGCGGCGCGCGTCTGGAGATTCCCGCGGGCATCCCCGCGGAGAGCCTCGCTCGTGCGCAGACGCTCGCGCTGCGCGCGTTCGAGGTGCTCGAGTGTGCGGGCATGGCGCGAGTCGATATGTTCCTGACCCCTGCGGGAAAGCTATTGATCAACGAGATCAACACCATCCCCGGCTTCACCGCCATCTCGATGTACCCGAAGCTCATGGCCCTTGCCGGCGTCTCGCCGACCGAGCTCGTGAGCCGGCTCATCGACCTCGCCCTCGAGCGCCATCGGCGCGCGCGCGCACTGAAGCGCAGCGCGCGTTGAGCGTCGCGACCCGTCGCTGTCATAATTCGAAGACTCATGAAGCGATTCGTCCTCATCGACCGCGACGGCACCGTGATCGTCGAAAAGTCGTACCTCTCCGACCCCGAGCAACTGGAGCTCCTCCCGGGCGCCGCTCCCGCCTTGCGACGGCTGCAAGAGGCAGGGTGGGGCCTGTGTCTCCTCACCAACCAGTCGGGGATCGGGCGCGCACGTTTCGATCTCGGGCAGCTCGCCCGAGTGCACGAGCGCTTGACCCAGATGCTCGCCCGGTTCGATGTGCTCCTCGATGGAATCTACGTCTGTCCGCACAGCCCGGACGATCGCTGCGACTGCCGCAAGCCGGCGCCCGGCCTCATCCGGCAGGCCCAATCCGCGCAC
>DATHCO010000058.1:0-7860 GCA_035319505.1 Steroidobacteraceae bacterium | reverse complement strand
CGGCGTTGGACCGGGGGCGGGCGGCGGACCTCAAACCCCACCGCGGCCAATCGGACCGGTACCGTCGGCTGCCGGCGTCATCATCTGCACCCACTGTCAGGCATCGAATGCCCCGGGAGCCAAATTTTGCTCGAGCTGCGGCACCGCGCTTGCGCCGAAGACCGCGCACTGTACCGAGTGCGGTACGGCCGCTGCACCCGGCGCCAAATTCTGTGCGAACTGCGGAAGCGCGCTCGCGCCATGAGGCGCTCCACCGCGTTGGCTGCGGGTTGGGCGATAACCGCGGTGGGCGCCGCGGGCAAGGTGCTCGGACGGGCCGGCGGAGGGGGTCATTCGGGCGGCTCGTCCGCTCATGCATCGGGCGGTCACACCGTGCACCTGAGCGGCGGCTCGGGGGGATCGCTGAGCGGGGTGATCGCCGTTCTCATCCTCGTCTTCGTCATCCTGTACCTGTTTCGGCGCATGGGTCGGCGAGCGCCGACACCGGCAATGCGGGCATCGCCAGCCGGCTCGCAGGCGGTCGTGGCGGCGATCGGGGCGGCGATCGGGGCGGCCGCCATGCGCCGGAGCGGCGGGGAAGCCGCGCTCAGTGCGCCATTCGCTCCGAGCCTGCCCGCCGCGATCGACGAGATTCGCAAAATCGATCCGCTGTTCGAGCTCGAGCTCTTCTTGCAGCGGGCGGAGATGGTTTTCTTTCTCGTCAAGCGCGGTATTCAGCACAACGATCCGGCGGCGATCCGGCCCTACTTGAGCGATGCCGTATTCGCGGCGGTCTCGAATAGCATCACGCTCGCCGAGACACGCCATCAGCACGCGCTGCTGGAGAGTCTCAACGTGCGCGCGCTGCACATCGACAGCGCCCAATGCGATGCTTCGGGTCAGCGCATTCAAGTTCACTTCGATCTGGTCTATCGCGCGAAGCTCCTCGACGACGCCAATCGGGTGCTCTCCGATGAGGGCGCAGACCAGCGCCACGGCGAGCGCTGGAGCTTCACCCGCGCAGCCGCAGCGCGTACTCCCGTGAACGGCGGCGTCGTTGCCGTGCGCTGTCCCGTGTGCGGAGCCGAGCTGCGGCTCGGTTTGGACGGCACGTGTGCGCACTGCCGCGCGAGCATCACCAACGGGACCGTGGACTGGGTCGTTGCGGCCGTCGAGAGCGCGCCGTTCATCGGGTACTCGGGCGGCTCTCCCTTCGGTGTCACCGCGGCGAGCGTCGCGGAGGGCATCTCAAGATTGCGTGCGACCGACCCGAGCTTCGCGATGGATGCCTTTCAAGGTCGAGTCAAGGCGGCGTTCCTCACGTTGCAGGACGCATGGTGCCGGCAGAACTTGGACGCCGGCCGTGCGTTCCTGAGTCCCGGCGCCTACTTCAGCTGGCGTGCGCAGCTCGAGACCATGACGGCGGAGGGTCGGCGCAACGTCATGGAACAGTTGTCGGTGCGGGGGATCGAGCCCCTCCAGATCGTGCACGGCCGGGTTTTCGATGATCTGACGGTGCGGATCACGGCTTGCGCGGCGGATTTCGAAGTCGACCGAGAGAACAGGATCGTGTTCGGCGATCGTACGGTGCGGCCGTTCACCGAGGACTGGACGTTCCAGCGCTCCGTCGGCGTCGCCACGACGCAAAAACCGGGCACGCTCGAGAATACCTGCCCCCGTTGTGGCGCTCCTCTCGTGCTCAACCAAATCGGGGAATGCCGTTACTGCAAGGCTGCGGTCACCAGCGGAAAATTCGACTGGGTGGTATCGCGCATCGAGCAGGATGAGGGGCTCACGGACGTCGGCCTGTCCCTCCAGAGCATCGGCTCGGATCTCGTGCAACGCGCAGGGGCAGCCGCGGTCGTCGGACTCCTGAGCAGCCTGATCGACGATTAGTATCTACGCGGCCGCTCGTTGTGGGGGTGGCGAGGAAGATGGTCGTGTCGTCCCCGCTCGTGGATCACGATGACCCCTGGGCCCGCAGACAGGTCTTGGTCCGCGTACGCGTCGCCCCCGAGGTCGGGGGCGTACGCGGCCGAGGGCGGCGGGGGCGGGTAGAGCGGACCCTGGCCGTAGGCGGGTGGAGAGGCGAGGTCGATGAGGTTGAGCTCGCTGAGCTGCCGGATCGAGGCATGCTCGCCGCACGGCGTATCGGAGAAAACCCGTTGGCCGGCGCTCACGCATTGCCAGACCTGACCGGGCGGCAAAGTCGGCCGCGCGCTCGCGGCCACCGCGGGAAAGTCCGCCCCGGCCGTCGAGGACGGCAGAGAGGTGGAGTCCGCACCCGGGGGTATGGCTGGGGAAGCGTCAGGGGGAGTCAGGGGCTCGGACGCTGAATTCCCAGCGCTGTTCTCCGCGCTCGCTCCTGCGGGGCCGGGCAGCGGATCGGGCGAAGTCAGCGATGCCGATCGAGGGCTCGGCGGCGGGGTCGGCGGTGCCTTGTCGCCCGAGGCCCGCGTTGCGGCAGTCAAGCCGATGGCAGTCGCGAGCGCCGCGCCCGCGACGAACCCGCCCACTGCCCAGAGGATGCGCCTATCCATGCCCGGCACCCTGTTTCACGTCCGGCGCCATGGCCCGATTGTACGGCGATTGGACCTCGGCTGCGACAAAAGCCCCGACGCTCCCGTTAAGTGAAATACCCGTCTCGTCGAGCCAAATGCCCGGGGCCCCGTGAGACGCCTGCGGCGGCCTCGCGAAGCGGGCGAGGGCGCAAGCCCGGTCAGTGACCGCCCGCAGCGGGGGCACGCGCGGGCTTCGGAGCGATCCAAACCGTGAGCGCGGCCAGCACGAAGAGGAACGAGGTGGCGAGAAACACACGGTCGGTGGCGAGCATGACCGATTGGGTCTCGACCAAGGCGTCGAGCTCGCGCAGCGCCTGGGCGGCTGAGCTGCCGGCATGGGTCATCGTATCGATCATGCTGCGCGCACCGTTCAACGCCCCCGCGATCTCCACGCGCCGATCCGTCGCGATACTGGCCCACTGCGTGGTGGTAATCGAGGTTGCGAAAGCGGCCGCTGTCGATCGCATGAACGTGAGAAGTCCGGCGGCCGCCGTGGTCTCGCGCACCGGCACCGAGCCCAGCGCCACGCTCATCAAGGGGATGAAGAAAAACGGCACCGCGAAGCCCTGGCCCACCTGCGGCCACACAATGTTCCAGAAACCGACGTCCGTTGTGAAGGTGCTGCGCCACAGGTTGAGCCCGGCGAAGGTCAGCATGCCCACAGTCACCAATGCCCGCGCATCGCGCGTCGCCGTCAGGCGCGCGACGACGGGTGACAGGGCGACTGCGAACAGGCCCTGCCACGCCATCGCGCGACCCGCCCACATGGCGGTATAGCCGAGATTGATCTGCAGCCACAAAGGCAGCAGCACCACGGCGGAAAAAAACGACCCGTAACCGAGGGTCATCACGGCGGCGGATGCCGCGAACCCGCGATGACGGAACACGCGCAGATCCACGATCGGATGGGCATCGGTCATCTCCCAGATCAGGAACGCGGCGAAGCCGATCGCCGCAATCACGGCGAGCGTGACGATGAAGCGGGAGCCGAACCAGTCGAGATCCTTGCCCTTGTCGAGCATGATCTGCAGCGCGCCGACCCAGGTGATGAGCAGTGCCAGACCTACGAAGTCCACGGGCTTGCGCTCGGTCGGCGTGTCCCTGGCGGCGAGGAGCCGCCAGGCCAGTATCCCGACGAGCGCCGCAACCGGCACATTGATGAAAAAGATCCACGGCCATCCCAGCGTGTCAACCAGCTCACCGCCGAGCAGCGGTCCCGCGATCGGCGCCACCACGGTGGTCATCGACCACAGCCCGAGAGCCGCAGGTTGCTTGGACGCGGGAAAGATGCGGCGCAAGAGCGTCTGCGACAGCGGCATCATCGGCCCACCCGAAAGGCCCTGCAGAATGCGCGATGTCACCAGTGCGCCGAGCGATGGCGCGAGCCCGCACAACGCCGAGCAGATGCCGAACCCCAGGATTCCCGCGACGAACAGCCGCACCGCCCCAAAGCGCTTGGCGAGCCAATCGCTCAAGGGAACGACGATCGCTTCGGCGACGGCATAGGAGGTGATCACCCAGGTGCCCTGATCCGGAGAGACCGCAAGACCGCCGGCAATATTCGGCACCGACACATTGGTGATCGTGATGTCGAGCACCACCATGAAGTTCGACAGCGCCAAGAGCCCGCCCGCGAGCCAGAGCGGCGCGCCGCTCATCGGCGAGAACTCCTCGTGCGCGATCTGATTGCGCGCGTCAGTTGGATTGCGAGTGTCAGCCATCTTTAGCGCCGAGAGGTGTCGATTTCGGCCTCCATCGAGAGACCGACGCGCAGGGGGTGCGCGTTGAGCTCCTGCGGATCGAGGGCGATTCTCACGGGTAGACGCTGCACTACCTTGATCCAGTTGCCGGTCGCGTTTTGCGCGGGAATGAGCGCGAACGCAGCTCCCGTACCACCGCCGATGCCGGCGACCTCGCCGTGAAACTTGACCGATCGGCCGTAAAGATCCGATGTCAACACGGCGGGCTGCCCCACGCGCACCTTGCGCAGTTGCGCTTCCTTGTAGTTGGCATCCACATACACGGCGCTGATCGGCACGATGGTCATCAACTGCTGCCCGGGTTGCACTTGCTGGCCGACTTGAACGTCGTTCTTGGCGATCACGCCATCCACGGGAGCCACGATGCGGGTTCGCACGAGATTCAATTCCGCCTGCTCGACTTTGGCACGCGCCGCAGCCACCTCCGGGTTGGTATCGACACTCGTGCCCTCGAAGAGCGCCTTGTTGACCGCGCGCTGTCCGATCGCCGCCGTCTTTTGCGCGATTGCCTGCGCACGCGCAGCAGTCGCGGATTGCAGACTGGCCTTTGCCGTGGCGAAGGCATTCTGGGCCGAGGTGAGCTCATCGCCGGACACGGCGCCCGAGTCGGCGAGCGCTTGTCGCCGCTCGAGGTCGATGCGCGCCCGCTCGTAGTCGGCCTTGGCGCTGGCGAGCCTCGCCTCCGCTCCGGCGATGTCGGCCTCACGGGAGTTGACCTGACCGCCCAAGGCTTCGTCGTTGGCGAAGTAGCCGCGCACGCGGCGCTCGATCTGACCGAGCTCCGCCTTCGATTGCGCGAGCGCCAGCTTGGCATCGGCATCGTCCAGGAGCACGAGGAGCTGTCCCTTCTTGACCGTGTCGGTGTTGCTCACGTAGGACTTCGCGACGGGGCCACCATAGAGCGGGGTGACCTGCACGAGGTCCGCATCGACATATGCGTCGTCGGTGCTCACTCGATCGGCGGTCAGCCACACCCAGAGCCCGGCGACCCCACCGGCGATCAGGACGACGATCGCGAGAATGCCAAAGAGGCGCTTGCGCTTTGTCGTGGCGTCGGCGTTCTCGGCGCCCGGTGCAGCGCCGGGGGGTGCCGCCCCGAGTTTCGGCAGCGGGGACACCGGGGAGGCGCCGATCGGGGTGACTTGCGGATTGCGCGCCGTCTGGGATTCGGACATGGGTGATCCTGAAAGGCAAGAGTTAGGTTTGCGTGTAGCCGCCGCCGAGGGCCTGCACCAGCTGGACGTCCAGGGTGAACGCGCGTGCATCGAGGTCGGCAATCGTCACGCGCGATTGCAGCACGGCATCCTCTGCGAGCAGCACGGATTGATAGTTCGACAGCCCGCCCTCGTAGCGCATGCGGGTGAGCTGGTAGGCTTCCTCATTCGCTGCAAGGGCCTCGCGGCTCTGCTCGAGCCGGGTCACGAGCGCTCGCTCGCTTGCGACGACGTCCGCGACTTGCTGCAGGGCCGACACGAGCGTCGCGTCGTAAGTGGCGACCGCATCGTCATAATCGGCGACCGCGCCGCGGTATTGCGCGCGCAAGCGGCCGCCCTCGAAGATCGGCAGCGAGATGGCCGGCTCGACGCTACCGATCTGCGAGCTGCCTCGCCACAGCAGATTCGCAAAGAGCGCCTGTTGGCCCACGTAGGCGGCCAAGTTGATGTTCGGGTAGAACTGTGCCCGCGCCACGCGGATGCGCTTCGCGGCGGCCTCGGCGCGCCAACGTGCCGCGACCACGTCGGGCCGGCGGCCGAGAAGATCGGCGGCGAGGCGCGCTGGGAGCCCGAAGGCCTTGAGCTGCTCGGGGCCTGGGCGGGCGATCGACAGGCCGCGATCGGGTCCGGCTCCCATGAGCGCGGCGATGCGGTCGCGAGCTTGCGTGATTTCCTCCTCGAGCGCCGCCAATTGGGCGCGGGCCGCAGGGGGGTTCGCCTGCGCCTGCTTGAGCTCGGCGCGCGTGTCGAGCCCGTTCTGGACTCGGCGCGACACGAGATCGACGGTCTGCTCTCTGACCTCCACGGTGCGTGCCGCGACGTCGTACTCCGCATACAGACGCTTCAGATCCGCATACGCGAGGGCAATTCCCGTCGAGAGGGCCAGCCGTGCTTCAGCGGCATCGGCCTTGGCAGCGCGTAGCTCGGAAACCGAGGCCGCAATCGCCGAGCGGTTCTTGCCCCAGAAGTCGAATTCATAATCAAACTTGAACGCGAGGTAGCCCGAGGAGTGATAGCCGCGCGGCAAGTACTGGGCGAACTGCGGCGGAAATCCCTGGTTCACGCTTTGCTTGACTTCCCCGCCGTTGGCATCGAGCTCGAGCGAGGGCGAGAGGCTCGACTTCCCCTCGGCGACGCTCGCCTGGGCCTTGCGGATACGCGCCTCGGCCTGTGCAAGGCTCGGCGTGCCTTCGAGAGCCGCCTCGATCAATGCGCTGAGCTGCGGGTCCCCATAGGCGCCCCACCAACGCGCGGCGGGCCAATCGGCAGCGGGCGCAGCAAAGCTGTCGGCCGTCGTGAGGGCGGCGGCCGCTTTGGGATCGGGCGTGATGCCGGTGTCGGGGACTGTTGCGCAGCCGGCGGCCGAGAGGAGGGCGGCGACGGCGAGCAGCGGCGTGAGGCTCAATGGGCAAGCATTTCGCATAGGTCCACCGATGACCATACCGTACGGTCATCCCATTTTTTTGTGATACTATCCCCAAAGCGACCGCGAAGGTCAACAATTAGCCGTACAGTATGGTGAGAACCGCAGCCGCCGCCCTGTGCAACCGCGACCAGCGCCGAGAGCACATCCTGAGTGTCGCGCGCGACGTGTTCTTCGAGCACGGATACTCCGCGACTTCCATGTCAGCGATCGCAGTACGCCTCGGCGGATCGAAAGGAACTCTCTATAACTACTTCAAAAGTAAGGAGGAATTGTTTGAGTCGCTGGTGCGTGACATGTGCGGACCGGCGGCGGAGCACATCCTCGAGCCCACGAGCGAGGGGGACCCCGCGGGGACCTTGACCGCGCTCGGCGAGCGCTACCTCGACCACCTCTACGCGCAGCGAACCGTGAAGCTCTTCCGGATTCTCGCCGCCGAGGCGCATCGCACGCCCGAGCTCGCCCGCATCTTCTATGAGGTCGGACCGGCCCGGGGACGCCGTGGGCTGGAGGCGTATCTATCGGCCGCCAACGCCCGCGGACAACTCCAAGTGCCGGACTGCGCGCTCGCTGCCGAGCAGTTCCTGAGCCTGTGTAAGGGTGCGCAACATCTCAAGTTCATTTTGAATCTGATTCCCGGGCTCAGCGCCGAAGAGATTCGCTCCCAGATCGCACGAGCCGTCGAGGCGTTCATGCGGCTCTACGGATGCAAGGGGGCAATGCCCGAGCTCGGGCGATGAAGAGCGGGAGCGCGGTCGATCCACCCCACGTTGCGGCTGGCCGTTGAATTCCGTCGTCTTGTCGGTGGTCCTGTTCGGCGCGCTGCTGCACGCGAGCTGGAATCTGCTCATCAAGTCGAGACGGGATACCCACATCGCGACTGCGACCCTGTACATCGGAGCTGGCGTCGTGGCGGCGCTGGC
>DATHCO010000057.1:0-3437 GCA_035319505.1 Steroidobacteraceae bacterium | reverse complement strand
TGAGCGGCGTCCCGACGGCAGCACGGGCGCGCAGGGCATCAGTGCCTTCGTCGTCGAGGCATCCGACCCGGGCTTATCGCTCGCGCGACGCATCGAGGTGAACGCACCGCATCCGATGGCCGAGCTCAAGCTCGAGCGCTGCCGGATCCCGACAGCGCGCCTCATCGGAGCCGAGGGTGAAGGGTTCAAGATCGCCATGCGCACGCTCGATGTGTTCCGCTCCTCGGTAGCGGCCGCGGCGACCGGATTTGCGCGCCGCGCGCTCGATGAGGCGTTGGGTTACGCCGCCGAGCGACGGCTCTTCGGAAGGGCGCTCGCGGATTTTCAGTTGACGCAGGCGGCGCTCGCCGACATGGCGACCGCCATCGATGCAGCGGCGCTCCTGACCTATCGCGCCGCCTGGTTGCGCGATTCGGGGCGACCGGTGACGCTCGCCGCCGCCATGGCCAAGATGACGGCGACCGAGTCCGCCCAGCAGGTCATCGACCGGGCCGTGCAGATGTTCGGGGGGCGAGGGGTCGAGCGCGGCTCGATCGTCGAGCGTCTGTATCGGGAGATCCGCAGCCTTCGAATCTACGAGGGCGCGACGGAGGTGCAAAAGCTCATCATCGGGCGAGAGGTGCTCAA
Source organism: Steroidobacteraceae bacterium (assembly GCA_035319505.1). GTDB lineage: Bacteria > Pseudomonadota > Gammaproteobacteria > Steroidobacterales > Steroidobacteraceae > Bog-1198. The sequence goes on along the minus strand of DATHCO010000057.1, from coordinate 2,810 downwards.
GTGAGCCACAAAGTGCTGCAACCCGAGGGCTGGGCGCGCCCGCGCGGATACTCGAACGGCATCGCGGCGCGCGGAACGCAGGTATTCATCGCGGGCCAGGTCGGCTGGAACGCGGAGCAGAGATTCGTGCATACCCGTCTCGCCCCGCAAGTGGCCGCGGCGCTCGCGAACGTGCTGCGCGTGCTGGCCGAGGCCGGCGGGCGGCCGGAGCACATCGTTCGACTGACCTGGTATCTCACCAGTCGTCGAGAGTATCTCGATGAGCTGCCGGAGATCGGGGCGGCGTATCGCGCGGTCATGGGCCGACATTTTCCCGCCATGTCCGTGGTCGAGGTCTCCGCGCTCATCGAGGCGGAGGCCAAGGTCGAGATCGAGGCGACGGCGGTCTTGCCGGACGCGTGAGGAGGTAGCGCGCGTCATGGCCATGTGGAGACCGCCCGCGCGTATCCGGCACGACGCCCAGCCGGGCCGCTGGCCGAGCGCCGCAGAAGCGGCGCGCTCAGCGCTGTTTCAGCCGATTCGCGTCGGTGCGCTCGAGCTCAAGACCCGCACCTGGGTTCCCGCCATGGTTCCCTGGCGCGCGACCGAGGAGGGCTTCGTCACGCCCAACATCCTCGCCTGGTACGAGCGCTTCGCGCGCGGGCGCCCGGGGGCTATCGTGGTCGAGGCGACCGGCATCCGCGATGTGGCCAGCGGGCCGCTGCTGCGGATCGGCGATGCGAGATTCATCCCGGGCCTCAGGACGCTGGTCGATATCGTGCGGCGCGCGAGCGGCGGCGAGAGCCGGCTCTTCATCCAGCTGATCGACTTTCTCGCGGTGCGCAGGCGCCCCGAGCCGAGGAAATTCTTCGAGCGATTCCTGACGATTACCCCCGCGCATCGCCTTGCACTCGGTATGGCAGAAGCGCCGGACGATGCGGTGCGCGCGCGGCTCGCGCAGCTCGACACCGGCGAGCTCAAGAGCGTGCTCACCGTGCGCGAGCTCGAGGCGCTCGAGAGGGGCGCGCGCGAGCGCATCACCGATACCGAGCGCTCGCACATCGCCGCGCTACCCGAAGTGCTCCCCGATCTGTTTGCCCAGGCGGCTGCGCGTGCACGCGAGGCCGGGTTTGACGGGGTCGAGCTCCACTATGCCCATGCCTATACCATGTCCTCGTTCCTGTCGGCGACCAATACTCGAGGAGACGGTTACGGAGGGAGTCGCGCGGAGCGCGTGCGCTTGCCTCGCGAAGTCTTGGCGGCGGTGCGTGCCGGTCTGGGCGCCGACTTCGTGGTGGGGCTTCGCATGCTCACGGAGGAGTGCATTGCGCTCGGCTCGACGGTTGCCGATGCGCAATTTTTCGCAACCGAGCTCGCGGCGGGCGGAAGCGATTTCATCTCCTTGTCGCGCGGCGGTAAATTCGACGATGCACAGCAGCCCAAGGTCGGCGAGGCCGTGTACCCCTACACCGGCCCGAGCGGCTACGAATGCATGCCGAGCTACTACTCCGACGCGAGCGGTCCGTACGGACGGAACCTGGCGCCGGCGCGTCGCATCCGCGCCGCAGTGCGAGCCGCAGGCCACGCGACCCCCATCGTCGTGGCCGGGGGAATCCACAATTTCGAGCAAGCCGAATCCGCGCTCTCCACGGGCGCCGGGGATATCGTCGGTTTCGCCCGCCAGGCCCTTGCCGATCCCGATTGGTTCCTGAAGGTGCGCCTGGGGCGTGGGGATGCGGTACGGCTCTGCAAATATACGAATTATTGCGAGGCGCTCGACCAGCGCCACCGCGAGGTCACTTGCGAGCTCTGGGACCGAGAGCAGCTCGACGGGCCCGAGGTTGCCCGCTCGTCGGATGGCAAGCGCCGATTGGTCGCGCCAGACTGGCTGCCCTCATGAGCGGCGATGCGCCTGGTGAGATAATGTCGAGGGCTCGGTTGATTTCAGGAGATATCCATGACCCGATACCGCGATAATCCAAGCGCCCTTCGCTCATTGGTTCGCGGCGGTGAGGTTCACCGGGACCTGTACACGAGCCGCGAGATCTTCGAGCTCGAGATGGAACGGCTGTGGCATTCGGCCTGGGTCTATGTCGGTCATGACTCGCAGGTGCCGGCGCCCGGCGACTACTGCACGACCGAGATTGCGGGGCAGCCGCTCGTGATGACGCGAGCGGCGGATGGCGAGGTGCGCGTCCTTTACAATCGCTGCGCTCACCGCGGTGCGCGGATCGTGAGCGCCACGGCGGGCAACTGCGGGGGCGTGTTGCGCTGTCCTTACCACGGCTGGACGTACCGCCTGGACGGTACGCTTCGGACCATCCCGCTCAAGTCGGGCTACGCGAACACGGATTTCGAGGAATCCCCCGCCGCGCGGGGGCTCGCGGCCGTCGCGGGGCTCGCGGTCCACCGGGGCTTCGTGTTCGTTCGCTTGAGCCCGAACGGCCCCGAGTTCGCCGACTATTTCGGCGAATCGCTCTCCTCGATCGACAACATGGCGGATCGCTCACCGGTCGGCCGTCTCGAGATCGCCGGCGCGCCCCTGCGCTACCTGCACGACTGCAATTGGAAGATGTTCATCGAGAATCTGAACGACACCATGCATCCGATGGTCGCGCACGAGTCCTCCGCAGGGACCGCCAGAGAATTGTGGAAGGACCAACCGCCGGAGGCGCCCAAGCCGATGGTGATCGAGCAATTCCTACCGTTCGTCTCGAATTACGATTTCTTCGACAAGATGGGAGTCAAGATTTACGACAACGGCCACAGCTACACGGGTGTCAGCTTCTCGATCCATTCGAAATATTCGAGCCAACCCGAGTACGAGGCTC
>DATHCO010000056.1:0-23920 GCA_035319505.1 Steroidobacteraceae bacterium | reverse complement strand
GGCTGGTCGCCCCGAGCTGCCCGGTGACCTCGGTACCGAAATACACATCCTCGGTGCGGCCGATCTGGTTCTGATCGGCGACTTTCCCATACCTGTCCTGCAGGATGTCGAACCCGACGAACGGATAAGACAGCGTTCGGTTGGGCGGCAATGGCTTGGCGGGCAAGGTCGTGTTCGGGGTCGGTACGAACAGGTTCTGGTCGTAATAAATGCCGAACAGCCAGCGCTTCACCCAGCCGTCGGTCTCGCCTCGGGAAATGCCGCCCGCGAGCTCATAGGTCTTCTCATCGTCGTTGAACTGATCGACGATGTTGCCCAGGTAGTAGCGCGACACCGTGCGATCGTAGGTCTGCGCGACGATCTGGGTGCTCCAGGTCGTATCGAGTGAATAGAAGGGCTGCCCCGTCTGCAACGAGCGCTGCTTTCCGTCGGTGGAATTGACGTAGGCGAGCGCCGCGGTCCAGCGCGACTCGAAGAGATTGGGATCCGAATAGGTGAGCGCGTTGCTGGTACGGTCGACGTTGCTCGAGCGGGAGACCTCCACGTTCTTACCCCAGCCGAACAGATCCTCCTCGTGCACGTCGTAGCTCGTGTTGGTGACGCCGCCGGCGCGTCCCAAAGAAACCCCGGGGCTCAAGGTCCAGACATCCTTGGTGATCACCTTGATGTCGACCTTGCCGTCGGCGTAGCGCACCGGAACAATGTGAGTGTCGTAGACGAAGAGGAGCGTGCGCAAGTTGCGCTCGGTCTCCTGGAGCTTTCGGCCAAGGTACCGATCGCCGCTCTTGAACAGGAGCTGCGCCTGGATTGCTTGGCGCCTGGATTTGATGTGTAAGTGGTTGGCGAGCCGGTAGAGGCTGTTGCTTTCGCGCGGGTCGTCGCGGTTGAAGATGTTGTGAATGTCGATGTCGATCCGCCCGATCACCGCGCCGGCGGCCTCGAGCGCGGCGTCGCTCGGCACGTCGGCGGGCCGCGGCTCCTCGATGTTCGTGTGCTCCTTGTCGGTGAGCTTCGCCGCGAATCCGGGCGCCACGAGCGTCATGGCGAGGGCCGCGAGCGCAAGATGCCTGCCGGGGAATTTCACGGCGCCGACGGTAGTCGCGAGCGAACGCGCCGGTGAGCGGCGACGCGCGTGCCCCGCCTGCCGGTAATTGCGGTCGCTCTACAATGCGGCGTTGTCGGTCTCACCCGTCCGGATGCGCAACACCCGCAAGATGTCTGTCACGAAGATCTTGCCATCGCCGACCTTGCCGGTCTTCGCGGCCCCCACGATCGCCTCCATCACCTGGTCCACGAGCTCGTTCCTAACCGCGACCTCGATGCGAGTCTTCGGTACGAAATCGACGACGTATTCGGCTCCGCGATAGAGCTCGGTATGGCCGCGTTGGCGACCGAAGCCCTTCACCTCCGTCACGGTCATACCCGACACGCCGAGCTCCGAGAGCGCCGCACGAACGTCGTCCAACTTGAAGGGCTTGATGATGGCAGTAATCAATTTCATTTCGGACTCCGGGGACTCAAGCTCTGGGCCGCCCGGACAATCCTATTACTATTCCACGACGATCAACAGATCCTTGGCGTCCACGGCCAGTCCGGGCCTCGCCAGCACCTCCTTGATGATCCCGTCCTGCTCGGCGCGGACCGTGGTCTCCATTTTCATGGCCTCGAGGGTAAGCAGCGTCTCTCCGCGCGCCACCGGCTGGCCGGCACGCACTGCGACGGTGCCGATCGTTCCCGGCATGGGTGCACCGACCTGCTTCGGATTGCCGGATTCGACCTTTCGCGAGGGCGCTCGCTTCGCCACTTGACTGCGATCGGGCACGCGAACGGGCCGTGGCTGGCCGTTCAGCTCGAAGAATACGGTGCGTGTGCCGTCCTCGTGCGCATCACTGGTGGTGACGTACCGGACGATCAAGGTCTTGCCCCGCTCGAGGTCGATGTTGATCTCCTGACCGGGGTACATGCCGTAGAAAAACACCGCCGTCGGGAGCGTGCTCACGTTACCGAACGTCGCCCGCTCGGCCGCATAGTCGGCGAACACCTTGGGATACATGAGGTGCGAGGCGAGCTCGAATTCGCTGATCGGGCGCTCGATCTTCGCCTCGACCGACGCACGCTCGGCCTCGAGGTCCGCCGGCGGCAGCAACTCGCCCGGCCGCACGCGAAGCGCCGGCCGGTCGCCCAGCACCTTCTTCTGCAGCTCGCGCGGGAACCCGCCGAAGGGCTGCCCCAGCTCTCCGTGGAAGAATTGCACCACCGATTCGGGAAATGTGATGTCGGTGGCTGGATCTAGCACCGCCTCCGGGCCGAGCCCGCCGGTGACCATCATGAGGGCCATGTCGCCGACCACCTTGGAGGTCGGCGTAACCTTGATGAGGTCGCCGAACATCTGGTTTACCTGGGCGTAAGCGGCCGCCACCTCCGGCCAGCGATGGTCGTCGATCCCGAGCGAGTGCGCCTGCTCGCGCAGGTTCGTGAACTGCCCGCCCGGCATTCCGTGCACGTAAACCTCGGAGGCGCCTGAGCGAATGTCGCTCTCGAAGGCGACGTACCCTCGCCGGACCTGCTCCCAGTACCCGGAAATCACCCGCAGATTGTCCGCTTTCACGAGCGAGTCGCGCGCACCATAGCGCAGCGCCTCGACGATCGACCCCAGATTGGGCTGCGAGGTGAGGCCCGAGAGGGCGTCGACCGCGCCGTCAACCGCATCGGCCCCCGCCTCGACCGCCGCGAGCACGCTCGCCGCCGCGATGCCGCTCGTATCATGTGTGTGAAAATGGACGGGCAGCCCCACTTCCTCCTTGAGCGCCTGGGTGAGCACGCGGGCCGCGTGCGGCTGACACAGGCCCGCCATGTCCTTGATGGCGATCACGTGCGCGCCGAGGCTCTTCAACTCCCGTCCGATGGCGAGGTAGTACTTGAGGTCGTATTTCGTCTCCTTGGGATTCGACAGATTGCCGGTGTAGCAGATGGCCGCCTCGCATAGACGATCGGCGCGCCTCACCGCCTCGATCGTCACCTTCATGTTCTCGACCCAGTTCAGGCAATCAAACACCCGGAATACGTCGATTCCCGCCTGGCTCGCCTGCTCGATGAAGTGGCGCACCACGTTGTCGGGGTAGTTGGCATAGCCGACCGCATTGGCCGAGCGCAGCAGCATCTGCAACAGAAGATTCGGCATGGCCTCGCGAAATCTCGCGAGCCGCTCCCACGGATCCTCCTTCAGAAACCTCATCGCCACATCGAAGGTTGCTCCTCCCCAGCACTCGACCGAGAACAGCTGCGGCAGGAGGCTTGCGTAGTAAGGGGCGATGAGCGCCATGTCGTGGGTGCGAAAGCGCGTCGCGAGCAGCGATTGGTGCGCATCGCGCATGCTCGTGTCGGTGAGCAGCACCCGTTGCTCCGCGAGCATCCATCGGGCAAAGCGCTCGGGCCCGAGCTCGTCGAACCGTTGCTTCGTGCCGGGCTGCGGCGGGGGCAGCGGCAGGCGCGGCAAGGTGGGGAATACCGGTGTCTTGGGCCTCAACTCCCTGCGCTTGACTTCCGGGTTCCCGTTCACGATCACATCGCCGATGAAGGCGAGGAGCCGGGTCGCTCGATCGCGCTTTCGCGGAATGCGGAAAAGCTCCGGTGTCTCGTCGATGAATTTCGTCGTGTAGTCTGCGCGCGCGAAGCGTGGATGCATGATCAGCTGATCGAGAAAGCGCAGGTTCGTGACCACGCCGCGAATGCGAAATTCCCACAGCGCTCGATGCATGCGCGCGATCGTCTCTTCGGGCGTCGGCGACCAGGCGGTCACCTTGACGAGCAACGAGTCGTAGAACCTCGTGATGATGGCGCCCGAGTAGGCGGTACCCGCATCGAGCCGGATGCCGTAGCCGGCGGGACTGCGATAGGCGGCGACTCGGCCATAGTCCGGCACGAAGTTGTTTTCGGGGTCCTCCGTGGTGACACGGCACTGCAGCGCGTGCCCGCTCACGCGGATCTCTCCTTGCGGCGGCACACCGCTCTGCGCGGTGCCGATGCGCGCGCCGCCGGCGATGCGAATCTGCGCTTTCACCAGATCGACGCCGGTCACGCACTCGGTCACGGTATGCTCCACCTGGATGCGCGGGTTGACCTCGATAAAATAGAACATTCCGGTATCGGCATCCTGCAGAAACTCGATCGTCCCCGCGCCGCGATACTTCGCGGCGCGTCCGATCTTCAGCGCCGCCGCGGCGAGATACTCGCGCTCGGAATCGCTCAGAAACACCGCCGGCGCTCGCTCGACCACCTTCTGATTGCGCCGCTGCACGGTGCAGTCACGCTCGTACAGATGCACGAGGTTGCCGTGGGCGTCGCCGAGAATCTGTACCTCGACGTGCCGGGCGCGCCGAATGAGCCTCTCGAGGTAGACCTCGTCCTTGCCGAACGCCGCCTTCGCCTCGCGTCGGGCGGCGCGCACCTGCTCGATGAGCTCACCGTCTTGCTCCACGACACGCATCCCGCGCCCGCCGCCTCCCCAGCTCGCCTTGAGCATGAGCGGAAAGCCCACCTCGCGCGCCATCGCGAGAACCCGCTCCTCCTCCTCGGGCAACGGCGGCGATGCAGGCATCAACGGCACACCCGCGCTTGCGGCGAGATTGCGCGCCTCGACCTTGTTGCCGAGCACGCGCATCGTATCGGGCAGGGGGCCGACGAAGATGATCCGTGAGGCCGCGCAGCTTTCCGCGAATTCCGGGCTCTCGGACAAAAAGCCGTAGCCCGGGTGGATGGCGTCGACGCGCGCCTCGGTCGCGATTCGGATGATGCCGTCGATGTCCAGATACGCATCGATCGGGCCCTTGCCCTCGCCCACGAGATAGCTCTCGTCGGCTTTGGTCCGGTGCAGCGAGAAGCGGTCCTCCCTCGAGTAGATGGCGACGGTGCGGATCCCGAGCTCGGCGGCCGCGCGCATCACGCGAATGGCGATCTCGCCCCGATTCGCGATGAGGATGCTCTTGATCGTGCCGATTCCGGGGAATGGATTCATCGTCGAATGATGATAGCCTTGCCCCGGAGGTCCGACCAGGAAAACGATGTTTGGGTTAGCGATTCACGGGGGCGCCGGCACCCTGCCGCGCTCGGATATGAGCATCGAGCAGGAGGAACTGTATCGCAGCGCTCTAGCCGAGGCGCTTGAGGAGGGCTTCGCGGTGCTCGCCGGGGGTGGGGCGAGTCTCGATGCCGTGACACGCGCGGTGACGATGCTCGAGGACAACCCGCTGTTCAACGCCGGGCGCGGCGCCGTGTTCACCTTCGACGGGCAGAACGAGCTCGATGCCTCCATCATGGATGGCGCGACCCGCCGGGCGGGCGCGGTTTGCGGCGTTACCCATATCAAGAACCCGGTCGAGCTCGCGCGCGCGGTGATGGAGCATTCCGAATACGTGATGCTCTGCGGGGCCGGCGCCGAGGAATTTGCGCTGAGCTGCGGCTTCGAGTTCGTTCCCAACGATTACTTCTACACACCGGAGCGCTGGCAGCAGCTCGAACGCATCCGCCGCGGCGATGCGCTATCGCCGCTCACCATCTCGCACGTGGGCACGGTCGGCGCCGTCGCCCTCGATTCGGGCGGGCGACTGGCGGCCGCCACTTCGACCGGCGGGCTGACCGGCAAGCGTTATGGGCGCATCGGCGATTCGCCCGTCATCGGCGCGGGGACCTACGCGGACGATCGCTCCTGCGCCGTGTCGGCCACGGGGCATGGCGAGCTCTTCATCCGTGCCGCGGTGGCGCACGACATCTGTGCACGCGTGCGCTTCGGCGGCCGCACGCTCGAGGAAGCGGTGCGCGAAGTGGTGCTTCGCGAGCTCCCCGCCATCGGCGGCGAGGGCGGGGTCATCGCGATCGACCCGCGTGGCCGCATCGTCATGGAATTCAATTCCGAGGGCATGTTTCGCGCGAGCCGGCGGGCGGGCGAGCCGCCGGTCGTGGGCATCTATCGCTCGCCCTGAGCGCCCTGGGAGCGGACAGGGCCTAACCCGTCGACGAGGCTCGCAGTCCCGTGCGCCGCTCGAATCGACCGGTTCGCAAGGTGTGATAGTCGGCGCCGTCCATGACGACGACGCAATTTCGGCCCTGCTCCTTGGCGCTGTAGAGCGCCTCGTCGGCGAGCTGAATCAGACCCTCGTGGGTGCGACTCGCGCCCGGAAGAATGAACGCCGCACCGATGCTCACCGTGAGCCGGCTCGCCACGCGCGAGGCCTCGTGTGGAATATTGAGCTCGGCGACCGAGCGCTGAATCCGCGTGAGCACCTCCGCGACGTACTCGCGGCTCGCCTCGTACAGCACGACGGCAAACTCCTCGCCGCCGTAGCGGGCGACGAAATCGAGCGGGCGGCGCGCGCACTGGCTCAAGGACACGGCCACGGCGCGCAGGCACTCATCGCCCGCCTGATGTCCGTAGCGGTCGTTGTAATCCTTGAAGCAGTCGATGTCGACCAGGAGCACGGCGACGCGCTGACCGTCGCGCACCGCCTGATTCCAGGCGCGCTGGATGTGCTGATCGAACATGCGGCGGTTTTGGATGCCGGTGAGCCCATCGCGCGCCACCATCTCCGAGAGCAGCGCCGCCTCCAGAAAGCGGGTGCGGCTCGTCTTCTCCGTCATGTAGGCGGCGGAGGCGCAAAACGCATTGGCGATCAGGCTCGAGACCACCTGGTAGCCGAACTCCCGCGCAGGCACTTGCAGCGCGGTTGAGGCGCCGATGTAGGCGAGCGTGACCACGAGGTTCGCCGCGAGCGCTTGATAGAAAACGAGGCCGCACATGAAATAGACGAACACCGCGCAGAGCACGAGTGCGGGAAACACGATCGAGGCGCCACCAAGCGCCGCGGCGAGCTGCACGGCGACCACAGCCAATCCCATGACAATGGCGGCAGTGAGCATGATGGGCGGAAAGGTCCGATCACGGCGCTGAGAGAAGGTGGCGCCCAGGCAGGCGAACAGGACGGGGATGATCACCAGCAGATGAAGCATGCCGGTCAGGCGGTTCAGCGCTTCGCCCAGCACGCTCGCCTGTACCAGCGTCGCCGCGACGTTCGCCACGATCGCGAGGCACAGATTGACGCGGATGTGCGGCCAACGCTCGGCGAGCGCGCTCTGCCGGAACACGGGCTCGAGCTCCGCATCGAAGGTGAGCCAGGGAAAGCCCGCCTTCAGTTGTCTCGCGTACGGTAAATCCGGGAGGTCCCCCGGAATTCGATTGACACCCATCAGCGCTGCACCCTACTTGTCCCCTAGCCGCTGGCGCAATGAATTGGACCACACGTCAAGAGAAAAATATCGAGCGCTGGGTCTCGTTTATGTCAAAAACTCTCGAGCCTGCGAGGCATTCGCGCGCCTCGCCGCAGCCGCCTCAATCGGCGAGATAGCGGGCGAGATAGGCGTCGAAATCCAGCGTATCGCTCGCCTCGATTCGCCTCTGCTCCTCGTGCGATTCTTGCGCTGCGGCGGCGAGCTCCGCGAGCCGCCGCTCGTTGGGCGGGTACAGGTCCAAAAAATAATCCTTGTGCATCTTGGACATGCGCTGCGCGAGCTGCAAAAAGGATTCACCGGTTTGGCGCATCTCGGCGAGCAGCCGCGCGGACGGAGTGCGCTCCACGTCCTGTATCTTGGCGCGCTGCTGCTCGAGAGCGGTGACGTAAGGGCGCGAGGGCTCTGAAGTGTCCAGGAGCTCGCACACGCCTTGCATCGCATCGAGGAGCTCGCGGGCCCATTGCGCCATCGGCACCTCGCGGCCCTCGCGACTCAGCACGAGCCCGGGCTCTCGGCCGCGACGTGCCACGCGCAGGTGATTCGCGTCGAGCGCGAGCTGCTCGCTGCCGATGGGCTCCGAGTCCTTGAGCACGCAAAGCGCCAGGAACGCCTCAAGGAAGCGCAGCTTGTTCTGGTTGACTCCGACCGGATCGAACGCGCTCACGTCGAGCGCTCGCACCTCCACATACTCCACGCCGGCCCGGCGCAGCGCCTTGGTCGGCCGCTCGCCGGAGCGCGCGATGCGCTTGGGTCGAATGAAGCTATAGAACTCGTTCTCGATCTGCAGAATGTTGGCGTTGAGCTGCAGATACTCGCCGTTCACTTTCACACCGAGCTTCTCGTAGGGCGCATACGGGGTGCTGATGGCCTTGGACAGATCCCGCACGTAGTCCTCGAGGCTGTTGACCGAGACGTTGACCCTCGCCTGGGTCTTGTTGCGATAGCCGATATCGCTCATACGCAGCGATGTCCCGTACGGCTCATAAACGGTGTCGGCATCGAGCGCCGGCAAGGTGATCTCGCGCCCCGCGAAGAAGCCCTTGGATACCGCCGGCGAGGTACCGAACAGGTACAAGACGAGCCAGCCGAAGCGGCGGTAGTTGCGCAGCACGGCGAAGTACTGCGCGGAGACGAAGTCCTGGCGGGGCGAGCGCGATTGATGGATGTGCTCGAGCGCGTCCCAGAATTCGCTCGGAAACGAGTAATTGAAGTGCACGCCCGAGATCGCCTGCATGGTGCGCCCGTAGCGCATGCCGAGGCCGTGCCGGTACACGGTCTTCATTCGTCCGACATTCGAGGTACCGAACTGCGCCAGCGGAATGCTGTCGTCGCCGTCGAAGGAGCAGGGCATGCTGGTCGCCCACAGGAGCTCCTCGTCCAAGTGCCGGTAGACGAACTGGTGGATATCGCAGAGGTACTGCAGCAGCTCCCAGGACTCGCGAAACGGCGGCGTGACGAGCTCGATCAGCGCCTCGGAGAAATCCGTCGTGATGTTGTCGTTCGTGAGCGGTGCGCCGAGGGCGGGCGGGTGTCTCGTCTGGGCGATCACGCCCGCCGGGGAGACCCGCAAAGACTCCTTCTCGACGCCTTTGCGGCCGCCGCGCAGCACCGATCGGTCGCCGCAGTTCATCAGCCCCGCCAGCCGCCGCTCGAATTTCCTGTCGACCGCGTTACGCATCATGGAAGCTCCCTCACGCAAGCTCCTCACGGGAGCTCGGCGATAACCTCGATCTCGACCAGGAAGCCGGGATCGACGAGCCGCTGCACTTGAACCCAGGAGGTCGCCGGCAGCCGCTGCTTGTCGTAGTACTCGAAGCGCAGATCCGACGCCTTGAGGAGCCCGTCCATGTCCGTCGTATAAATCGTCTCCTTGACGACCTGTTGGAAGCTCGAGTGATGGGCGGCGAGCGTGCGGCTGATGTTGGCGTAGGCGGCTCGCAGCTGCCCTGCCATGTCACCGGGCGCGACCAATCGACCGTTCGAATCCACCGCGACCGAGCCCGAGACGTACAGCGTCTTGTCGATGAGCACGGCCTGAGAGTAGCCGAAGTCCTTCTCGTAGGCGTTCAGGTGAAAGGACTGCTCGATCCGCTGGGGCGGGGGCGGAGGCGGCGCCTCGCGCTCGCAACCGGCGAGCCATACGGCCGAGCCGGCGCAGGTAGCCGAGGCGAGTCGAGCGCCCCGCACGATGCAAGCGATCCCGGCTCTCAGGGCCATGTGTCCTCGTCTCGCGCCGTCAGGCTCACGGCGAAGCTCGTTGCACCGCTTCGGCGCGAAGGCGCACGGCACGCAGCAATTTAGGCAAATCGTGTCTCAAGGCGGCTGTGACGAGCCAGCGCGGAACCCAAAAGCCCGGCACCAGCTCGAGTGAATAGTGGGCGATCGTGTCATTACCATCGCTTTCCAGATACCACGATCCCTTCAGCTCTCTCAAGTCCCCCGATACCCGCTCGAGCGAGACTCGCTGCGGATACTGGTAGGTCGCTCGAATCTCGTAGGTCAATCTCGGGACGTACCAGGAGTAGTCGAGCACATGTCGAACGAGCTGCCATGACTCGTCGGGTGCGGTCTCGAGGATCCGGCAAGCGACCAGCCCGGGCACGAGTTTCACCTCCTCGGTGCAGCTCGTGAGGAGCGCGAAGACGATCTCGCGGGGAGCATGAATTCTAACCGTGGCGCTCGCCCGGCCGCTCTGCGCCGTGGGGTCGAGCACGACCCCCACCTCGATGTCGCCGTGCTGCTCGGCCTCCTTCGCGACCTGCGCGCGCGCAGCCGGGTCGAGCATCAATAGGGCAATGACAATCAGGAAGCGCATGGTTTCCTTCGACTCGAATCACCCGATGCCGTTCGCCGTGTCCCCGCCTCGGTGCGCCCGGAGCTCTCAGCGCAGCCCGCTCAACCAGCGATCGACTTCGGACTCGAGCAAATCGAGCGGCATCGCGCCCCCATCGATGAGTGCCGAGTGGAAGGCACGAAGGTCGAAGCGCGCGCCGAGGGCCTGCTCGGCATGCGAGCGCAGCGCGCGAATCGTGCGGGCACCCATGGTGCAGGCCAGGGCTTCGCCGGGCAGCGCAATGTCCCGATCGACCAAAGCACGCGCCGCTCGCTCGTCGATCGGCACCTGAGCCTTCACAAACTCGAGCGCTTGCTCGCGGCTCCAGCCGAGCGAGTGCAGGCCGGTGTCGATGACCAGGCCGGCGGCGCAGCGCAGCTCATCGGACAACGCGGCAAACTTCGCCTCGGCGTCCCGGTACACTCCCAGCTCCTCGCCCAGCGACTCGGCGTACAGCCCCCAGCCCTCGACATAGGCCGGATTGCCGCCGAAGCGGCGAAATCTCGGCAGCTCGCCGCGCTCCTGCTGCAGGGCAAGCTGCAAGTGGTGCCCAGGCAGTGCTTCGCGCAAGAACGAGGCGGGCGGGGGCGCAGTACCGGACGCTGGGGTGGACCCAACCCCGGGTGACGCCGCAGTCCCGGGCGAGGCCGCAGTGCCGGGCGAGGCCGGCGGGGCGATCCCGAGCGCAGCCCCTGGCCGGGGCGCTGCTCGTTCAAGTGCCGCCTCGGCGGTGTTTACGTAAAGAACCGCGTCCGTGCGCCGCATCGGCGCGGCGCGCCGGTACGACAGCTCCCCGGCGCTGCCCTCAAGAAAGTGATCGAGGCGGCGGATCGCAAGATCCTCCTGCGGGATGCGCTCGAAGAGCGCCGGCAGCGCGGTGGCGACCTCGATTCTCAGCTCGTCGTAGAAATTCAACAGCTCATCGGGCGTCTTCGCGAGGCGAGAATCGCGCCGCGTCGCCTCGAAGAAACCTTGTGGGTTGCCCGCAAACCCGACCTGCGCGAGCAGCGCCTGCAATCGCCCGTGCAGGCGCTCGGTCTCGGCGAGCCCCAGGGCATGGATTTCGGTCGCGGTGAGTCTCGAGTCGGTCTCACGGCGGATCAGAAAGGCGTACCAGGCCTCCCCGAGCGGCACAACCGAGAGCCCGACGCTCGCGCGCGCGCGCGGTAGGTACTCGGTGCGCAGAAACTCGTGGAGCGCGCGGTAGGCGGGCAGAATCTTGGCTCTAACTCCCTCGCTGATGCCCTGTGAGAGCCGCGATTGCTCGGCTGGCTCGAGGGTCTCGGGAATCGTGGCGAGCGGCTGGTAGAAGATGTTCTCCGGCGTATCCGCGCCCAGGGTCGCCAACATCGGCAAAGTCTCCGTCACCAGCACGCGCGGCAGCGTGTAGCCGCGGCGCAGCCCCTCGCGCATGTTGGCAATCGCCTCGTCGGTCCACCGCACGAAGCCCTCCATCCGCGCCTGCCAATGCTCGAAGTCCTTCTGGCCGAGAACCGCATATCGATCTTTGCCCGCGCCGGTTTGCGCGAAGAGGAGCGGGACCGATTCGAAGGGATTCACCGGCGTGAGCTCGGCGGGGTAGGTGAAGCTTGCGATCGCGAGCTCCCGCTCTCTCTTGAAAATGTCGTAGGTCAACTGAGCCTGCGGCGCGAGGCGCTCGCGCGGCACCACGGATACGGCCTCGAGGTAGCGACGCTCGAGCGCCAGGGAATCGGCGAGGAATTGCCCGGAAATATCCATGCCCCGCGCTTGGTCGAAGCGCAGGTCGGGTCCCTGGGGGAGCGTGGGCGGGTTGAGCTTGGAGTACTCATCCCAATATTGCTCCACGAGATGAGTGAGCGCCTCGCTCGGCGCAACCGAGCTCAAGGGCGGCGGCGGCGGTGTCGGCGCGGGTCCGCAGGCGATGAGCGCGGCGAGGGTGCCAGTGATGCTTGAGCGGAGCAAAAAACGAATCACCGATCGATTATAGCCGCCGGCTTCGGTTCATAATTCGTGGGCTCGGTAGTCTCACCGCGCGAGGAAGGACAGGAGGTTTCAATGTTGGTCGGATCAACTGCGCGCCGAGTCGCCATCGTCGGCGGCGTGCGCATTCCGTTCGCTCGCGGCAACGGCGCGTATGCCGAGGTCGGAAACCAGGAGATGCTCACGACCGTCCTGCGCGGCGTCGTCGAGAAGTACGGCCTGCAGGGCGTGCGGGTCGACGATGTCGCCGCCGGGGCCGTCATGAAGCATCCGAGCCAGTGGAATCTCACCCGTGAATCGGTCCTGGGCGCAGGCCTCGCTCTGGAGACGCCCGGGCTCGATCTGCAGCGGGCGTGCGGGACGAGCCTCGAGGCCGCGATACTCCTCGGAAACAAGATTGCGCTCGGACAGATCGATTGCGCGATCGCCGCCGGGGTGGATACGGTGAGCGATCCTCCCATCGTATTCCCGAAGACGTTTCAGCGGCTGTTGCTCAGGAGTTATCGCGGCAAGACTGCAGGGGCGCGCCTGCGGCCGTGGCTCGGCCTGCGGCCGAGGCATTTCAAGCCCGTGCTTCCGGGCATCGCCGAGCCGCGTACCGGATTGTCGATGGGCGAAAGCACCGAGCTCATGGTGAAGAGCTGGGGGATCACCCGCGCCGAGCAGGACCAGCTTGCCCTCGAGAGCCACCAGAAGGCATCCGCCGCCTACGCGGCCGGGTTTTACCGGGATTTGGTGCGCGACTATCTCGGGCTCGGCAAGGACGACAACATCCGCAGCGACACCAGCCTCGAGAAGCTCGCCAAGCTCAAGCCCGTGTTCGATACGTCCGGCGCAGGCACGCTGACGGCCGGAAACTCGACGCCCATGACGGACGGCGCCTCGGCGGTGTTGCTCGCTTCGGAAACGTGGGCACGCGAGCGCAATCTCCCGGTGCTCGCCTATTTGGCGTACGGCAAGGTCGCCGCGGTCGACTACGTCGAGAAAAAAGAAGGGCTGTTGATGGCGCCCGCCTACGCGGTGCCGCGCATGCTAAACGATGCGCACCTGACGCTCCAGGATTTTGATTTTTATGAGATTCACGAGGCGTTCGCCGGCCAGGTGCTGTGCACCCTCAAAGCCTGGAGCGATCCGGCCTTTTGCCGCGAGAAGCTCCATGCCCCGGGCCCGCTCGGCACGATCGATCGCGCCAAGCTCAACGTGAAAGGCGGAAGCCTCGCGATCGGCCATCCCTTCGCGGCGACCGGAACGCGCATCCTTGCCACCCTCGCGAAGATTCTCGATGAGGCCAAGGCGAAGCGCGGCCTGATCTCGATTTGCACCGCCGGAGGCATGGGCGTCACGGCCATCGTGGAGCGCTGAGGAGCCGCTCGGCGGCGGTGCCCGGGGCTTGCTTGAGGCATGCCTTCGAACAGCGCTATTCTTTCCTCATCTGATTGCGAGACTTGACACATGGCACATTCCATCGAGCGAATCGAAGACTCCGAGAGCGGCCGCCTGAGACTCAAAGACCCCCTCCTGCTGCGCGAGCAGTGCCTCATTGACGGACGCTGGGTATCGGCCGACGGCACCGGCACCGTGGCGGTAACGAATCCGGCGACAGGAGCGCAGCTCGGCCTCATCCCCAACATGGGCGTCGCCGAGACGCGCCGCGCGATCGCCTCCGCCGCCCAAGCGCTGCCCGGGTGGGCGGCTCGAACCGCCAAAGATCGCTCGGTGGTGCTGCGCCGCTGGTTCGACCTCATGATGCAGAACCAGGACGATCTCGCCGCGCTCATGACCGCAGAGCAGGGTAAGCCGTTGGCCGAGTCGAAGGGCGAGATCGCCTACGCGGCCTCCTTCATCGAGTGGTTTGCCGAGGAAGGCAAGCGGTTGTACGGCGATGTGATCCCGGGTCATCAGGCCGACAAGCGTATCGTGGTGCTGCGCCAACCGATCGGGGTCGTAGCGGCCATCACCCCGTGGAACTTCCCGTCGGCGATGATCACCCGAAAAGCCGGTCCGGCGCTCGCCGCCGGCTGCACCATGGTGCTGAAACCGGCCTCGCAAACGCCCTATTCGGCACTGGCGCTTGCGGAGCTCGCGATGCGGGCCGGCATCCCGCAAGGCGTCTTCAACGTGATCACGGGCTCGGCTGCGGCGATCGGCGGGGAGATGACCGCGAATCCCACGGTCCGTAAAGTCACCTTCACCGGGTCGACCGAGATCGGCAAGAAATTGATGGCGCAGGCCGCGGGGACGCTCAAGAAGCTGTCGCTGGAGCTGGGCGGCAATGCGCCCTTCATCGTGTTCGACGATGCGGATCTGGACGCCGCGGTGGCCGGAGCCATCGCGAGCAAGTACCGCAACACCGGCCAGACTTGCGTGTGCGCGAATCGTTTGCTCGTGCAGGAAGGCGTTTACGAGCAATTCGCGAGCAAGCTCGCCGCGGCGGTCGGAAAGCTGCGGGTCGGGGACGGCCTGAAGGGCGTCACCGATCAGGGTCCACTCATCGATGCGAAGGCCGTCGCGAAGGTCGAGGAGCACGTGGCGGATGCGGTGGCGAAGGGCGCGCGGGTGCTCGTCGGGGGTAAACGCCATGTGCTCGGGGGGACTTTCTTCGAGCCCACGATCCTCACCGGCGTGAGCGGGAGCATGCTGGTCGCGCGCGAGGAGACCTTCGGGCCGGTGGCGCCGCTGTTCAAGTTCAAGGCCGAGGCGGAGGCGATCGCGATGGCGAATGCGACGGAGTTCGGCCTGGCGGCGTACGTTTACACGCGCGATCTCGCGCGCAGCTGGCGAGTCTCCGAGGCCATCGAGTACGGCATCGTGGGCCTCAACACCGGCATCATCTCCACCGAGGTCGCACCGTTCGGCGGCGTGAAGGAGTCCGGCATGGGCCGCGAGGGCTCGAAGTACGGGATTCTCGATTACACGGAGATCAAATACGTGTGCATCGGTGGTGTGAGCTAGGCCGTCAAGGTGCTCGGGCGGTTTCTCGAGTACTCCGTCAACACACCCGACATCCGGGCCTCGCTCGACTACTACGACAAGCTTGGCTTTACGCAGGCGCTGGTCGGCGAGGCCTGGGCGCATCCCTACGCCGTCGTGACGGACGGTCGAATTCACATCGGGCTCCACGAGCAGGCGATTCGGGCCCCCTCGCTCACCTTCGTGAAACCGAATCTCGCGCGCCATCTCGCCGCATTCGAGCAGCTCGGACTCGAGTTCGAGTTCAGCCGCCTCGGCGAGGACGTGTTCAACGAGCTCGGCTGGCTCGATCCCTCGGGCCATTTGATCCGCCTCATCGAGGCGCGCACGTTCAGTCCGGTGAAGCGCTCGGCGAGGGACGCCTCGGTGTGTGGGTATTTTCAGGAGATTGCGCTGCCCGCCGTGGAGCGCCTCGCCGCCAAGGAATTCTGGGAGAAATTCGGATTCGTCGGCATCGACGAGGAGGGGTCGCTCCCGCACATCGCCTGTACCAGCGACTCGATCGACATCGGCCTCTACGACCCGGCGGATCTTTCGGCTCCGGCACTCGTATTCGATGTGGAGGACATCGGCGGTGCCTTGGCCCGGCTGGCCGAGGCGGGGGTCGTGCCCTGCGGACGAGTCCCGCCGCTCGCCCGACGGCCTGCGGCGGTGCTGACCGCGCCCGAGGGCACATTGATCCTGTTGCTCTCGGCCGCCGCGACCTAGCCCGGCTTATTCATGAAGGGCAGCTGCTTTATCCGACTCCTCGTGATAGGTATCGTTGTTCATGAATGATTCGGGCTAGTGTCCTGAATCAGAAATTCGCCGTGCGCCGGTGGCTCGAAGGAAGCTTACGAGCCTGTGCCGGCGGTCCCCGCGGCCGCGACTGCGACGAGCTTCACTTTCAGGCGCATTTGGTCCTCCACGCGCAGTGCCCCCAAGAGCACGCTGAACGGGGTGAGCCCGAGCGCCGACTGGCGCACGCTGAACGCCGCCCGCGCCGTCAGGCGGTCGCCCGCGATGTCCACCGTGAAGGGCACGACGAGCGTCGAGTCGTGGCCCGCGACATCGAGCGCGACGGTGGCTTCGAGGACGGGACCCGCCGTGATCGCGACGCTGCGCACCGTTATTTGCGGAAACTCGGCCGCATCCAGCAGCGCCGGACTCAGCATGTTGCGCAGGGTCCCCGCTCTCGCATCGTCCGCCACGGGTTCCTCGAAATCGGCGCCCTCTTCGCTGCGCAACGCCGCCTCGTCCAGCGTGAACTGCGCCGACGGCAAGGAGAGCGAGAATGAGGCCGCGGCCGGCGTGCGCGGGGCAGCGATCCACCCGGTGAGCGAGCGATTGACGATGACGTGATTGTGTCCGAGGGCAGCCATGGCGCCGGCCCGATAGACGAGAATCCTGAGCTCGGACTGCGCGGGATCGATGCGATACAGCCCCGCCGCGGCCGGCGAGGGGTTCTCGGGCGTACTCGTCGCGTGCGGTGCGGACTCGCGCGGCGCCGGGGCACCACAGGCGGCCAGGCCGAGCGCAAGCAGCACAGCGCCAATGCTCTTTCTCACGGGGAGGATCTCCGTGGCTGGACTTTCACGCAGTGTGCATCTTAGAGTCTGCCTATGCCAAACGAGCGACCGACGCGCTATGGCGCCCCCGCGCAATTTCTTCATTGGCTGATCGCCGCCCTGATCGTCAATCAGTTCGTGCTCGCCTGGATGGCCGACGATCTACCGCAGGGGGCGCGCAAGCTCGCGCTCCTCGCCACCCACAAGAGCTTCGGTATGACGATACTCATGCTGGCGATCTTGCGCCTCGCGTGGCGCTTCACGCATCCGGCGCCTGCGCTGCCCGCCGGCATGTCGCGGCTCGAGCGCCGCCTAGCGCGCGTGACTCACGTCGGGTTCTACGTGCTCTTGTTCGTCCAGCCGATCACCGGATGGATGATGTCGTCGGCGAAGAACTACTCGGTGAGCTGGTTCGGGCTGTTCACCTGGCCGAACCTCATCGGCCCGAACAAGACGGCATTCGAATATCTGCGTACCACGCACGACAGCTTGAGCGATGTGCTGTTCGCGATCGCGGTGCTGCACATCCTCGCCGCGCTCAAGCACCATTTCTGGCACCGCGACGACGTGCTCGTGCGGATGCTCCCCTTCACCAAGTCGCGAGGTCGATGAGTTGAGGGGAGCTCTCGTGCGCGTGCTCTCGGCCGCTGCCTTGCTGCTCGGGAGCTTCGCGTGGCAGGCGGCCGGCGGCGCGCCGAGCTACACGGCCGATCCGGCCTCGAGCCGGCTGGAGTTCGCCGGAATCCAGGCAGGCGCCGAATTCAAAGGCGTTTTTCACAAGTTCGCCGCGGCGGTGGATTTTGCGCCGGACGCGTTGGCCGATGCGCACATCGACGTCGAGATCGACTTGGGCTCGGTCGATTCGAAGGACGATGACCGCGACAGCACGATACGCGGCGCGGATATCTTCGACGTCGTGCACTTTCCGAAGGCGCATTACGTGACCCGGAGCTTCTCGAAGACTCAAACCGGGTATGCGGCCGTCGGCGCGCTCACCTTGCACGGGGTCACCAAGGATGTCCCCATCGAGTTCAAGTTCACTCCCGGCGCGGGCGGGGCGAATCTTACCGGCTCGGCCACGCTCAAGCGGCTCGATTTTGGGGTCGGGCAGGGCGACTGGAAGAGCACCGACCAGGTGGGCGATGCGGTGAAGGTGGCATTCTCGCTCAACCTGAAGCCGAAGCCGTAGCGAGGGTCGGGGCGCGCAGCGACGCTCAGCGCACCGGCAATTCCCGCGATTTCTGCACCGTGCGCAGCGCGAAGCTCGAGTGCACTCGAGCGACGTTCGGCAGGCGAGTCAAGTGCTGGCTGTGCAACCGCTCGAAATCCGCGGTATCGGCGAGCACGACTCGCAACAGGTAGTCGTACTCCCCGGACATGAGGTAGCACTCCATGACTTCGGGCACCTTGCGTGCGGCCTCCTCGAACGCATGCAGGTGGGCCTGTTCCTGCCGGTCGAGCGTGATATTGACGAATACGTTTACCGGACATCCGGCTTTGCCCTGATTGATGAGTGCCGCGTAGCCTTCGATGAACCCGGACTCCTCGAGCGCGCGCACGCGCCTCAGGCACGCCGATTCGGAGAGGTTGACCGTCTCGGCCAATTGGCTGTTGGTGATGCGGCCATCGAGCTGCAGCACCTGCACGATGGCGCGGTCGTATCGATCGAGCTTCATTGACTTATTTCCCCATGGGCCGATATTCGGAATTTTCTTGCGTTAAATTGTCTTCTTTAGGCGCATTCTGCCAAAAAAAGGCGTTAGCGGGGAGTTTTTGCAAAATTCCAGCCCGACCTCGCGCGTACCCTTGGCCGACCACCACAACGAGCTCGCGGAGCGATCGCATGAAAATCGGGGTTCCCAAGGAGATCAAGGTTCATGAGTACCGAGTAGGGCTGGTCCCGGCCGGTGTGCGCGAGCTCATCGATGCCGGGCATCAAGTCGTCGTGCAGAGCGGTGCCGGGGCGGGCATCGGCTTCGAGGATGCGCACTATCAGGCGGCGGGCGCCCGCATCGCGGCGCGGGCCGCCGATGTCTTCGCGGCAGCCGATCTCATCGTGAAGGTCAAGGAGCCGCAACCGGCCGAATGCAAGCTCCTGCGCTCGGGGCAGACGCTCTTTACCTATTTGCACCTGGCCGCCGATCGCGACCAGGCCGATGCGCTCATCGCCTCGGGCGCCACTGCCATCGCCTACGAGACGGTGACTGCGGCGGACGGCTCGCTCCCGCTGCTCACGCCGATGAGCGAGGTAGCGGGGCGCATGTCCATCCAGGTCGGCGCGAACTGCTTGCAGAAGGCAAACGGTGGCTTCGGCGTGCTGCTCGGCGGCGTTCCCGGTGTTGCGCCCGCGAAGGTCGTGATCTTAGGCGGCGGGGTCTCGGGCACGCACGCCGCCGAGATGGCGATCGGGATGCGGGCCGACGTCACGATCGTCGATCGCTCGGTGAAGCGGTTGCGGGAGCTGTCCTACATCTTCGCGGGCCAGGTGAGGACGGTGTACTCGACGGCGCACGCCATCGAGGAGCTGGTGCGCGACGCCGACCTCGTCGTCGGCGCCGTGCTCATCGCGGGAGCTGCGGCGCCCAAGCTCGTCACGCGCGCGATGGTGAAGACCATGAAGACCGGCGCCGTGCTGGTCGACATCTCCATCGATCAGGGCGGGTGCTTCGAGACGAGCCGGCCGACCACCCACGCGGAGCCGACCTACGTGCTCGACGGCGTGATCCACTATTGCGTGACCAACATGCCGGGGGCGTTCCCGCGTACCTCGACCTTCGCCCTGACCAACGCGACCTTGCCGTACGTGAAGGCGATCGCCGATCACGGGTGGCGGCAGGCCCTCGCCAACGACCCCGGCCTTGCACGCGGCCTAAACGTGCACGCCGGCCACCTGACGCACGAGGCCGTGGCGAATGCGCTGGGATTGGGCTTCCGGGAGTTTCGCGCCGCTTGAATAGTCGCGGGCAGCGCCCGCCGCAGCTCCAGCCGGAATCCCGGGCGCGAACCGTGCGCGGGATGTTGCGCGCCGATATTGCTACTATACGATCGATCAATTACTGTCAGCGGCCTTTGCCGGCCCCTCATCGCGGGCCGGTCGGCCGAGGATCCAGCATGGCGCGCAATCATCGATTCGACGTGTTGTTCGAGCCGGTACGCATCGGCCCCGTCACCGCACCGAACCGCTTCTATCAGGTACCGCATGCCAGCGGGATGACCAACGCGCTTCCGCACGTGCGCGCGCGCTTTCGCGCCGTCAAGGCCGAGGGAGGATGGGGTGTGGTGTGCACTGGAGCGGTATCGATGCATCCGAGCTCGGACGACTCCCCGCTCCCGTTTGCCATGCTGTGGGACGACAGGGACGTGCGCGCGCACGCGCTGATGACCGAGGCGGTGCACGAGCACGGCGCGCTCGCCGGCGTGGAGCTCTGGCACGGCGGCGCTTGCACGCTCAATCGCACCAGCCGGATCGCACCCCTCTCGCCGTCCGGAATGCCGTGGTTGTCGACGCACTTGGGATTCATGGGGAACTTGCGCCCGCGGCGCATGGATGCCGCGGACATCCGCGATCTACGCAACTGGCAGGCGGCCGGCGCGCGGCGCGCGATGCAGGCCGGATTCGATATCGTGTACGTGTATGCCGGCATGGGCTACCTGCCCTACGAATTCCTGCTGCCCGAATACAACCAGCGCACCGACGGGTACGGCGGCCGGATCGAAAACCGCGTTCGGCTGGTACGCGAGCTCCTCGAGGTCACGCGCGACGCCGTGGGGGAACGCTGCGCGGTGGCGCTGCGGATCAGCTTGGAGGAGCTGCGCGCCAAGCCGGGTCGCAACGCGCCCTCCGAGGCTCATGAGGTCATCGCCCTGCTCTCGCAGGCGACCGATCTATTCGATGTGAAGATGGACTCGAGTCCGACGGACTGTGCCCCCTCGCGCTTCTCGCCCGAGGGCAGCCACGAGCCGGTCATCGACTTCGTCAAGAAAGTGACCGCCAAGCCCGTCGTCGGAGTCGGCCGTTTCACCTCGCCCGACATCATGGTGTCGCAGGTGAAGCGTGGCATCTTGGACTTGATCGGTGGAGCGCGCCCGTCGATCGCCGATCCTTACCTTCCGAAGAAGATCGACGAAGGACGCGAGCACGAGATCCGCGAATGCATCGGCTGCAACATCTGCATCTCGAGCTGGCATGACGGGGTGCCCGTGCGCTGCACCCAGAATCCGACTGCGGGCGAGGAATGGCGCCGCGATTGGCATCCCGAGGTGTTCGTACCGGCCACGAACGCGGTGCCGGTCCTGGTGGTGGGCGGCGGGCCCGCTGGACTCGACTGTGCCGTGACCCTGGCGCGCCGCGGCTAACCGGTGACCGTTGCGGAGGCCGCCGGTGAATTCGGCGGACGGCTGCGCTTCGAGCGGCGCTTGCCGGGCCTCGCCGCCTGGGGACGGGTGGTCGACTGGCGCATGGGTCAGCTCGAGGGGCGCGCGAACGTCAACCTCTATCCGGGGAGCGAGCTCGCGGTCGACGACATCTTGGGCCTCGAGCACCGCCACGTGGTGATCGCCACCGGGGCGCGCTGGACCCGCATGCTCTACTCAACGCTCGAGTTCCCGGTCGGATGGCTCGAGGGTCCCGGCGTCTATACCCCGGACGACATCGCCGCGGGGATCGTGCCGCCGGGGCCGGTCGTCGTTTTCGACTTCGACAATTACTATCTCGCCGGCGCCCTCGCCGAGCAGCTGGCGCGCCAAGCAGGCGAGGTGAGCTATGTCACCACGGCGGGGAACGCCTCGGCCTGGACCTTCATGACCAACGAACTGCCGCTCGTGCACCGCGCGCTCAGCAAGGCGGGCGTTCCGATTCACACCCTGCAGCGGGTGAGCGGCTTCGACGGTGAATCGGTGACGGTCTGCGACGTGTACAGTGGAGCCGAGAAGCGCATCGCCTGCCGCTCGCTCGTCATCGTCGGGATGCGTGTGCCCAAGGACGATCTCTATCAGGCGCTCATCGCGCGCTCAGTGGATCTCGAGCGGGCCGGCATTGCGAGCGTGACGCGGATCGGAGATTGCCTCGCACCGGGAGCCATCGTGCACGCGGTGCACAGCGGCCATCGTTTCGCGCGCGAGCTGGAGGCGAGCCTGAGCGATGCGCCGTACCGGCGAGACTTCCCCGTATAGCTCGTTGCCCTCCGTGATATAAACGGGGCCGCCGCGCCTTGCCGCGCTCGGCGGTCGGGAGCTGACAAGCAAAGGAGTTTGAATGGCAACCAAGCGGGCCGCGCCGAAATTTCGCCGCACGTCCCCGGCGGTGCGCCGCGAGGCGCTCGTCGATGCGACACTCAAGTGTCTCAAGCAGTATGGCCACGAGGGGGTATCGGTTCGGCGCATCAGCGCCGCGGCGGGGGTCTCGATCGGATTGATCAACCACCATTTTCCGAGCAAATCGGGCTTGATCGCGGAGACCTACGAGACCCTTGCACTCTCGTTGCAGGAATCGATCCGCACCCAAGCGGAGAACAAGGGGGTATCGCCTCGCGCACGCCTGAGCGGATTCTTCCGCGCCTCGTTCGCGCCGGAAATTCTGGATCCGCAAATATTCAACGTTTGGCTGGTGTTCTGGAGCATGGTGAAGCACTCGCCCGAGATACGTGCCGTGCACGACAAGACCTACGGCAAGTACCGCTCGATCCTGGAGTCGATGCTGGGCAAGCTCGCCGAATCCGGCGCGGCGCCGCATTTCAAGCTGCGCCAGGCGGCGATCGCGCTCTCCGCGCTCCTCGACGGCCTGTGGGTCGAGCTCAGCCTGAATCCAGCGACGTTCAAGCCGCGCGAGGCGATTGCGCTGTGCGAGGATTGGGTCAACGCGCTCTGCGGCGGAGGCTTTCCGCGGCTGCTCACCAAGCGCTCGAGAAGATCGCGTGCCTGAGGGCGGCGCGCGCGATGCGCTGATCATCGGCGCCGGCCACAACGGGCTCGTGTGCGCGGCCTATCTCGCCGAGGCCGGCCTCGAGGTGACCGTGCTCGAGCGTCGCGCTGTCGTAGGTGGCGCCGCAGTGACGGAGGAATTCCATCCCGGCTTTCGCAACTCGGTGGCCTCCTACACCGTATCGCTCTTGAACCCGAAGATCATCCGCGATCTCGAGCTCGGGCGGCACGGTTTGCGCGTGGTCGAGCGCAGGCTCGCCAACTTCCTGCCCCTGGGTGAAGGCTATCTCAAGGTGGGAGCCGGAAGGACCCAAGAAGAGGTCGCGAAATTCTCGACGCGCGACGCCGCCCGGCTTGCCGCCTATTCCGAGCATCTCGAGAAGATCGCCGACGTGCTGCGCGAGCTGGTGCTCGAGACGCCGCCGAACGTCACCGAAGGCGGCTGGCTCGAGGCGTTCCCCGAGCTGCTGCGCAGCGCCCGTCTGGGCAAGCGCCTCGCGCGACTCGACATGGCGGGCAGGCGCGAGCTTCTCGACCTGTTCGTAAAATCCGCCGGTGACTATCTCGATGGGTGGTTCGAGAGCGTCCCGATCAAGGCCGCATACGGCTTCGACGGCATCGTCGGCAATTATGCGAGTCCCTATTCACCCGGGTCCGCCTACGTGCTGCTGCATCACGTCTTCGGCGAGGTCAACGGCCACAAGGGCGCCTGGGGACATGCGATGGGGGGCATGGGCGCCATCACCCAGGCGATGGCGAGATCAGCGGCCGAGCGCGGCGTCGAGATCCGCCTCGAGAGCGCCGTGCGCGAGGTGATCGTCGAGCAGGGCCGCGCGGTCGGCGTGATCACCGAGCATGGCGAGACCGTCCGAGCCCGCTGCGTCGTGTCGAATCTGAATCCGAAGCTCCTGTACGGGAGTCTGATCGATCCATCCGCGCTCGTGCAGGACTTTCGCGAGCGCATGCAGCGCTGGCGCTGCGGATCGGGGACCTTTCGCATGAACGTCGCGCTCGCGGAGCTGCCGGATTTCACCGTGTTGCCGGGGAGAACCACGGCCGAGCACCACACCGCCGGCATCATCATGGCGCCGAGCCTTGCGTACATGGATCAGGCGTACCTCGATGCCAAAGCGGGCGGCTGGTCGAAGCGCCCGATCATCGAGATGCTGATCCCCTCGACGCTGGATGAGAGCCTCGCGCCGCCCGGCCGGCACGTTGCGAGCCTCTTCTGTCAACACGTCGCCCCGGTGCTTCCGAACGGCGCGTCCTGGGACGACCATCGCGAGGAGGTAGCCGACCTCATGATCGATCTGGTCACGAGCCACGCGCCGAACTTCAAGGCATCGGTGCTCGGGCGGCAGATCCTGAACCCGCTCGACCTCGAGCGCACCTTCGGCCTCACCGGCGG
>DATHCO010000055.1:0-3168 GCA_035319505.1 Steroidobacteraceae bacterium | reverse complement strand
GAGGTGATGGGCACGGGACACACCTTCGGCGAGGCCTATGCCAAGGCCCAGGCGGCCTCCGGGGTGATCCTGCCGACCCGCGGCCTGTGCTTCGTGAGCGTGCGCGACCGCGACAAGCCGGGCGCGGTGCTGCTGGCGCAGATGCTGATCGCGCGCGGCTTCGAGATCGCCGCCACCGGCGGGACCGCCAAGGTCCTCGAGGAGGCGGGCATCGTCTGCCGGCGTGTCAATAAAGTGCGCGAGGGTCGCCCGCACGTCGTCGATATGATAAAAAACGACGAGGTCGCCCTCATCGTCAACACCACCGAGGGCAAGCAGGCGGTGCGCGAATCGCGCTCGATTCGCCGCGAGGCGGTAGCGCGCCGGGTGACCTATTACACGACGGTGGCGGGCGCGCGGGCGACGTGCGATGCGCTCGATCACTTGGGAGACATCGAGGTCAATCGACTGCAGGATCTTCACAAGGAAATCGCGTGAAACG
The DNA here is from genome assembly GCA_035319505.1 of Steroidobacteraceae bacterium. Taxonomy (GTDB): domain Bacteria; phylum Pseudomonadota; class Gammaproteobacteria; order Steroidobacterales; family Steroidobacteraceae; genus Bog-1198. Next base: position 2,687 of record DATHCO010000055.1, on the reverse strand, counting down.
GACTCCCATGACGCTGCGCGGCGCCGAGCGCTTACGCCAAGAGCTCAGGCAGCTGAAGAGCGAGGCACGCCCGAGTATCATCCGGGCGATCGCGGAAGCGCGCTCCCACGGCGATCTGTCCGAGAACGCCGAATATCACGCCGCTCGGGAGCAGCAGAGCTTCATCGAGGGGCGCATCAACGAGATCGAGAATCGTCTCGCACACGCGGACGTGATCGACGTGACCAAGCTCAACGCCGGCGGGCGCGTGGTGTTCGGCTCCACCGTCGAGCTCGAGGATCAGGACGGCGAGGCCAAGGTCGTCTATCAGCTCGTCGGCGATGACGAGGCGGACATCAAGCACGGGTTGCTGTCGGTCTCCTCGCCCATCGCGCGCGCGCTGATCGGCAAGAGCGAGGGCGATGTGGTCGATGTCACGGCTCCGGGAGGCACGCGGACCTACGAGATCGTCTCCGTGCGCTACGTCTGATTAGAAACCTCTTTCGGGTGCTCTTGGTCCTTTGGGCCGGGAGCCTCTGGTCGCTGGCCGCTTGGGTGGCCTGGACCGTGTTTCGCGTGGTGGGCGACCGACATCTGGCGGGCGTGCTCGCGGGGCGGCTCTTCAGCGTCGAGACCTATCTCGGCATCGCCGTCGCGATCTTCGCGCTCGTGCTGCCCGGAAGGACGAGGATGGGCGGGGTCTACCTCGCTGCGGCGCTCCTCGCGATCAACGAGTGGGTGCTCAGGCGCTTCATGGAGAGCGCTCGGCTCCACGGCAGCGCCTACGGCTTGACCTTCGGCCTCTGGCACGGAGTGTCTGCGGCCCTCTATGGGCTCGCCTGCCTGGGCGTCCTGCTAGTCATCTGGAAGGAGCACTTTCGCTAGACCGCTCGAGCGGCGGTAGAACACGCCGACGTGGCCCACGCGCTGCACCATCAGCGAGCGAGTGCGGCGCGCGAGTTCTTCGAAGGCGGCATCTCGCACGGCGCGCTCGCCGAGGCGGGCACTCACCTTGACGATCTCGTGATCCTCGAGCGCGCGCTCGAGTTCCTGGACCACCGCGTCGGTAAGTCCGGCCTGTCCCAGCATCACGAGCGGGCGCAACGGGTGGGCGAGGCGGCGCACGTGCTTTCTTTGCTTCTCCGTCAGCCCCACGGCGTCATACTACAATCCATGCCGAAACGCTCGAAGAGTAGCGCCCGCTGGCTCGCAGAGCATGCGAGCGATGAGTTCGTGAAGCGCGCGACGCGCGAGGGCTGGCGCTCGCGCGCCGTGTTCAAACTCGCCGAGATCGACGAGCGCGAGCATCTGTTCAAGCCCGGCCTGCGCTGCGTGGACCTCGGAGCCGCACCGGGCGGTTGGAGCCAGTATGCGGCGCGCGCGGCGGGGGCTAAGAGCCGGATCGTCGCGACGGACATCTTGCCGATGGATGACATTGTGGGGGTGCAATTCGTGCAGGGCGACTTCAGGGAGGAGCGGGTCGTGGAGGAGGTGCTGCGGGTCTTGGGGTCCGAGAAGGTCGACCTTGTTTTGTCCGATATGGCCCCCAACATGGCCGGTATCGATGCGGTGGATCAGCCACGGTCGATGTATCTGGCCGAGCTCGCCCTCGAGTTCGCCGACCGCGTGTTGGCCCCCGGGGGCGATGCGCTGGTGAAGCTGTTTCAGGGGGCCGGATTCGATGAATTGGTCCGGGGCGCCCGGCGGCGTTTTGGACGGGTGGTGACCAAAAAGCCGAAGGCGTCACGTTCCCGAAGTCCTGAGATCTACCTGTTGGCGCGGCAGTTTCGGATGGTGTAAAAGTTAACTGCCGGCAGGGACATGGATAGGGCGAGTTTGTCGTAATATGATCGCGGCCGTAGGTGAAACTTGAACGATTTGACGAAACAGATTCTCTTATGGGTCGCGTTGGCCGTCATCCTGCTCGCGATTTTCAGCCAATTCGGCATGCGCACCGGCCAGCCCCAGACGATCATCTACTCCCAATTCCTCTCCGATGTGAAGAGCGGCTCGGTCGAATCGGTGACCCTGAAAGGGGAGGTGATCGAGGGCAAGCGGCGCGACGGCAACCAATTCGTCGTATTTAACCCGGAGACGAACAACGGGGCGCTCATCGACCTGCTGCAATCCCACGGGGTCAAATTCGGCGGCGAGCCACCCAAGCAGCAGTCGGTCTTTCTGCAACTGCTGATTTCCGCCTTTCCGATCCTGATTCTCATCGGCTTTTGGGCCTATTTCATGCGCCAGATGCAGGGGGCCTCGGGCGGCCGGGGGGCGATGTCCTTTGGCAAGAGCCGGGCACGGCTCTTGGGGGAGGATCAAGTCAATATCACTTTCGCCGATGTGGCGGGGGTGGAGGAGGCCAAGCAGGAAGTCGTAGAAATCGTCGATTTCCTGAAAGATCCCGGCAAATTCCAGAAACTTGGCGGCAAGATCCCGAAAGGTGTGCTGATGGTGGGGTCCCCGGGTACCGGCAAGACCCTGCTCGCCCGGGCGATCGCCGGCGAGGCCAAGGTGCCGTTCTTCACGATTTCGGGCTCGGATTTCGTCGAGATGTTCGTCGGCGTTGGCGCCTCGCGCGTGCGCGACATGTTCGAGCAGGCGAAGAAGCACGCCCCCTGCATCATTTTCATCGATGAAATCGATGCCGTGGGCCGGCACCGCGGCGCGGGGCTCGGCGGCGGCCACGACGAGCGTGAACAGACTCT
>DATHCO010000054.1:0-2086 GCA_035319505.1 Steroidobacteraceae bacterium | reverse complement strand
GATGATCGCACGCTGCAGGATCCAATAAGCGATGGCGGCCATGAGCAAGATGACGGCGTAAAGCGCCGTGGGCAGCGGAGCGCGGTTGTTTTCGCCCATCCATGCGGTCGCGAGAGGAAACAGCGACAGCCAGAACAGTAGGTGCAGATTCGCCCAGAGAATCGCTCCGGTCACCGCCTCGGCGGTGTGCAGCATGTGGTGGTGATTGTTCCAGTAAATGCCGACATAGACATACGAGAGCAGATAACTCAGGAATACGGGAAGCACCATCGCGAGCGCATCGAGCGTGGCACCGTGCGGGACCTTGAGCTCGAGCACCATGATGGTGATGATGATGGCGATGACGCCGTCGCTGAAGGCCTCGAGGCGGCTGCTGCTCATGTCGCCCTGACCCCGCTGCATCCGCCCATCGCTTCTCCTTCGGGTTGCGCTATCCTTGCACGTTCACTGTCGTCTAGCGAGGGTGTGCGCATATATGATCGTGTGTCGTCGTGATGGCCGCATCGCTCGGGTACACGGCATGCGCCAAGCTTACCTCGGGGTCGCGATCCTCGCTCTCGCCTGGCCGCCGCAGCCGCTCGAAGCTGCCGCCGCTGAGTCACTCCTTCCACCGCCCGTCGACCTCAAGCTCGCCCGCGACATGCTCAAGGGATTGGTGGAGATCAACACCACGCACGAGCACGGCTCGACGGAGGCCGCGAAGGCCATTCAGAGTTGGATCCAGACTGCGGGCTTCTCGCCGAGCGATGTCGTGCTGATCGCCCCGCCCGATCATCCCACCAAGGGCAGCGTCGTCGTGCGCTACCGTGGCCGGCAGCGCGGGCAGCCGGTGCTGTTCATGGGTCATCTGGATGTCGTCGAGGCCCGAGCGGAGGACTGGTCGGTCGATCCGTTCAAGTTGACCGAGAAGGACGGCTTTTTCTACGGCCGCGGCAGCATTGACATGAAGGATGGCGACGCGGCGCTCGTGGAATCTCTCGTCCGCTTGAAGCGCGAGCGCTTCGTGCCGGATCGGGACTTGATCTTCGCCTTCACGGCGGACGAGGAGGCGGGCGGAGACTCCAACGGGCCGGCATTTCTGCTCAAGGAGCATCGTGACCTGATCGATGCCGGCTTCGCGATCAACCTCGACGGTGGAGGAGGCGACCTCGAGAACGGCGAGCGATCGTTCTTCGAGGTCGGCACCAGCGAGAAGACCTACCTCACCTATACGATCGAAACGACGAGCCCCGGCGGTCATGGCTCCTTGCCGGGACCCGACAACGCGATCTACCGACTGGCGCACGGCCTCATACGGCTCGAGGCGTACAAGTTTCCGGTCATGATCACTGCAACGACGCGGGCGACCTTCCAAAGTCTCGCCTCGCTCGAGCCGGGTCCGGCGAGCGCGGACCTGCGGGCGGTGGCCGCAGTGCCGCCCGATCAATCGGCGGCCGAGCGGTTGAGCGAGAACGTGCGCTGGAACGCGCAGCTGCGTACGACCTGCGTTGCCACCCTGATCTCCGGCGGACACGCAGAAAACGCTCTTCCGCAGCGAGCGAGGGCGACGATTCAATGCCGCATGATGCCGGGCGACAGCGCCGCCAACGTCGAGACGCAGCTGCGCAACACCTTGGACGATCCGGCGATTCGGTTGACCCTGGACTCCTCACCCATCGTGAGTCCCGAGTCGCCGCCGACCCGGGAGATTATGGACAAGGTGGCCGCGGTCGCGCACTCCATGTGGCCGGGCGTGCCGCTCGTCCCGACGATGTCCACCGGCTACTCGGACGATCGCCAGACGCGCAACGCCGGCATCCCGAGCTACGACGTGAGCGGGGTCTGGGTCGAGATCGACGAGAATCGTGCGCACGGCCGTGACGAGCGGGTTGGCGTGAGGGCATTCGACGAGAGCGTCGAGTTCACCTACCGGCTGATCAAGGCGATGGGACGCGGCAAATAGCGACTCGTACTCGAGCACGATGCCCATGCCGTGCGAGCGGTCATCGTCGGCCAGATCGCCCATGATCCAAACCCCCGGCTGATTCATCTCGACGACGGCGCAGATACGTTCGGCGGTACCGAGCCAGGGAGCGGCACGGCGGGC
>DATHCO010000053.1:0-2862 GCA_035319505.1 Steroidobacteraceae bacterium | reverse complement strand
CGCTCTCTACGGGTTGAAGTTCAATCCCTTCACTCCCGAGGTGCCCACCGAGGCGCTTCACGTCGCACCGAAAATCGATAACTTCTGCTGGCGCATCGAGCAGGCACACCTGCGCGAAGGGGGCTTCGCCCTCATCCACGGCGATCCGGGCTCGGGCAAAAGCGTCGTCATGCGCGTGCTCGCAGAACGCCTCTCGCGCCTCGCCGAGCTCTCCGTCGGCGTGATCCACCATCCGCAGAGTAATCTCTCGGACTTCTACCGCGAGCTCGGGGATATCTTCTCGATCTCGATCCGCGTCTCCAACCGCTGGGGCGGCTTCAAGGCGCTGCGCTCGCGCTGGACCGATCACTTGGAATCGGCCAGCCGCCGCTCCGTGATCTTGTGCGACGAAGCTCAGGAAATGAGCCCCGTCGTCTTGAACGAGCTGCGGCTGCTCTCCAGCGCCCGCTTCGACTCCCAGTCGCTCCTGTGTATCGTGCTCGCCGGCGATGCACGCCTCACCGACAAACTCCGGCGCGAGGAGCTGATCCCGTTGGGTTCACGCATCCGCACCCGCTTGAATCTTGAAGGCGCTAACCGCGATGAACTCTCAGCCTGCCTCGAGCATCTGCTCGCCACCGCCGGCAACGCGAGCCTCATGACCAAAGAGCTCCGCCATACCCTCATCGACCATGCCGCCGGCAACTACCGCATCCTCATCGGCATGGCGGCTGAGCTCCTCATGACCGCCGCACAGCGCGAAATCACTACCCTCGACGAAAAGCTCTACCTGCAGGTCTTCGCTCGCCCCGACACCCAAACCCCGCGGCGTGCCGCCGCGCGCTAAAGCCCGCAAAGGAAATCCTCCATCAACGACGAAACCGATCGCTTCGCCTTCCCAGACCTCCCCGATGAGGCCGTCATCGCCGTCAATGACTTCATCGAAGAGCTCTACACCCGCTTCCAGAACCACTACTTCGCTCAGATGCATCATCGCTACTATCTCGATGACTCGGGCCCGGACTTAAGCCCGCCGCTGCCGCTCGACGATCCTCCGTTCTGATCACACCCGTCGGTTGATCGCGGCCTACGCCGCGACCAGCGGCCACGCTACTCGACCATCATCAATCGTGAAAAACAGTCCATCAGATAACGTGATCGCTCTCAACTCTAAACAGATGCAGAGCGAATTCCTTCCCTGCGGCCGTCGCGAGCGTCCTTACCCCCTCGAGGGCGAACCCCGCGCTCGCGGCCTCACGCACCAGTTCGTCAGGCTGGACAAGCTGCATGAGTGGCTCGAGTCTCTTGAGACTCGTGTAGGGCGAGCCCGAGACGTGTCCTAAACTCCGATGCGGCAACTGAGTCAGTGTTGCGAACACACCGGTCGTTTTGCAGTGCCGGCGAAGCGTCGGGAGCGCAGCCTGGGGATCGACGTACTCCAGTACGAGCGCGGCATAAATGAAGTCCACGGGGTCGAAGATCGTGTCGCGCGATTGAATATCGGCGGCATAGAGCTCCAACCCCGGGATGATTCCTGCATATCGTTCACGCGCCCTCTCGAGGTACTGACTGTTGATGTCGATCCCCACAGCGCGCCGAACGGTGGACCCCACCAAATGTTCAAATCCGTTCCCACCGGCGCATCCAATGATCGCAGCGCTTTGCGGCCGGTTCTCGCGGATCAGCTCACCCAGAGACCGGGCAATTAGCTGCGCCTGACCCACGGACGGCAACGCCATGTGGGCTTCGTAGTCAGCCAGAGGAATATCAAGCCACGCGGTTTTCAACTTGAGGCTTCCTCTCGCCATGTATTTCAATTATCCATTTCTTCTAACTTAATTTAATATAGTCATTTCAATTACTTATGTAGTATGTCTACAGTGAAATATCGACAGACTTCCGCCGGCCGGTCGCCTTCCCACCCCATCGATGCCCCACCCCGCACGGTCAGTCTGTCCTAGCGCTATATCCGACATTCCATCCCTCGTCTCTCGGCTCCGACAAAGCGCGCATTGGCAGTCAATGCGGCGAGCGCAGCGTCGTGGTCGGCAACGAGCAACGTGAGCGCTTTGCTGACCCATGCCGCACCGGCGCTCGCTCCGCGCAGCGCTCGCGGGGCACCTTCTCGATCATTGGACCCGTGCTCGGCCGCAATCGATGAGCAACCGCCGAAGAATCGGGTGCCGAGGCAAGCGATCTCACCGGGTGCGCAGCGCGCATCTCCCGTGGCGCGAACGACGCCCTCGTAGGAGGCGGGGTATACCGGCTTGCCGCGCGCGGGCGTTGAGGCCACGACGAGGATCTTCGCTGCGAGGGCTCGCGAGATGGAACTCTTGAGAATCGCCCGATCGTCCCCGAGTCCGAGACTCAGATGCACGAGGTTGGCGCCGCGTAGCACTGCCCAGTCGATGGCGGCGGCGACGGCAGCTGCGCTCGTCGGAGTGGCGCTCCGGAACACTTGCGCGAGTAGGAGCTCGGGTGGCTGGCCGCCGGATGAGAGGAGCTGGGCGATGAGCGAGCCGTGACCGGTGGGGTCCGCCCCAGGCGGTCCGCATTCGATGCGGCCAGATGCGCTCGTAAAAGAGGCGCTGTCGAGGGCGCCCGGCCAGCGACCGCAACTGTCGATGAGAGCCACGCGCCAGCTCATACGTGCATGAGCAGTGCCGGGCGAATACGGCCGCCCTCCAACTGAAGGCAGAGATCCGTCCTCTCCACATCCGCCGTTCGGTGGGTGATGATGAGTCGGGTGCGATCGGCGAATGCGCTGTCGAGCGATCGATGAACGGCGCGGGCCGCCTCGACGTCCAGGCCGCTCGTGGCCTCGTCGAGAATGACGATGAGGGGCTCGGTGAGGAGCGCGCGTGCGATCGCGATCCGCTGGCG
>DATHCO010000052.1:0-5744 GCA_035319505.1 Steroidobacteraceae bacterium | reverse complement strand
TTGAGGAGTTTATTGTCGGAGATCACCCCGGCCGCGCTCGCCTCGGTCCAGATCCGCTCGGCCTCGGCGCGCCGGCCGAGCTGCCACATCACTTCGCCCAGATGCGCAGCGATATCCGAGCCACGATCATCGGCATAGGCGGCGCTCAAGTACGGCAGGGCTTCCTCGGCGTGATTCTGGCGGAACAGCACCCACCCCAGGCTGTCGAGAATCGCGGCGTTCCTGGGCGCCGCGGCGTGTGCGCGCTCGATCAACGCGCGCGCCTCGCCGAGCCTGCGCTTGTGGTCCGCGAGCGTGTATCCGTACGCATTCTGCGCCGCCGGGTCGTCAGGGCGCGCCTTGAGGACCTCCTTGAGCTGGTGCAAGGCGGCACCGACGTGACCTTGCTCCTCATAGGTCGATGCCATCGCATAGCGGATCTCGACGCTGTCCGGATACTGCGCGAGACCTCGATCCAGCACCTCGATCGCTTGCTGCGAATCGCCGGAGTCGGAATAGATCTTGGCTCGCGCGGCGAGGATTTCCGGCGCGCGCTGTGGCTCGTCCTCGAGCAGGTGGTCGACCAGCTCCTGGGCGGCGGGTGCGGCCCCATGCGTCTGCAGGATATCGCTCGCGCGCAACAGCGCTCCCACCGAATTCTCGCCGCCTTGCACCTGCGCATACAGCCGCAGGGCGCGCTCGAGATCACCGTGCCGCTCGGCAATCAATCCCAGGTAGTAAAACGCGTCATCGACGAACTTGCCCATCGCGAGCAGCTCCGTGAACCGCCGCCCCGCCGCATCCAGCTTGCCGTCCTGAAATTCGATCAAGCCGAGGAGGCGCAGCACGACGGGCGCGAAATCGCTCTGGCCGGTGAGCGACTCGAGCTGCGCGACGGCGGCGCTCGTTTGCTGAGCGGCCAGGAGGAGCAGCGCGTAGTCGAGCACATCGATCGGGCTCGCGTTGCGCTCCGCGAGCGCCTGCGATTCGGCGAGCGGCCCTGCGGCATCGCCGGCGAGGATGCGTGCACGGCGCAGGCCTTGGGTGATTTCGCGGCGCGTGTCGCGCTCCTGTGCCCCGCCGACTTCCGTCGTCCCGCCGAGCGCAAGCGCGTGCGAGAAGCTCTCGACGGCCGCCGCCGGATCATCCGCACGCATCGCGGCGAATCCCTGGAGCCGCAATGCCGCCACGGATGCGGGAAACGCCGCCGCCAATCGATCCGCGAGCTGGCGTGCCCCGAACACATTGTCGAGAAGCCCGAGCTCGGTCTCGAGATCGGTAAACTCCGCCTCCGCGCCCCGCGGCGAGCTCGTGAGGACGATCCGATACTGAGCGGCCGACTGCTCGATCCTCGAGAGCGCGAGCGCCGCCTTCGCCGCCGCCCGGTGCGCATCGAGCGAGCCGGGGTCGAGGCGGATCCAGCGTGCAGCGACCGCCGCGGCGAGCGTGGGCTGCAGCGTCTCGGTCGTGACTTCGCTCGCGCGAGCCAGCAAGGCGAGATCGGTCGCGGAGCTCGCCGCAGCCGCGTATTGGAGCGCCGCGATGCGCGGTTCGCGCCGCGCCAGAGCGATCTCGCCGGTCACGGTATAGAAGACCTGGGGGGCCGGCGGTGTATCGGTGCTGAGCTGCGGACCGGCACAGGCCGCACAGGCAAGGAGAGCTGGCGCCAGGATCGCCCGCGCGCGGCCGGTGATCCCACGGTATGATTTCGAGAACACGCCCGCACTATAGCCAAAGGATGGGCCCAACGCCGCGGATTTCCGCTTGATCTAGCGGTGTTTCTTCACGAGAATCTGAGGGTTACGAACCAAAGCGATGCAATGGCATTCAACGTCCTCGGGCTGAACCACAAGACCGCGCCGGTTACTCTGCGTGAGAAGGTCGCCTTCAACGAGGATCGCTTGGTTGCGGCGCTGCGCGCGCTCAAGGCGCAAAGCGGCGTCGCCGAGGTCGTGATTCTGTCAACTTGCAATCGCACCGAGCTCTACTGGTCGGGCAGCGCCGGGGCCGCGGATATGTCCCAGTGGCTGGAGCGACATCACAATAATTTGGACTTGGCCGCGAGCCTATATGCGCTCGAGGGCCGCGAGGCGGTCCAGCACGCGTTCAGCGTCGCTTCGGGCCTTGACTCGATGGTGCTCGGCGAGGCGCAGATACTCGGCCAATTGAAGGATGCCTACCGCATCGCGCAGGAGACCGGAAGCACGGGCCCCAGGCTCAACAAGCTCTTCCAGGCCGCCTTTTCCGCCGCCAAGCGCGTGCGCTCCGAGACTCAGATCGGCGCCAACGCGGTGTCCCTGGCCTCCGCCTCGGTGAGCCTCGCGCGACGCATGTATTCGGACTTGTCCGCCCATACGGCGCTGATGATCGGCGCCGGCGAGATGATCGCGCTCGCCGCCCGCCACTTCAGCTCCGCAGGGGTCAAGCGCATGGTGATCGCCAACCGCACCCTCTCGCGCGCGCAAGCCTTGGCGGCCGAGATCGAGGCCTATGCGGTCGACTTGAGCGCGCTCGACAGGGAATTGGCGCTCGCCGACATCGTCGTGAGCTGTACGGCGAGCGTGACGCCGCTCATCACGCGCAGGGCCGCCGCCGCCGCGGTGCGCGCACGGCGTCATCGGCCGATCTTCATGGTCGATCTGGCCGTTCCGCGTGATATCGAGCCCGAGGTGGCGGATCTTCCCGATATCTATCTGTTCTGCATCGACGACCTGCGCGAGCTCGTCGAGGAACACCGCCGCCAGCGGGAGGCTGCAGCGGGCGACGCGCGGCTGCTCCTCGAGGAAGAAGTGGCGAGCTTCCTCGCCTATTCACGGGTTCAGGATGCCGGACCCGCCATTCGTGCCTTGCGCCAGCAGGCGGACGGTATCCGCCAACAAACGCTGGAGCAAGCCCGCCGGATGCTCTCGGCGGGCAAGTCCTCCGAGGAGGTCATCAACTATCTCGCCCACACGCTCACCAATCGGCTGTTGCATGGCCCGACCCAGGCGCTGCGTCAGGCGTCGGAGTCGACCGATCCTGCGTTGACGCAAATCCTCGTCCGGCTGCTCATGGAAGAACGCGACCGGCATTGAACGTCAAGGCCGCTATAATTCGCGGCCATGAAGGACTCCATCCGGCGCAAGCTCGAGAAGCTCGACGAGCGGTACGAGGAAATCGGCCGGCTCTTGTCCGAGCCGCAGGTCATCGCGCGCCAGAGCGAGTTCCGCGACCTATCGATGGAATACGCTCGATTGGGCCCGCTCGTCGATCGCTATCGAGGCTTCGTGGCGCTCGAGAGCGACGCGGCGATCGCACGCGAGCTCGCCATGGAGGACGAGCTCAAGGAGTTGGCGCCGCGTCTCGACGCCGAGGAGCTCGAGCTGCAACGGCTCCTCATCCCCAAAGATCCGCATGACGACAGCAACATCTTCTTGGAGGTTCGCGCAGGCACCGGCGGCGACGAGGCGGCCCTGTTTGCCGGGGACCTGTTTCGCATGTATGCGCGCTATGCGGAATCAAAGGGCTGGGAAGTGGAGGTGTTGAGCGAGAGCCCGGGAGAGCACGGTGGCTACAAGGAAATCATCAGCCGCATCATCGGACGAGGCGCCTTCTCGCTCCTCAAGTTCGAATCGGGCACACATCGGGTGCAGCGGGTGCCCGCAACCGAGGCGCAGGGTCGCATTCATACCTCCGCCTGCACCGTCGCCATCCTGCCCGAACTGGAAGAGGTCGAGTCGGTGGATTTGAACCCGGCGGAATTACGCATCGACACCTACCGCGCCTCCGGTGCGGGCGGTCAGCACGTGAACAAGACCGATTCGGCGATCCGCATCACGCATCTGCCGACCGGCATCGTCGTCGAGTGCCAGGACGAGCGCTCGCAGCACAAGAACCGCTCGCGCGCCCTATCGCTGCTGAAGGCCCGGCTGCTCGCGAACGAGCGCGAGAAGCAACAGACTCAACAGGCGCAGTCGCGCAAGCTCCAGGTGGGCTCGGGCGACCGCTCCGAGCGCATTCGCACCTACAATTTTCCCCAAGGACGGGTGACCGATCACCGTATCAACTTGACGCTCTACAAGCTCGAGGACGTCATGAACGGCAACCTCAACGAGCTCATCGGCGCACTGAACCAAGAGCATCAGGCCGAGGAGCTCGCTCAGCAGGTCGATTGACCGGCCATAAGAGATGGTGCCGATGATCACAGTGGCAGAGAGCCTCTCCGAGGCCGCGCGTACGCTGGCCGCAAAGAGCGACTCGCCCCGGCTCGACGCCGAGGTGCTGCTCGGCTCCGTGCTGCGGGTCGCACGCTCGGTGCTGCATGCACGCGGCGCGGAACCGATCGCCGTCGATGCGCTGCGGATCTTCCGCGAGCTCGTCGATCGGCGCGCCTGTGGGGTACCGGTCGCGTACCTGACGGGCACGCGCGAGTTCTGGTCGTTGTCCCTCAAGGTCACAGCGGCCGTGCTCGTGCCGCGCCCCGAGAGCGAGATCCTGGTCGAGCAGGCCCTCGAGCTCTTGCCCGCGGCCGCCGAGCGATCGGTTCTCGATTTGGGCACCGGGAGCGGCGCGATTGCCCTGGCGATCGCGAGCGAGCGGCCCTGCGCGCGGATCACGGGGGTCGACATCTCGCCCGAGGCGCTGCGCCTCGCCCGAGAGAACTCGCGCGCCCTCTCGCTGCCCAACGTCTCCTGGCGCCTCGGCTCCTGGTTCGAGGCGGTCTCCGATCAGCGTTTTGACTTGATCGTAGCCAACCCCCCGTATGTCGCGGACGACGATCCGGCGCTCGCGACCCTCAGGGCCGAGCCGACCTTGGCGCTCTCGGGAGGGCCGACCGGGCTCGAGGCACTTGCCTCGATCATCGCAAGCGCTCCCGCCCATCTCGGGCGCGAAGGCTGGCTCGCTCTCGAGCACGGCAGCGGCCAACGAGATCGAGTCGTGCAGCTTCTCGAGCGCTGCGGTTTCTGCGACATCCGCTCGCGGGATGACTACGCGGGCCTGCCGCGCGTTACTCTGGGAACGATTCACAAGCCACACTAGGAACTTCCATGATCCGATTCGAAACGACTTTGGGTGAGTTCACGATCGAGCTGTTCGAGGAGAAGGCGCCCCTCACCGCGGCGAATTTCATGAAATACGTCGACGAGGGTTTTTTCGACGGCACGATCTTTCATCGCGTCGTGCCGGGATTCGTGATCCAGGGCGGCGGATTCACCGAAGACATGACGCAAAAGCGCACCCACGCCTCCATCAAGAACGAGGCCGACAACGGCCTGAAGAACCTGCGCGGCACGTTGTCGATGGCGCGCACCAACGATATCAACAGTGCCACCTCGCAGTTCTTCGTGAATCTCAAGGACAACGATTTCCTCGATCACAAGCGCGGCAACTTCGGCTACGCCGTGTTCGGGCGCGTGACCCAAGGCATGGAGGTGATCGACCAGATCGCCGCGGTCAAGACCGGCAAGCGCCGCGGCCACGAGGATGTGCCGCTCGAGGCGGTGGTGATGACGAGCGTGCGCAAAGCGGCCGATTAGCCTGCCGCTTCCCACGGGAGTCGAAGCTCTTCTCGGAGGTCGGAGCCCTTCGATGGCGCAGACCCGATCCGTCTTGCGTCGCGTTGGCCGCGCATTGCTGTGGGCGGTGCTCGCCTGTGTGACGATCTCCGTGGGCGCCGTCCTGCTCCTGCGCTGGGTCAACCCTCCTTACAGTGCCTTCATGGCCGAGGCCGAGATCGCCGCCTGGACGAAGCGCGACCAGAGCTACGTATCTCGGCACACGTGGGT
>DATHCO010000051.1:0-3456 GCA_035319505.1 Steroidobacteraceae bacterium | reverse complement strand
GCACCTGCGGGTGATCCGCGATCGTGGTGCCGTCGATCTGAGCGATCGTTTGAGTCAACGCTTCGCGCGCTGCGGCGACGTTGGCGCGCGTGGTCGTGACCGCATCGCGAGCATGCGAGAGCTCCTCCGCAGAGATGGCGCCGTCGTCCAGAAGTCCACCGCGCCGCTTGAGGTCCTCATCCGCGGTACGCGCCGCCTGCTCACGCTGCTCGACCTGAGCGCGCAGCTCCTGGCTTTGCGCAAATAGACCCCGCACCTCGCGAACGGTCCGGGCGAGGTCCGCCTCGGCGTTGGCGAGAGCGATCTTGGCGTCCGCGGGATCGAGCTCGAGTAGCGGCTGCCCGGCGCGCACCGGCTGGGTGTCATCGACGTTGAGCGCGATCACCGTGCCCGGGATTTCGCTCGTCACCTGCACCACGTCACCGTTCACGTAGGCGTCGTCGGTCGACTCGAAATAGCGGCCATCGAGCATCCAGTATCCGCCGTAGCCGAGGCCGCCGAGGGCGACCACTGCGGCTAACCCCCAAAGCCCGAGGCGCCGCGCGCGGCCGGGCGAGCTGTGAGCTCGCGGTGTGGAGGATGAATCCCGCACCCCGGTCGAGTTCGATGTCATGCTCGATGATTCCGGGATCCTTGAGGTTTGTTTCGTGTTCATGGGGTTGTCCGCGTCAATAGTTCGGAAGAATTTGCCGTGGGTCGTGCCTCGGCGAATGTGCCGGAAGCACGAGGATCGAAGCTGCCCCCCACGGCGAGGAGCAACGTCACCCTCGAGATTGCCTGGTTGGCCAGGATGTCCACCATGCCTTGGCGAGCAGCGAGCACCTGTGTCTCGGCATTGAGCACCGATAGATAGCTCGCCAGTCCCGCTCGATAACGCTCCTCGGCGAGCTTGTAGGCCGCCTCGTTGGCCTCGAGCGTTTGCTGTTGATCGAGCCGCTCGCGGGCGAGCGCATCGAGGCGCGTGATCTGATCGGCAGTCTGCTGAACGGCGCGTAGCACCGTCTCGTTGTACCCGGCAATGGCCGAATCGAGCTGCGCTTCGCTCCCTCGATACTCCGCGCGCAGCTTCCCACCGTCGAAGAGAGGCAGTGAGATGAGGGGGCCGGCGCCGTATCCGGATGCGCTCCCCTGGACGAGGTTTCTCATTCCGAACGCGCCGAAGCCGGCGAGCGCACGCAGGCTCACGTCCGGATAGAACGCTGCTTTCGCGGAGAGGCGCCCGGCGTCAGCGGCCTCGATGGATAACCGTGCCGAGAGCACATCCGGACGACGTGCGAGCAAATTGATGGGAAGCTCCATGGGCACGGGTAACGCCGCCTCGATGTTGAGCGTCGGACGCTGAATCGAGGCATAGGCATCCGCTCCCTGACCGGTCAAGGTGGCGAGCTCATGCACCGCCAGGTCTGCGGCGGCTTGCGCCTGGGCGCGGGCCACCCGCGCCTGCGGCAGCTGACCCTCCGCCTCGCGAATCTCGAGCTGGGTGTCGAGCCCGGCCGCGACGCGCCGGCGCGTGATATCGACGATGTTCTGGCGCTGCGCCTCGGAGCGCTCGGCGATCGCGGCGAGGGCGTTCTCGCGGTAGAGCTCCACGTACGCCTGGGCAATCGCGCCCGCGAGCACCAGTCGCGCATTGTCCTCGTCGAAGTGCGCCCCTTGCGCGAGATCCTGCGCGCGGTGCACCGCATCGGCCTGGCGGCCCCAGAAGTCAAGATCCCACCCCAAGCTCGCACCGGCCTGACTCATCCAGAAGCTGTTCCCGGCCAGAGGCGGGGGAATGAGGTAGTTCTCCGGTGCCTTCTGATAGAGCGCGCTGGCATCGAGGTTCGCGTTGGGCAGCAATCCCGCGTGGGCGGACTGCACCTGGGCCAACGCTTCGCGGACGCGTGCCTGCGCCTGCGTCAGTGTCGGACTGTCCTTGAGCCCCAGGCGAATCAACCGGCCGAGCTGTGGGTCCTGAAAGGAATCCCACCAATCCTCCGCCACGGGCTGGGCTGCAAGGCCGTCGAGACCGACCTGATCGCTCACGAGCTGGCGCGGATGGGGCGACTCCTTCGGCGGCAACACGCATCCCGCGAGGGTGGCCGCGAGGGCGACGGCATAGAGGAGCGGCAAGCTCTTGATGATGCGCATACTCAGCCCTCCACGCGGGCCGCTGCTTCGGGCTCGAGGGCGAATTGGAGCCGCGAATTCAGCTTGATCAAGAGGCGCTGAAGTTCATGCACCTCTTCGCTCGAGAACCCCTCGAGCACGAGATTCAATTTCTGGACGACCAAGGGAACCAGACTCTCGATCGCTGCCTGCCCGGCGGGCGTGAGCTGCAGCTCGACCTTGCGCCGATCACGGTCACGACGCACGCGCTCCACCAGACCGCGTTCGGCCAATTGATCGATCACCCGAGTGAGCGCGCCGCTGTCGTGGCGGTACTGGGTACAGATGTCCTTCGGATTGACTGCCATCCCTTCGCGCAACAGCGAGAGCACCACGTATTGGATGAAAGTGAAGCCGCGCTCGACGAAGAGCGGCTCGACGTTGTCGAGAATCAGGGAATGAGCGCGCTTGACGAGATAGCCCACGCTCGACTGCACTCGGTAGGCTTTCGGATCATAAAACTGCTTCGGCATTTGTTGCTCCGGCATTGACTGCCCAATCATTAACTGCCAAATCATTTACTGCTTAGGCAGACATTTTCCGGATTCACACGAGTCTGTCAACCCTCCCGAGGTCTCTTCGCTCACGTGAGTGAAAAGTGTTTAACTATCAATGCCTTAAGTTTACGCACGATCTGTGAGATGCGCGAGGCGAGTCCCCGCAGCCGGTGGCGCTCGCTCTCACCCCGCCGGCGGCCCGTCGCGGCGCGTCGATCCGGGCGGAGGCGGACTCTCGATCAGGAAGATTCGATCTTGATGAGCTTCAAGCGACTCGAGGCCCCGCGCTTGATGGAAACCGAGGACTTGCGGCAACCGAAATGTCTCGCGACGAGCTCGATCAGCTCGGCATTGGCCTTGCCGTCCACCGGCGATGAGCGCAGTTCTGCGAACCAGATACCACTCTCATCCCGGCGCAACGCGCTCGTTGCCGAGTGCGGCCTGACCTTCACTTCGATGAAGTGCGGTGTCTCATGCATGAAGGCGAAGCTCGTGCGTTGACGGCATGCTAGCACGCTACAATGCGAAGGTGATGCGCTTGCGCTAGTGGCTTACGATCGAACTCGAGCGCGGCTCACTCGAGGAGATCGGCCATGCAACTTGCCACAAAGCCCGGCCCCGAGCTCACCCGCGAGTTGGCCGACATCGAGGCGCGTTACATCGCGCGCCATCCGATGAGCGCACGGCGCCAGTGCGAGGCCGCGCGGCACATGCCGGGCGGCAACACCCGAACGGTGCTTTATTACAGCCCTTTTCCGCTCGTCTGGGCGAGTGCCAAGGGCAACCGGCTGACCGACATCGACGGACTGGA
>DATHCO010000050.1:0-2664 GCA_035319505.1 Steroidobacteraceae bacterium | reverse complement strand
TACCGCGTGCAGCCACAGGCTCGGCGAGTCGACACGCGCTCCCCACCCGAAGCGCTCGCCGAGATGCGCCCAGTATGCGCGCTCGGTGAGACCGCGAGCGAGCGCGACGGCGAACGCGGCCGGCGCGGCGAGCGCGACGGCCGCATTGTAAGCGAGGAGCACCAAGGTGTCGTAAAGGAGGCGCATCAACCGCTCTCGTAGCCCTCTACCAGGCACTGCCAGAATCTCGAGGAGAATCGCCCCCCGGGCGCCTCGTGCGAGAGCTTGTCGAGCGAGCGGCGCAGTCGCCGCAGATTCTCGAGCTCCCACGCGCCGCGGCTGCGCAGGCGGCTGCGGTCGAAGTCGATCACGCTCACCGCGCCCTGCGCGTCGATCAGGATATTGTGGGCGTTGAGGTCCGCATGATCGACGCCCGCCCGGTGTAGACGCGCGATCGCCGCCCCGACCGAGCGCCATGCCTCATCGCACAGTGCGCCGTCCGCGAGCGAGGAGCTCAGCGGCCTGACGCCCTCGATGCGTTGCGTGATGAGATCGCAGCGGTAACAGCACCCCTCGCGCACATAGCGGGCCGCAATCGGCTTCGGCACGGGGAGGCTCCCCTCGGACAACCGCTCGAGCAGTCGGTACTCCGCGAATGCCCGAACTCGTGCCTCGCCGGTGAAGAGGTAGCGATCGACTGCGACTCGTGCGGTGAGGCCACCGCGCCGGTAATGGCGCAGCACCCAGCGACGCGGGCCTGATGTGATGAACCATGCGGCGCCGCGCCCGCGATCGGCTGCCGCGAGCTCGGCCCGCGCAGCCCAGAATTGGGGATCGAACAGCGCTTCCCCGATGCTCGCCAGAAGACTTCCGAGACTGGCAGCGTCGGCGAGCATGGCGCCGTGCCGAGTAGCGATGCGTTCTTCCTGCACCTTGCGATCGAGTCTATCACCCTTCGGCAGCGCGAAATTTCGCTAAAATGGCGCGCATGAACGAGATCAAGGTGCCCGTTTCGCCGGGCGAGCTGCTCGACAAGATCACCATTCTGCGGATCAAGTCGCAACGCATGACCGATGCGCGCAAGCTTGCTAACGTGCGACTCGAGCTCGATGCGCTCGAAGCGATTTGGAAGAGCTCGGCGTACGCTGTGATCGATGTGGGCGCGGACATGGACGCCCTGTTCAAGGTCAACGAGCGCCTCTGGGGGATCGAGGACGACATTCGCGACAAGGAGCGCGCACAGCTCTTCGACGCCGAGTTCATCCGCCTCGCGCGCGCGGTCTACATCGAGAACGACGAGCGCGCAGCGATCAAGCGGCGGCTGAACTTGAAGCTCGGGTCGAGCCTGGTCGAGGAGAAGTCCTATGCCGACTACAGGAGCTAGCTATAGCTACCCCCGGACGAGCGTGTATTCAGCTCCGCAGTAAGGACACTTGGCCCAGCCGGCCGATTCGATGGCCAGATAGACGCGCGGGTGCGAGTTCCACAAATACATGCCCGGCGTGGGGCACGACAGGGGCAGGTCCGCCGGAGTGACCGTGTACTGATGCTGCGCATTCGGTTGGATCAAAGCCGTCGCCGTCATCGTCGCCGCCATTGCCCTCGCTCCTGTCGCCGTCATCCTGCTCCGAACGCCTCACGCCAGATCTGCGCCACGCGCGCGCGCGTTTGCGCGTGCTCGGCGGCCTGCACCACACGTTCCCCGCCCTCGAGTGACAGGTGATGCAGGATGGTACGATAACCGATATAGGTTCGCTTGAGCCATTCTGCGGTCTGCGCGTCGAGCACGCCCACGCGGGCGAGCCCCTCGAGCTGGCGGATATTATCGGAGTAAGTCACGAGCTCCGGGTGTGCTTCGGCCGCTCCCAGTACCAAGTATTGCACCAGAAACTCGATATCACCGATTCCTCCCTCGTCGTGCTTGATGTCGAATTGCCCGGGGCCCGCCTTCGACAGCTCCCGGCGCATGCGCAAGCGCATCTGCCTCACGTCGGCGCGCAGAGTATCGCGCCGGACTGCCGTGCATAGCACGCGCCGGCGCACGCCCTCGAAGCGCTCGCACAGCCCTCGATCACCCGCGACCGCCCGTGCCCGGAGCAGCGCCTGGTGCTCCCAGGTCCAGGCATCCTGATGCTGATAGCGCTCGAAGGCATCGATGCCGGTCATGAGGAAGCCACCCTTGCCGTTCGGGCGCAGGCGCATGTCGACCTCGTAAAGCCGTCCCGCAGCCGAGTGCATCGTGAGCAAATGGACGATCCGCTGTCCGAGCCTCAGAAAGAACACTCCATTGTCGATCGGCCGCTCGCCTCCGCGGGTCTCGTGAAACTCGCCGGCGGAGTCGTGCAGGAACACGAGGTCGAGATCCGATCCGTAGCCGAGCTCCAAGCCGCCGAGCTTGCCGTAACCGGCCACGGCGACCTTGACGATGCGTGAGCTCGCCGCAGCCTCACCACAGTGCGGTACGCCATGGACCTTCGTCATCTGTCCCCAGGCGAGGTCCATGCAGCATTGAATGATGAGCTCGGCGATATCGGTCAAGCGGTCGCTCACTCGCATCAAAGGGAGCCGTCCCGTGAGATCGGCGAGCGCCACCGTGAAGACGGCGACTTTCTGGAACACCCGCAGCGCTTCGACCTCGCGTTCCGGGTCGTCGGCGGGAATCCGCTCGGTGCGCGCGGCGAGCTC
>DATHCO010000049.1:0-2192 GCA_035319505.1 Steroidobacteraceae bacterium | reverse complement strand
ATGTTGGCCACCAATTTGGCGGCAATCGCGACCCGAGTGGCGCGCGGGCGCCGATCCTGGCGCGCATACCCGAAGTAAGGCACCACCGCGGTGATGCGCGTCGCCGATGCCCGCCGGCAGGCATCGGTCATGAGCAGAAGCTCCATCAGGTTGTCGTTCGACGGCGGGCAGGTCGGCTGCACGATGAACACGTCGCGGCCGCGCACGTTCTCCATCAACTCGACGTTCACCTCGCCGTCGCTGAAGCGTCCGACGTGCGCGCGGCCCAACGGCACGTGCAGGTGGCGCGTGATGTCCTGCGCCAGCAGCGGGTTCGCGTTGCCGGCGAACACCGAGATGCTGGGGGCATCGAACTCTTTACTTCGCGACGACATAAACCCGCTTCACCAGGAGCCTGTCTCCTAGCCCCAAAATGGCTGGGGTGGAAGGATTATTCGGCCCTGCGGGCCTCACCCCTCCGGGGCCGCCCTTCGGGCGTTATCCTTCCCCTGCTAACTCATCGTCTAGGACCAATTCCAGTCGACGAATCGTCCCCACCACAAAAATATGGCTGGGGTGGAAGGATTCGAACCTCCGAATGGCGGGATCAAAACCCGCTGCCTTACCGCTTGGCGACACCCCAACTCGAACATCACCTTAGGCGCTGATGGCGCCGCCGCCTCACGCAGCCGCCAACCTCTCGAGCAAGGGCGAGTCGTTCAATCCGCGAGCCGAGAACCCTTCGAATCCCGGCGGCAGCCCGCTCAGGATCTTCCGGCTTCGCTCACTCTCGCACGCCAAAAATACACAGGCCCCTGTTCCGGTCAGCCGGGCCGCACCATAGGGCGACAGCCAATCGATCGCGCGAGCCACCTCGGGATACCGGCGTCGTACCACATCCAAGCAATCGTTCCGACCGCCCGACGCCAGAAAATCGTGAATTGTGATGGGCGGGGAATTTCTTGTCAATTCAGGGTCCTGAAAGATGTCCCGGGTACTCACAAAGACATTCGGCTTGATAATCAGGTAGTTAGGCTCGGCTGGCGCCAGCGGCGGGTAGAGCGGGGTGAGTCTCTCCCCGACCCCCTCTGCCCAGGCCACACGACCGTAGACGAACACGGGTACGTCGGCGCCCAGACTCAAGCCGAGCGAGGCGAGCTCGGCGGTCGGGCGGTTCAAGTTCCACAGTCGATTGAGCGCGACGAGGCAAGTGGCCGCATCCGAGCTTCCGCCGCCGAGTCCGGCGCCCATCGGAATCCGCTTGACCACACGGATATCGGCTCCCAGAGCCACACCGAAGGCGCCCTTCAGGGCCCGCGCGGCGCGCACGCACAAATCCTCCTCCGCCGCGACGCCCGGGGCACCGAGGCTGCGCGAAATGGCGCCGTCCGCGCGCACCTCGATCGTGATCTCATCGCACAGATCGACGAACTGAAAGCAGGTCTGCAGGTCGTGGTAGCCGTCGGGACGACGCCTCAAGATGTGCAAGAACAAATTGAGCTTCGCCGGGGCGGGCCACGGGCGCGCCGCTCGCTCCGTGCTCGAGGCTCGCCCCACGCTCGGCGACTCTGCCGGAGCGCTCACTTCAATGTCTCCCAGCGATCGATGGCGATGCGTACGCGCACCTCGGCGCGGCGAAGCACGAGACGACCCGGCAGCAGGTCCCCCTGGCTCGGCAAGTAGGCGTCGTAATCGACGGTCCAGCCGGCTTGCGACAAGTGCGCCGCACGATCTTGTGCGTTGCGTGTGAGCTCGAAATCGCTGCCGGGGTCGGGAATGCCGAGCAGCCAGTAGCGCAAGTTCTCGAGCGGCGGCTCGAATCCCAGTCGATCTTCGAGCTGCGTCACCACCTCATCGCTCGGCGGTGCGCCGTTGAGCGATACTCCCGCGGGAGTCAGCTTGATGTCGAGGGCGCCCGCTCCGAAAGGGCCCGCGAGGTGCAGCTCGCTCACCGCCTCGCTCTGCTGCCAGTCGAGGCTCGCCTGCCATCCCTGCTGTCCGAACGCGACGGCGGCTCGTCCGTCGAGCCGCCACGAGCTCGCCCGCCGCAACTCCACGACCCTCGTCTCCCAGGGCGCGGGCGCGAGGGCGGGCCGCACCGATTTGAGGCTCGCGCAGCCGACGAGCAGCGCGCAACAGCCGATGACTGCGATCGAGCGCCGCATGCCGGGTCACTTCGATGCGTGCAAACGCAGCCGGGTGGCATTGAGGAG
>DATHCO010000048.1:0-15303 GCA_035319505.1 Steroidobacteraceae bacterium | reverse complement strand
TCGCCGCAATAGGGACAATCGATGAGCAGCATGCGCTCTCCTAGCCTCGATTATTCATGAAGGACAACTTCTTTATCCCCGGTCGCCGGCTTTGGAAGGGAATTTTCCGGGCCGCCGTGAATCCGTCCCTGGAGGCTGCGGTAAAAACATCCTGTTTTTCACGCCCCGGAAAATTCCCTTCCAAAGCCGGCGCCTCGTGATATGTATCGTTCTTCATGAATAACTCGCTAGTGAGCGACGGCCGCAGCGGCGGCCTCGTCGATCAAGTAGCCGTCGCGGAAACGCTCGATCGTGAACGGTGCATTGATGGGATGCGGCTCGTCGCGCGCGATGGTCCAGGCAAAGAGGTGGGCCGAGCCCGGAGTGGCCTTGAAACCGCCGGTACCCCAGCCGCAATTGACGTACAGGCCCGGCACCGGGGTCTTCGCGATGATGGGCGAGCGGTCCGGCGTCACATCGACGATGCCGCCCCAGTTTCGCATCATGCGCATGCGCCGAAACTGCGGGAACAGCTCGCAGACCGCATCGAGCGTGTGGTTGTTGATGTGCAGCGCGCCGCGCTGCGTGTACGAGGTGTAGGCATCGGTCCCAGCGCCGATCACGAGCTCGCCCTTGTCCGACTGGCTGATATAGGCATGGATCGTATTCGACATCACCACGCAGGGGAACACGGGCTTGACCGGCTCGGACACGAGCGCCTGCAGCGGATAGCTCTCGAGCGGTAGGCGTATACCGGCGAGGCCCATGACGACGCTCGTGTGGCCCGCAGCCGAGACGCCCACCTTGCGCGCGCCGATGAGTCCACGGGTCGTTTCCAGGGCCTCGACCGCGCCGCCCGCGCCCTTCCTGACGCCGATCACTTCGCAATTCTCGATGATGTCGACCCCGAGTGAATCGGCGGCACGCGCGTAACCCCAGGCGACGGCATCGTGGCGTGCCGTGCCGCCGCGCCGCTGAAGCGCTGCGCCCAAGACCGGATAGCGGATGGTGTCCGAGATATTGAGCGGCGGGCAGAATTCCTTCGCTTGGCTTGGCTCGAGCCACTCGTTGTCGACGCCGTTGCAGCGGTTGGCGTGCACGTGGCGTTTGAATACCTGGATGTCGTGCACCGTATGCGCCAGCATCATGACGCCGCGCGGCGAGAACATGACGTTGTAGTTGAGGGCCTGCGAGAGGTTCTCCCACCGCTTGACCGAGTGATCGTACAGAGCCGCGCTCTCGCTGAAGAGGTAGTTGGATCGAATGATGGTCGTGTTGCGTCCCGTGTTACCCCCGCCGATCCAGCCCTTCTCGAGCACCGCGATGCTGGTTACCCCATGTTCCTTGGCGAGGTAGTAGGCGGCACCGAGCCCGTGGCCGCCGCCGCCGACGATGACGACATCGTAGTGCGCCTTGGGCTCGGCCTTGCGCCACTGAGGCTGCCAGCTGCGGTGGCCCGAGAGGCCGCGCCGCAAGAGCGCAAGGGCGGAGAATGCTTGCCGGCTCATGAGGACAAGGGTCAGCCCCTCAGGTCCTTGTTCTCGGGATCGTACGGCGAATCGACGAGTACGGTCGCTCGCTTGCGCTCGCCCAGAATCTCGATCGTGAGCTCGGTCCCGGCGCGTGCGAACTGCGGCTTCACGTAGCCGAGCCCCAAGCTCTTCGCCAGAGCATGGCCGTAGTAACCCGCCGTCGCGCGGCCCACCAGCCGGCCGTCGCCATCGAATAGCGGCTCATTGCCGAGCGGATCGGCGTCTGCGACACCGTGCACCTCGAAGGTGATGAATCGGTTCGGCACACCCTGAGCGAGCTGCCTCTCGAGCGCCTCCTTGCCGATGAAGGATCCCTTGTTCAAGCGCACGAAGCGGTCGAGCCCGGCCTCGTAGGGTGTGTAGTCCGGCGTCAAATCGCTGCCCCACATGCGATAGGACTTCTCGATGCGCAGCGACTCCATGGCGCGCATGCCCGCCATGGCGATCCCCAGATCGACCCCCGCCTTGAAGATCGCGTCGAACAGGTGATGCGCGTATTCGATGGGAAAGTGCAGCTCCCATCCCAGGGCCCCGACGAAATTGACCCGAAGCAGATAGACGTCCGGCGCGAGACCGACCTCCACCGCCTGACCGGTGAGCCAGGGGAACGAGGCGTTGTCGAGCGGGGTGTCGGTGAGCCTCGCGAGCAGATCCCGCGAGCGCGGTCCCGCCACGACAAAGCAGCCGCGGCTCGTCGTGATGTTGCGCAGTTCCACGGTCCGATGCGGGGCGGCGGACAGCATCTTCTCGAGATAGTCGCTGTCGTAGCGCTCCGCCGCTCCGGCGCTCACCACGTAGTAGTGCTCGTCGGCGATCTTGGTAATGGTGAACTCGGAGCGAATGCCGCCGCGTCGCGTGAGTGCGTGAGAGAGAGCCATTCGTCCGACCTTGGTCGGCACCTTGTTGGCTACCAGGCTGTCGAGCCAGGCCTCCGCGCCTGCCCCGCTCACCTCGTGCTTCGTGAACGGCGTGAGATCGATCATTCCGACGCGCTGTCGAATATTCAGCGCCTCGCGCCCGACCTGCTCGAAATAATTCGAGCGGCGGAAGCTCCACCGGTCCTTGGCCTCGACGCCGGGCGGCGCGAACCAATTGGCGCGCTCCCAGCCGTAGCGCTGTCCGAACACCGCGCCCAGGCGCTTGAGCCTGTCATAGACCGGGCTCGTCTTCGCGGGGCGCGCTTCGGCGCGCTCCTCGTCGGGAAAGTGAATCGTGAAGACGTTGCGGTACGTCTCCTCGTTCTTTTTGACCACGTAGCGCTTGCTGGTGTAGGGGCCGTAGCGCCGAGGGTCGACCGCCATCATGTCGATGCCGGGCTCTCCCTCGACGATCCATTCGGCCAGTTGCCAACCCGCGCCGCCCGCTGCCGTGATGCCGAAGCTGTGACCCTCGTTGAGCCAGACGTTGCGGATGCCCCAGGCGGGGCCGATCAGCGGGCTCCCGTCCGGCGTGTAGGCAATCGGGCCGTTGACGATGTCTTTGATGCCGCAGCCCGCGAGCGAGGGGACTCGCCGTTGCGCCGCCTCGACGTGCGGTAGGAGCCGCTCCAAGTCACCCTCGAATAGGCTCTTGCCGAACCACTCGGGCACGCCATCGGCAAAGCGCGCCGGAGCCCCGGCCTCGTACGGCCCCAAAATCCAGCCCATGCGCTCCTCGCGCAGGTAGTACGACGCGTCGGACTCGCGCAGCACCGCAAGCTCGCGGCCTCCGCCTCTGCGGTAGGCTTTGAGCTCGGGGGATTCGTCGTACACGATGTACTGATGCTCGACCGGGATCGACGGGACGTTGAGACCGAACATGCGTCCCGTTTGCCGAGCGTAGTTGCCGGTCGCGCACACGATGTGCTCGGCGAGGATGTCGCCCTTGTTGGTAATCAAGCGCCATTCGCCGGATGGCGTGCGTTGGACGGCCGTCACCTCGGTCTGCTCGTAGATCTCCGCGCCACGCGCCCGCGCCCCCTTGCGTAGCGCCATCGTGAGGTCGGCCGGCGCGATGTGCCCGTCATCCGGATGGTAGAGCGCACCGACCAGCTTCGGGGTATCGGTGCCGTTGCCGAGCTCGATGAGCGGCCAGAGCTTCTTTACCTCCTCGGGGCTTATGATTTGAAACGGCACGCCGATGGTATTCGCCGTACCGCAATACTTGTGATACTCGTCCATGCGATCGCGCGAGGTCGCGAGACGCAGATTCCCGGTGACGTGAAAGCTCACCTCCTGGCCGGTCTCGCCCGGTAGGCGCTTGTACAAATCCACCGAATACTTGTGGAGCTGCCCGACGGTATAGCTCATGTTGAAGAGCGGCAAGAGGCCCGCCGCGTGCCAGGTGGATCCGGCGGTCAATTCCGAGCGCTCGATGAGCACGGCGTCCGACCAGCCTTTGTGTGCCAAATGATAGAGCGTGCTGACGCCGACCGCGCCACCACCGATGACCACGACGCGGGCATGAGTCTTCATCTCGAGGACCTCCCTTCAATGCGCTCCGCAGTGTAGCGAGCGGCGGCTTTTTGAAGACGCCAATTGCGACAGCCCCTTATGCAAATGCGTCAGTCGGGCTCTGAACAGTGTCCGAAAACGATCGACCGGCCAGGGTACGGCTGCGAACGAAGTCGTCGGCTCCTATCCATCAAAAATACGACATCCCTTTGTCGGAATCAGACATTTCGACGACGCGGTGGCATAATGCGGGCTCCAGCTTTGGAGTGCTTTGGAGGCTCCTTTGGAATCGCCCGCCGTGCTGCGCAAGTGCAAGTACGCGTTCCTGACCTTGCCCAATTACTCGCTGATCGCCGTCTCGAACGCTCTCGAGCCGCTGCGCATGGCCAATCGGCTGGTCGGCAAAGAGGTCTACGAGTGGTCGGTGATCACCCTGGACGGTACGCCTGCCGAGTCGAGCTCGGGTCTCAAGCTCTCCCCGACGCTCTCTCTCGACAAGGCAGGAACGCCCGACATTCTCTTTGTCTGCGGCGGGATCAACATTCGCGAGGCGGTATCGCCGGCGCTGCTCACGGCTATCAAGCGCTTGTCCGAGCGACGCGTCCCCCTGGGCGCCTTGTGCACGGGAGGCTACGCGCTTGCGCGGGCGGGCCTGCTCGACAACTTTCGCGCCACCATTCACTGGGAGAATCTCTCGGCCCTGCGCGAGGAGTTCCCTCGTGTGCTGATCAGCGATCAATTGTTCACGATCGACCGCAATCGCTTTACCTGCTCGGGCGGTACGGCGCCGCTCGATCTGATGCTGAATCTCATCGAAGCGAAGCTCGGATCACGGGTCTCGCAACGCGTCTCCGAGCAATTCATCGTCGAGCGAGTGCGCAAGGACAAGGATCGCCAGTACGTGCCTCTGCGGGCGCGGGTCGGAGTATCGCACCGGGGTCTGATTCGCG
This sequence comes from Steroidobacteraceae bacterium, assembly GCA_035319505.1. Classification (GTDB taxonomy): domain Bacteria; phylum Pseudomonadota; class Gammaproteobacteria; order Steroidobacterales; family Steroidobacteraceae; genus Bog-1198. The sequence goes on along the minus strand of DATHCO010000048.1, from coordinate 10,410 downwards.
TGGCGCAGCTCATGGAAGAGAACATCGAGAAGCCGCTCTCGCTCGAGCGAATCGCGAAGGCGACCGGGCTCTCGCGCCGTCAGATCGAGCGGCTGTTCAAACGGGACTTGAACTGCGTGCCCAAGCGCTACTACCTCGAGATGCGTCTGCGACGGGCGCGCGAGCTGTTGCTGCAAACCGCCATGCCGATCATGGATATCACGGCTGCATGCGGCTTTCAGTCGCCGCCTCATTTCTCCAAGTGCTATCGCAATCAATACGGGTATCCGCCGAGCGCGGAGCGTAAGATCGGCGAGCGAGGGGCGCAGAGCGCAGAGGGCAGGGCGCCGCTGCCGGCGCTTTGAGGCGGCGAGCGGCGCAGAGCGCAGCGAGGGGCGGGATCGAGTCATCTATTCGGAGAATTGGAATGCACGCATTGCTGGATCTAGAGCGTTACCCGATCGACCAGCCGGAGTCGCCGCCCTTCCACCGCCTGGTCGAGGCGTGTCGGCGACAAATGGCGACGGACGGAATGTTCAATCTCGACGAGTTCGTGCGCCCGGCCGCTACGCTTGCGGCGGCCCGCGAAGTCCAGCCGCTCTGCGCAGAGGCATCGTTTACGCATCGGCGCCGGCACAACGTGTACTTCGACGACACGGTGGCGGTGGTCCCGGCGAACGAGGCTGCCTTGGTGCGTTTCGACACCGTCCACCACACCCTCTGCGACGATCAGCTCGAGGGCACGGTAGTGCGCAAGATTTATGAGTTCACTGCGCTCCCGATCTTCCTTGCGCGCGTGCTCGACAAGCCACATCTGTTCCCGATGCGCGATCCGCTGGCTCGCATCAATGTCATGGAGTATCGTCCGGGCGAGACGCTCAACTGGCACTTCGATCGCTCCGTGTTCACGGTAACCCTGCTGATCCAGGCCGCGGAGCAGGGCGGGGAATTCGAGTATCGCTCGGCTCTTCGCACCGACTCCGACCCGAACTACGAGGGAGTTGCTCGAGTGCTGCGTGGCGAGGATAAGCGCGTTTGCATCAATCCCCTCGCGGCCGGGACGTTGAACGTGTTTGCGGGCAAGAACACGCTGCACCGGGTTACTCGGGTCGAGGGGAAGCGCAGTCGCCTCGTGGCGGTGTATTCGTATTACGAGCGTCCCGATGTGACCTTCAGCGCGCAGGAGCGCCTGGGCTTTTACGGCCGAGCCGCCTGAGCGCGGAAGAGGCGGCGCCGATCAGGGCGCCGGCAGCAGCGCTACGACAACCGACCCCGCGATGGTTCCCCGGATGTGGGCGCGAGCCTCCGGCCCGCCGTCGTGCCAATCGATCCTGAGCCGGCCGGTAGCTCCCTCGCTGAGCGCGAGCTCCGCCTCCACGCGGCTGGGGAAGGCCCGGCTCCGGATGATGGTACCGGACACCTCGAGATCCTCCGTGAAGTGCACCCGATCGAGCGCGATCGAAGTAAAGGCGCGCCGCTCGGTGATTCGAAAACCGCCGCCCCTGAGCCCCGGGCCTCGGCCGGTCGAGTTGCTGCGGACCCGAGTGAGCACATCGGCGGCCGTGAGCACGGCCGCGCTCACGAATTGCAATTGCGGCTCGGTGGCGGAATTTCCTTCGAGCGCGGTCGCCGGCTCGAGCTCACGCGCATGCCTCGCAAAGCGCGCAACGAGTCGTACGGGCGGAACCTGCGATGCGCAGCTCGTGTCGCCGGGCTCGAGCGTGTCGATGAAATGGCGGACGATTCCCGCGGCGCACGGACTGCGCGCGCGCGGCAGGGCGTTCACGTGAAAGCTGTTGGCTACGAGAAGCTGCCGGCCGTGCTTGAATGCGTGCGTGACCGCGGCGCCGTCCGCGGGCGTGGTGATGCTATCGAGCTCACCGGAGATCACGAGAGCCGGAACATCGGGATAAGGCGCATCCGCGGGCACGGGGTGCGAGGCGGGATGGCCCGGCGGGGAGACCGGCCAGGCGACGCACTGATCGAGGAAAGCGTAATCGAGCGGCATCGCCCGATATTCGTCCATCGTGAAGGGCGCGTAGGCGTCGGGGAACGCGCGCAGGCGCTCGGTGACGGCGCGGTCGCGGTCCAACGCCCGCTGGGTCGGGGCAAGCCGCATGTCGAAGATCTGCGGCGCATCCTGGCACATGACCACGGCCTCAAGACCCGCGCTCCAGCTCGCGCTGCTCCCGGTGGGATCGCGCGAATCGACCCCGCTCGCGGTCTCGGCCATCAGCCGCAGGAGCGGCGCTCGATCACCGTCCTCGAACGCACGGCCCGCCGCATCGAGCTCGCGCACCGTCGCAAGCGCCGGAGAGCCGGCAAACATGACGATCGCGAGCTGCGCCGCATTCGCCGTGAGGCGGATCTCGCGGCCGTCACTGTCCATCGCGTGCGCCGTGAAGGGGCGCGCGCGCAACTCCGCGACGACGGGCACGATGCGGTCGATGGAGCTCCCCGGCAAGCGCGCGCAGGCAGGCGAGCGCTCGCAGGCGAGGTTGAACTTCGCGCGCATCGTCGGGGCGTAGCTCGGGTACCAGGCGTAGTCGGTTCCGTCCAAGGGATACGCGCCGTCGAGCACGATGGAGCGCAGCGCGCGAGGGTGGCGCAGCGCAAACACCTGCTCGAAGTAGGTGCCGTAAGAATCCCCATAGAGATCGATAGGCCCGACGTCGAGCGCGCTCAAGATGGCAGCCAGATCGTCCGCCGCATACGCCGTGCTGTAAAGCGCCGCTCGATCGCCCAGCGATTCCCCGCAGCCCGCGATGAGCTCGATGGTCCACTTCGCGGCGCTCTGAAGAGCCGGGCAATCGATCACACCGGACTTACCCGTGCCCCGATTGTCCATGAGGAGCAGGTCGCGGGAGCTGCGCAGCGGGGCGAGCAGCGCGAGATAGTCCTCGCGCGATTCGGTCGCCGGATAGCCCGGCCCTCCCTCGGTAGCCACCAGCGTTCCCGACGCCTGGCCCGGGGCGGTGTGCGGATAGTATTCGAAGTAAATCCCGATTCGATCCGCGAGGGCGCCTGTCGGGTCGAGCGGCCGATCGAGCCGACCGCAGTACGCGGGCACGGCCGAACAGCGCTCGAGCCTCATGCCGCCGACCTGCAGGGTGGGGGGCGCGGCGGCGGCGCACGCGAAACCGGCTGCAAGGACCACCGTGACGAGGCTCGCTAGCACCGGGACGGCAACGTATTTACGGTTACGTGGGGCCTTCAACTTGCAATCGAAATATACAGGACCACGGTGAGCGTACCGCGGGCAGCCGCAGCGGCGAGGCTCAAGCCAGGCTTGAGGCCGGGCTCGAGCAAGATGCACAATAACCTCGCCAACGAAAACTTCCCTCGGGGATCACGCCTGCCAGTTCTGCGAAATTACTCGGCGTGGGGACTGCTGCGCGGTGCATTCTCGGGCCACCGCCACTGGTCGCCCGCCTGGCGCGATGCGACGCCCAAGTCCCGCTATGACGTGCTCATCGTCGGGGGCGGGGGACACGGCCTCGCGACCGCCTATTACTTGGCGCGCAATCACGGCATCAGCGAAGTCGCGGTGGTCGAGCGCGGGTGGATCGGCGGCGGCAATACCGGGCGCAACACCACCATCGTCCGCTCGAACTACCTCTATCCGGAAAGCGCGCGGCTCTATGACTTCTCGCTCAAGCTCTACGAAGGGCTGTCGCGCGAGCTCAACTTCAACATCATGTTGAGCCAGCGGGGATTGATCGTGCTAGCGCACAGCCGGCACGACCTCGATGCGATGGCGCGCTGGGCCAACGCCATGCGCATGAACGGCGTCTCTGCCGACCTTTTGACCGTGCCCCAGATTGCCGAGCTCGCTCCGGCGCTCGATCTGTCACCCGCCGCGCGCCTGCCGGTGCTCGGCGGCTTCCACCAGCGTCGAGCCGGGTGCGCTCGCCACGATGCGGTGGCCTGGGGGTACGCGCGCGCGGCCGCGGCGCTCGGGGTGGACATCATTCAAAATTGCGAAGTTGAGGATTTCCTCCGCGAAGAAGCGCGCATCGTGGGGGTCAAGACCTCGCGCGGGCTGATTCGCGCCGATCGGGTCGGCATCGCAGCCGCCGGCCACAGCTCGGTGCTCGCCGGGCTCGCCGGCTTTCGCTTGCCCGTTACGAGTTACGCCCTGCAGGCGATGGTGAGCGAGCCGATCAAGCCGGTGCTCGATACCGTCATTCTGTCTCCCGGCACGGGCGCCTACGTGAGCCAGTCCGACAAGGGCGAAATCGTGATCGGCGCCATGCTCGATCTATTTGCCTCCTACGCGCAGCGTGGCAGCTTCGCCGTCAAGCAGTCGATCCTCGCCGCCACGCTCGCTCTGTTTCCCTCGTTCAGCCGCTTGAGGCTCCTGCGCCAGTGGGCGGGTATCGTCGATGTCGTGCACGATTCGAGTCCGATCATCGGCGCAACGCCGCTGCCCAATCTTTACATCAACTGCGGCTGGGGAACCGGCGGATTCAAGGCAATCCCGGCAGGCGGTTGGACCTTCGCCCACGTGCTCGCGACCGGACAAAATCATCCCTTGGCCGAGCCCTTTCAGCTCGAGCGCTTCATCTCGGGGCGCTTGATCGACGAGGCGGCTGCCTCGGGGATTGCGCACTGATGATGCAGATCCCCTGTATCTACTGCGGCCCGCGCGACGAGAGCGAGTTCGTTTGCGCAGGCGCTTCGCACATCGCGCGCCCGGGGCTCGATGCGAGCGATCAAGCGTGGGGCGAGTACCTTTTCTTCCGCGACAATCCCAAAGGCTTGCTACTCGAGAGATGGAGGCACGTGTATGGATGCGGCGTGTGGTTCAACATCGCGCGTGACACGGTGACGCACGAAATATCGAGCGTCTACGCGATGGCGGAGCCGCCGCCGCAATGAGCTCGTACCTCTTGCCCGTCCCCTGGGGCACTCGCATCGATCGGTCCCGGAGCCTGGCATTTCGATTCAACGGCGAGACGCTGCGCGGGTTCGCCGGCGAGACGCTCGCCGCGGCTCTGCTCGCGAACGGCGTCGGGCTCGTCGGACGGAGCTTCAAACTGCACCGACCGCGCGGCATCTTCTCGTGCGGTGTCGAGGAACCGACGGGCATCGTCGATGTGGGCTCGGGCAACACGCGAACCGCGAATGTGCGCGCGACGCTCCTCGAGCTTGAGGAGGGACTTACTGCCCAGAGCGTCAATTGCTGGCCGAGCGTGCGACTCGACGTGGGGGCGCTGAGCGGCGCCTTCTCCTCCCTTCTGCCCGCCGGCTTTTACTACAAGACGTTCAAGTGGCCCCATTGGCATCTCTTCGAGCCCGCGATCCGCCGCATGGCCGGACTCGGCCGCATCTCTCGAGATCCCGATCCTGATCGCTACGAAGAGCTCTGCGCGAATGTGGACGTGCTGGTGGTGGGCGGGGGCCTCGCCGGTCTCGCGGCAGCGGTCGCGGCCGCTCGGGCGGGAGCGAGCACACTGGTGTTGACGGCGGGCCGCAGCTTCGGCGGATGCTCGGGGTGGAGGAATGAGGAGGCTGGCCGAGTCGCAAGTCTCCTCGAGGCTGCAGCGAGTGCGGGAGTGTGCCTGCGCGCGAGGACGCTCGCATTCGGCGTGTACGATCACGGCCTCGTGTGCGCGAGCGAGTCCTTGGGTGTGAGCGGGTCTACGGGTGCGAGGCGGGCACAACAGTCCGTGGCGGGAGTGTTGCGCGAGCGGCTGTGGAAGATACGGGCGCGGTCCATCGTCGCTGCAGCGGGCGCATTCGAGCGACCGATGCTCTTTCCCGACAACGATCGGCCCGGTGTGATGCTTGCCGGGGCTGCCGACAAATATGCTCACGCCTTCGGCGTCGCTTGCGGGCGTCGAGTGGTGATCGCGGCCAATAGCGACGGCGCCTACGCCGTCGCCCGATCGCTGCTGCGGGCGGGCATCGAGGTGGTCGCCCTCGTCGACCGTCGCGCGCGCACCGAGGCGAGCGCGGGCGAGACGGCCGAAGCTCACCCTTTCAGCGTCTTTCGCGATGCCGGCATCGTCAAGGTATCGGGCAGGCTCGCTGTGCGCGGCTGCACCGTGGTGAGCGCAGAGCGCGGTGCGCCGGTGCGGCTCGAATGCGACGCGATCCTGAGCGCCGGCGGATACGCGCCGGCGGTGCATTTGCACTCGCAGGCCGGCGGGAAACTGCGCTGGATCGATGAGGCGGCGATGTTCGTCCCCAACGGAGCGGCGCCACGGCTCGCGAGCGTGGGCGCCTGCGCCGGGGCGTTCGAGCGCGACCGCGCGCTCGAGCATGCCGCAGAAGTGGGCGAGGCGCTGGCACGCGGGCGAAGCGCGCCCGCCGCTCCAGTGGGCGGTGCCGGTCGATCGCTGCCGATGACGCATGCGCTCGGTGGATCCGGTAAGCAATTCGTCGATTTGCAGAACGACGTGACCACGGACGACGTGGGTCTCGCTGCCCAGGAGAACTATCGCTCCGTCGAGCATCTCAAGCGCTATACCACCACCGGGATGGGAACCGACCAGGGCAAGACCAGCAATATCAACGCGCTCATCCTGATGGGCGAGTACACCGCCCGCGCGCCCGCCGAGGTAGGCACGACCAGATTCCGTCCGCCGTTTGCGCCGGTGACTCTCGGACTGATCGCGGGTCGCAGGCGAGGTAGCCTGTACCGGCCGCTCAAGCACCTCCCGGACGAGGAGTGGCATCGCGAGCGCGGTGCGCTGTTCGAGCAGTTCGGCAATTGGTACCGTCCCGCGGCATATCCCCTCCCCGGCGAGACACTCGAAGCGGCTGCGCAGCGCGAGGCGGCGATCGTGCGTCGCCGCGCGGGGCTTCTCGATGGCTCACCGCTCGGCAAGCTCGAGCTGTTCGGGCCGGATGCCGCAGCGTTTCTCGATCTCATGTACGTGGGTACGATGTCGACGCTCAAGACGACTCAGGCGCGCTACGGCATCGTGCTGAACGAGAACGGCATCGTCATGGATGACGGTATCGTCGCGCGCTTGGGCGATGAGCATTTCTGGGTCAACACGACGAGTGCGGGTGTCGAGCGCACGGTAGCCGCCTTCGAGGAGTGGCTGCAGTGCGAATATCCGAGGCTCAAAGTACTGATCACGCCCGTGACCTCGCGCTGGGGCAATGTGACCGTGGCCGGGCCCAAGGCCTGGGAATGGCTCAGCTTGGCCGGCTTCGATCCCCAGTGGGCACCGAGCGCAATGCCGCACATGGCCCTGCGCGCCGGGGTGTTCGAGGGAGTGCCGGTGCGCGTGCTGCGCGCGAGTTTCAGCGGCGAGCTGGGATACGAGATCAACGTTCCGGCGGATGCCGTGGGCGACCTGCTACGCCGCCTGTGGGCGCTCGCCGAGCGGGTGGGAGCGGCCCCTTATGGAATCGAGGCGCTCGAGATCTTGCGCACGGAGAAATGCTTCATCCACATCGGTACCGATACCGACGGCACCACCCTGCCGGGTGATCTCGGGATGGCTCGCGCGGTCGAGCGCAAAGAAGCCAACTTCGTGGGTCGCCGCTCGTTGTTGAGGCCGGCGGCTCGCGACCCCACACGTTTTCAGCTCGTCGCGCTGTCGAGCGCCGACGGCCGCACCCGGCTGCCGGTCGGGGGGCAGATCGCGCGCGCTCGACCCCCGACTCGAACCGAGGGACACGTGACCTCGAGTTACATGAGCCCCGAACTGGGGGCACCGGTGGCGCTCGGCATGCTCGTGCGGGGATTCGAGCGCGTGGGCGAGAGAGTTCTGGTTCACCACCTCGGGTCCACCGTCGAGGCCGTCGTGGTGAAGGGTCCTTTCATCGACCCTGCGGGGGACCGGCTGCGTGGCTAGCACCGAGCGGCCCATCCCCGGCGTCGAGATCGCGGGTCTCTCGGTCGAGCTCGAGCGCAAGTTACGCATCGGGTCGCTGCGCTACTTCGATGCTCGAGGGCCCATGGAGGCGGCGCTTCGGGAGCTCCTGGGCGGAGCTTTGCCCCAGCCGCTCAAGGCGAGGCGATATCCCCTCGGCGACTCGCCGGGGGAGCTCATCCTGGCTTGGCGTTCGCCCACCGAGACGTTGCTGATGACCGCAGACTCGCGGGCCTTCGCTGCGATCGCGAGCGGCGTTGCCCGCGCGGCGGCCGCGGGTTGCCTCGTGGAGCAGACGGGAGGATTATGGGCGTGGCGGATCACGGGAGCGCGCACTCAGGATTTGCTGCTGCGCCTGGGATCGGTGGCCTCGATCCCGGGGCTGGGCGAAGCCCGCACGAGTCGGGTCGCCGAGTTGCCGGCGCTCGTCCTGTGTGTCCGCGAGGGGCAGATCCTGCTGGTGGTAGAGCGCGTGTATAGCGAGCATTTGCTCGGCTGGATCCGCGAGACGGCAACGGACTTCGCGTAAAGGGGGGAGCACACCGTGATATGTCCAAAGTGCAATCAAACGGTGGTGGAGGGTGCGCGATTTTGTGGCAACTGCGGTGCGACCTTGAGCCCGCCGGTGAGTCCGGGCGGGACGCTGATCCGACCGTCGAGTCCGTCGGGCGGGAGCGGTGGCACAAGCGCGAGCGTCTCGGGCGGCGCGGCGAGCGCCGCGGCGGGCGGCGCGAATCCCGCAAGCATCAGCGCCTCCTGGCCGGGCCTCATCGCGCGGGTCAAGAACATCTTGCTGAGCCCGAACAGCGAATGGCCGGTGATCGAGCCTGAGCCCACGACGATCGCGCAGCTTTACACAGCATACGTCATCCCGCTCGCGGGGCTCGCTGCGGTCATGACGTTTTTGCAAATGTCCGTGATCGGAGTGGGCTTCGGATTCGTGACCTTCCGCCTGCCGTTCCTCAACGGTCTCACCTATGCGCTGCTCAGATTCGGCTCAGCGCTTCTTGTGGTATTCATCGTCGGCGTGATCATCGATATGCTGGCGCCGACGTTCTCGGGCCAGCGTGACCAACGCCAGGCCGTCAAGACCGTCGCGTACGCGTTCACGCCGGTCTTTCTCGCCTCGGTGGTCGCCTTGCTCCCCTGGCTGGGACCGCTGCTTGCGCTGGCCGCGGCGCTCTACAGCATTTATCTTTTGTATCTGGGTCTGCCGCTCATGACGAGGAGTCCGCGCGACAAGGCCGTGGGCTACACGGCGGCCGTGGTCGTGTGCGCCATTCTGCTGGCTGTGGTCTTGAACATGATCATCGCGCGCACCGTCGGGCTCGGCGGGTTCGGTGCTTACGGCGGCTTGCACTGAGCCGCGCGCGAGACGCGTGGCCTCGCTCGTCTAAAGGCTCGTTGCGTGCGCGTCGGCGAGTGCGTCGCGAGGAGCGCTCTCCAAGTGATTGGTCGCCGCGCTGCATTTGGCGTCGAAGGCGATGTGCAGCTCCGCCGCATCGGCCGCTCCGGCGAGCAGCGTGAAGCAATTCGTGCCCATTTGCTTATTGAGCGGCCCGAGAAGCGATTGCTGAACGAGGTCGGGCACGGGAGTGGAGCCCGCGGATAGCTCCGTGTCGATCAGCACATCGCCTCCAGCCTCCCCCGCCAGTGCCGCATTGAGCACGATCAGGTTGCCGTTGATTTGCGCGAGCACCGCATTGGCGGCGGAGGGCGGCAGCCCCGAAAAGCGCAAGCGCGCCTTCTTCGGCTTGAAGTCGAAATACTGCAGAAAGAAGCTCTGCGAGAACTCGGCTCCGATCAGTCGTCCGACGTCCTGCAGCGCGAGCTCCTCGGTCGCCCAGCCTTGCTTCTCGGGCATCGTGGTGTTGTGGTAGATCTCCTCGCCCGACTTCACATCGACGGCTCTCACGGTCCACGAGGTGAGCAGGAACTTCTCGATGACGAGTCCGGACGCCGGCAGCTTCGCCGATAGCTTCTTGAATCGCACCTCGGAGTCGACGCGAAAGTCGGCGACCGGGCGTGCGCTGTCCGCGTCGACGACGGTGAATCCAAAGGAGCGAATGCGCTCCTTCAGGAGATTTTCCGCGACCGATGAGCGCTGCGGACCGGCTGCGGCGTCTGTCTCGGGAAGGAACGTACGAACGCTCACGGCGATCTTGGGATTGCCGTTGTTGCGGATGAACTCGACGCGCTCGTCGTGCGAGATCTGATTCAACGATTTCTGCACGTCGCGCACGCTCACCGACGCTCGCAGAATGCCGAACGTCGCACCGTCACGCGTGGTTTGCGGCTGCTGCTGCTGCAAGACGCCGGTAATGAAGTCGTCGCTGTGCGCGAGGAGCTTGGTGCGCACGATCGCATAGTTGGCATTGAGCGAGCTCGGCTGCACGTAAAGCGCCGCCGCCTTGGCAATCAGCTGTCGGCGAGCATCGAGCCAGACCATGCGCTCGGTTGCCGTGGGGTCCTGCCTCGGGTCGGCGGCCGGACCGACGACGCCCACGGCGCTGATGATCGCCGCATCGCCATTCTTGAGCGACTGAGCCGTCTCGGGCGAGGGTGGGGCTGGCTCGGATCGCATCGGGGGAGCCGG
>DATHCO010000047.1:0-34810 GCA_035319505.1 Steroidobacteraceae bacterium | reverse complement strand
TGCGCGCAAGCCCTGGGTGGCCATCCATGGCCACCCGCGCGACGCATGCGTCGCGCCCGTGTGTTTCACGCCCCGGAAAATTCCCTTCCAAAGCCGACTCCTCGTGATAGGTATCGTTGTTCATGAATGATTCGGGCTAGGCGGTGAGGTTGACGGTGCGTCCGCCGTCGACGACGAGCTGCTGGCCGGTTATCCAGCGCGCCTTGTCGGAGAGCAAGAACTCGACGGCCGCGGCAATATCGCCGGGCTCGCCGATGCCGAGCGGATATTGCGCCTCCATTCGGGTCTTGAGGGCGTCGTCGTCCAGCATCGACTCCGTCATGGCCGTGCGGAGGGCCCCCGGCAGCACGCTGTTGACGCGGATATCCGGCGCGAGCTCGACCGCCGCCGCGCGCATGAATGCATCCAGTGCGCCCTTGCTTGCACAGTAAACGCTGAATCCGCGCGCACCGAACTGGCTGGCCGTGCTCGAGACGAGCACGACGCCGCGAAGGTGCCTGTCGTTGAGCTTTCTGCGCACCAGCAGGCGCACGATCTCGAGCGCCGACATGACGTTCACCTCCATGATCTCGTGCGCCCACCCGCGCTCGACGAGGCGCAGCGGCTGCACCTTGAGCGCGCCGGCGCAGTGCACGAATCCCTCGACGGCGAGCCCATGGTCTTCGATGAACTGCGTGAGCGAGACCTCGATCCGCTCGCCTTGCCGCAGGTCCAGGTTCCAAAGCAAATGCTCGGCCGGACGCTCGCAGAGCTCTCGAGTCTCGATCAGACGGCCGGCATCGCGCCCATGCAACACCAACCGTCGGGACCGTGACAGGCTCACGGCTATTTGACGGCCGGCCCCCGACGAGGCTCCCGTGATCAAGGTGACGAGATTGGCGTTCATTGCGCGGTGTAGCCGCCGTCCACCGTCAGCACGGACCCGGTTATCCACCGCGCGGTGTCGGCCAGCAGAAACGCGATGCTATTGGCGACGTCGGCGGCTGTGCCCAATCCCAGGGGATGGGCGGCTTCCACGCGGCTCAATTGCGCCGGGTCCCAGAGCGCCGCCATTCGGTCGAACATCGGGGTTCGGACGAATCCGGGAGCGACGCAATTCACCCTGATCCGGTCCGGCGCCAGCTCGACGGCGAGCGCGCGCGCCAAACCATGCAGCGCGGACTTGCTCAATGAATAGGCCGCGGCGCCGGATGCCCCCGCCGTGGCCATCACCGAGGAGATGAGCACGATCGATCCGCCTTGAGGATCGCGAACGGCTTTCTTTTGGAATCCGCGAGCCAGCGCGAGTGCGGCCTCGGTGTTCAACAAGAGCACCTTGCGGTACAGCGCGGGCGTCAGCAGCCGCAGCGGCTGCACGCACGATGCGCCGGCTGCGTGCACCAATCCCGAAAGCGGCCCCCCCTCGAGCGCGAGTTCCGCCATCCAAGCCGGGATCGCATCCACATTCTCCAAATCCAAACACCTCCGCGCGTGCCCTTCTCCGGGCAGCTCCAGACTCTCGAGGCCTGTCTGGTCGAGGTCCACGGCCGCGACGCGCGCCTCGAGCCGGCTGAGCAACGCGCACGTGATGCGGCCGATCCCGGAGGCGGCGCCGGTGACGAGGATGCGGCGCGAGCGCAACGACAGAGGATTGACGAAGTTCGGATCGGAGAGCGTGCTCATCGCGGCCTGCGCTGCTCGACGGCGGCGGCGAGATCGCCCGCGCTTCTCATGCTGCGCAGCTCCGAGGCGGTCAGATGTACGCCAAAACTCGCATCCAGCATCGCGATGATCGACAGCACCGTGAGAGAATCCCAGTACTCGCAGTCGGCGAGAACGACCTCCGCCGTGAGCTCCTCGAGCTCCAGGATCTGCGCGAGCTGGGCGTAAATGCCGTCAACCGTGCGATCGGCTTGCTTTGGAATTGTCTGCTGCATTGGAATTACCGATTGCATTGGGATAATCGATGAGTTCGCAAAAATTCATCCTGCCGAGCGCCAGCAGCATGGATCCCCAGGTCAGGCCCACGCCGAAGCCGGCGAGACAGGCGCGAAAGGTCTCCTTGAGCATCCGAGGGGCGAGATTCGACGCGATCACCATGGGAATCGTCGTGCCGCTCGAATTCCCGAATTGCTCGACCACGTTGCTCGGCATCTTCGAATAGGGAACGTCCATCTTGTCGGCGAGCTTCTGCAGCATGAAGCGATTCGGCTGGTGAAACAGGAACCAGTCGACCGCTTCCTTGGCGCACCCGGCGGCGGCGAGCAGACTCTCGATCATGGGCGGGACCTCGACTTGAACGAAATTGAAGACGGCGGAGCCGTTCATCAAGAGATGCTCCTTGGCCCGCAGGTTCCTGTCGCCCACGTCCTCCAGGACGGCCGTGGCTGCGGTCGAGGGCATGCGCATGCCGCCGGCCGGAATGATCAGCGCCTCGTGGCGGGTTCCGTCCATCTTGAGATTGGCGTGGACGACGGCGCCCGGCGCGTCGCGCTCGACGATGGTGATGGAGGCGGCATCGCCGATCAGAGGGAAGCTATTGCGATCCTGCGGCGATGTTCTGCGGCTCAAGACGTCGGCGTTGATGAGAACGACCTTGCGGATGGCCGGCTGCTCGAGCAGGAGAAAGGCCTCGATCAAGCCGACGATGAATCCGGCGCATCCTTGGTTGATGTCCAGGCAGAACATGTCCGGCTTGAGAGCGAGCCGCCCCTGGATGATGCTGCTCGTGGGCGGCATCAGGTGGTCCGGCGATTGCGTGACGAGGACGAGTGCGTCGATCGCGTCGCGATCCAGCAAGCCGCGCTCGATCAGGTGCTCGAGACCGAATACCGCGAGATCCGACACGCAAACGCCGTTTTCGACCAGCCGGTGCCTGTCGTACCCCATGACCTCCTTGAGCTTCAAGGACCGATGCGGCGGAAAATTGAAATTCTTCATCTCCTCGAGAAACGATCCCTCATTGGCCGGGACGACGGCGAGGAGCCCGGAAACGCGCCTGCCGTGAAACACGAAATTCAAGGGCGTACCCCGTACCTGCGCAGCAATCCGGCGATCGCCTCGAGATTTTGAAAGTGCTCGGGGAGGATGTCCGCGCCGTCGATCGAGATTCCGCAGGCCTCATCGAGTGCCGCTACCAGAGCGACCATGTCGAAGGAATCGAGCATGCCGTCCGACAGGAAGTCGCGCGACGCCTCGAAATCGGACTCGGGGCGGATTTCGCGCAGCAGCCCGCGCAGCGCCTGTCTCGAGAGCTCACGCGCCATTGAACTGCACACCCCCTCGCGCCAGCAGATGCCGGTCGATCTTGCCGTTCGGATTTCGCGGCAACTGATCGACGCGGTGAAACACCGTCGGCAACATATACTTCGGAAGATAGGCGGCCAGGCGCTCGCGGATCGCCGCCGCAGACAGCTCCTCGCCCGATTCGAAAACCAGCGCGATTTCCTTGCGGCCCGCATCGTAGATCGCGCAGGCGTTGCCGATGGCCTGTACCTGAAGAGCGGCGTGCTCGATCTCTCCCAGATCGATGCGATAGCCCAGGTGCTTCACCTGAAAATCCCTGCGCCCGACGATCATGATCTCGCCGCGCGCGTTGCGGTACACGAGGTCGCCCGTGCGGTAGATCAGCTCGGGGTAGTGAGGGTTGAGCGGGTTCTGCACGAAGGCCTGAGCCGTTCGCTCGGGGCTGTTCCAGTAGCCGAGCGCAAGCGAGCTGCCGCGCACACATAACTCACCCACCTCGTCGCGCTCGGCCGGCTGGTCGCGCTCGTTGAGGATGAGGATGTCGGTGTTGCGGCAGGGAAAGCCGATGGGAAGCTTCTCGTCGTCGAGCAGGTCGCGGTCCACCACGAAGTAGGTGCAGTCGACGCTGATCTCGATGGGACCGTACAAGTTGACGAACAGCGCCGAGGGCAGGTGCCGCCGCCAGTAGTTCAAGGACTTCGTCGGAAAGACCTCGCCGGCGAAGAAGATCTTGCGCAGTGACCCCGGATTGCGTCTCGACAGCAAGTCCTGGTTGGCGATGTTCACCATGATGGTCGGAACCCAGAACACGAAAGTGATCGCGTGTTGCGCCACGAACTCCAGAAGCTTCATGGGAAAGGCGGCGCATTGCTCCGGGATGAGGACCAGCGTGGCTCCCTTGGCGAGACAGAAATAGAGCTCGAGCGTGTAGATGTCGAAATAGAACGGCGATAGGCTCCCGATGGTCTCGCCGCCGTCGAGCGCCAGACGCGAGAATGCCCAATCCATGAAGTCGATGGTGCCGCGGTGGCTCAGAACCACGCCCTTGGGCGTGCCGGTGGAGCCCGACGTGTGAATGATGCACAGGGGGTCCGTATCGATGATACGCTCGCGCCGCGCCTCAAGCGCCGCAGAGTCGTGATCGGCCTGCGGCTTCATCGCGTCGTCGATGCGGAGGAGCTGATGCTCTGATACGCCCAGTGCGCCGAGCACCTGCGCATGGGCGCTTCTCGTAATGATGAGACTCGAGCCGAGACCCCTGAGCGTTGCCCTGAGGCGCTCGGGGGGCGACTTCACGTCGAGATTGGCGTAACAGTTGCCCGAGTACAGGATCCCGAGGTCGGCTACGATGGTCGCCGCGCTTTTCGGCAAGAACACCGCCACCGGTTGATTCACGCCGGTGCCGCGCTCGACGATGAGCGCCGCGCAATTCTTGGCGTAGCGCGCGATCTCATCGAAGGTGAAGCTCCGTTCCTGATCGACGACGGCGGTCTTGTGCCGCTGCGCCGCCAAGGCGCCCTGCTCGAAATACTCTAGGACATTGACTTGCATTTGGAGTTGAGCACCGTTGTGTGCGCGATCCTCGAGACCGGCGCCTCGGCGTATTCGTCGCGCAGCTCGCTCGCCGAGAATCGGGGCGCCAGGCCCGTGCGCATGCTGCGCATGTCGGGCAGGTTATCCGTGGATGGCTGCCGGCCGGAGATTCGCACCCAGGGAGAGATGTCGCCGAAGTCGAAGTAATAGTTAATGAAGTAACGCAACCATGCGACGGCCGGCTTGAACGGCTTGATCTGGCGGTTGACGCACAAGTTGAACAGGTCCCGGCGCAAGAGGCGCCCGCCGAGGGTTTCCAGCCAAATCGGCTCGGGTACGATGATTTCCTGGTCGCACGGCAGGCCGGATTCCTCATCGGCGCCGATCGTGAACTCGGCGCCGCGCACGCAGAAGGAGATTCGCGCGAGCGTCGCCCCAGCGGAGTCGACGATCAGAAAGTCGATTCGCACCGTGGCGGAGACCGGAAACACCGCGGGGAAGTAGGCGCGCAGGTCGGCGAGCAGGCATGCGAGGTCCCGCGCGTCGAATCCACGGCGTTCGACGTAGGCATCGTAGGCGTTCACGAGCCGTTCGAAGCGCAGCATCTTCCGGCGCAGGCGGCGGCGGAAGCCGGCGTAATTCAACGTGCCGTAGGGACGGCGAGCCTTCAAGCGGGCGACGTCGAAGGAGTCGGCGGGTCCGAGCTCGACGTACCTGGTCTGAGCCAGCAAGCCGCGCTTCTCGAGGATTGCTCCGAACTGCGAGGGTGTGGGCTTGTCGGAATAGTTGCGGTACAGATCGGTGCGCCGGTGCCAGGCGATATCGCAGGCAATGGGGGTCACCGAGCGCGGCGCGAGCTTTCGGATGACCAGCTCGGCCTGCTCGACGTTGCCGCGCTTGTGGCGCCCGATGCGTATCTTTTCACGTATCGAGAAATCGAAGCTGCCCGGAAACTCGGTGGATGGAAAGCCCTGTACGAAGACCGCGTCGGGCCGGCCGGCACGGAGCCGGATTTCCTCGAGCAGCGGGTCGTCGACCAGGTTGTCGTTGAGATTGAGTGCCGACCAGTCGGCGGATTGCAGGATCAATCCGCTGTTCTCCCAGTCGTGCCAGCGACTCTGCGCGCTGGGTATCAGCGTGAGGCGCAGCGGCTCGCCGAGATCGAGCTCGATCGTCTCCCAGGATTTGAGTGCGACCACGTTGCGGAAGCCCAGACGCTCGAGCGTGCGCAGCATGCTCTGCGCGCGCGTGTGGCGCACGTACTCGAATGCGGGGATCAGAAGCGTCGTGTCGCGCTCGAACAGGTCGAGGGTGGGGATATGGAAATGATCCTCGTGATGATGGCTGACGTAGACGTGCGAGGCCTGAAGTGCCGCGTGCAGCTGATCGTGCGGCAGGAACGGATATTTCACGGCGGTGTTGCCGTAGATCGGCACCGTCGTGAGCCAGGGATCGCAAAGGAGCGCCCCGCGGAACCCGCTGAATTTGAGACAGGCGTGCCCGAGGAATTGAGTGTCGATCATGCGCGTGCCGTGTCGATGGTGGTCTTGAGCCTCGAGAGCAACCCCGCATAGGGTCCCAGCTCGCAGGCCCTCTCCAGCCGCTCCGCGTCGGCTTCGGCGCAGAGCACCGCGACGTCCTTGTAGGTCAGAGCCCGCCGCGCCGGCTCGAGGGCGGCGCAGCGGTAGGAGCCCCGCACGATATCGCCGACGTTCATCTCGAATATCCGCTGGCATGCCTCGAGCGAATGCCGCAGGACATCCGCGAAGCAGTCCGTCGGAGCGATGTCGAATTCGATTTGGGCGACCACTGGACCGCTGTCGACCTTCTGGCGCGGCAGGAGCCGGTGAAGGGTCACCCCGTAGCGCTCTTCGCCGCGGCAAAGCGCCGCGAAGACGCAGACTTCCGCGATCCCCCGATACCGCTGGGTCAAGCCGCTGTGGATGTTGAAGAACGCCGCCCCGGAGCCGAGCAATGCATCGGCGATGAGATGCTCGTTGTTGACGGAGAAGACGATGCCGTCGCGAGAATCTGCGATCGAGCGCGGCGCATCCTCGTTCGGATCGGCTGATTCCACCACGGTGACGCTCCGGCCGCGGAGCCTCGGAATGCAAGGATCGCCGGGCGGGCAGCAGATGCCGTCCACCGCCAGCCCCGCCGTCAGCGAATAACTCACGACTCGATGGAGCAATGCGCCTGATCCGATGAAGTACATGACCGGCGTTGCACTCATGCGGGCCGTCAAACGCCCGGTCTCTCGATCAGATCCACGATGCGGTCGACCTCGTCGTGGGGCAGCTCGGGATAGATGGGCAGGCAAAGCACCTGCTCCGCCAGTTTCCTCGCCACCGGCAAATTGTCGTGCGCCGCGGACGGCAATCCGCGGTACATCGGAAAGTCGCTGATCAAGGGGTAGAAATACCGGCGAACGTAGATGTTCTCCTCGCGGAATCTCTGATAGAGAGCGTCGCGGGTCAGCGGGTAGTCCGCCTGGACCCTGATCGGGAAGTAGGCGTAGTTGGAGGCTGTCTCATCGGGCACTCTGAGGCAGCGAATGCCCGGCATGTCCTTGAGCCCCGCTCGATAGCGCTGATCGATGCCCTTGCGCCGGGCAATGGCTCGATCCTGACCCTTGAGCTGCAGCAGGCCGAGTGCCGCGTTGAACTCACTCATCTTGCCGTTGATGCCGGGCGCCACCACCGTGACTTCATCGGCGAAGCCGAAATTCTTGAGGTAGTTGATGCGCTGGCGGGTCTTTGCATCGGGACAGACGATGGCGCCGCCCTCGAAGGTCGTAAAAACCTTGGTGGCGTGAAAGCTGAGCACCGACAGATCGCCGTGGGTGAGCACGCTGCCGCAATGGCATTGCACCCCGAAGGCATGCGCGGCGTCGTAAATGACCTTGAGCCCGTAGGTATCCGCGATCACGCGGATCCGCTCGACGTCGCAGGGGTGGCCGTAGCAGTGCACGGGCATGATCGCGGTGGTCTGCGGGGTGATCGCCGCCTCGATCTTGGCGGGATCCAGATTGAAGGTGACCGGGTCGATATCGACGAATACCGGCTTGATGCCGTTCCAAAGAAGCGAGTGGGCCGTGGCGACGAACGTGTAGGGCGTCGTGATCACCTCGCCGGTGATGCGCAGGGCCTGCAGGGCGGTGACCAGCGCAAGAGTGCCGTTCGTGAACAGAGCGACGTGTTTGACTCCCAGATACTCGCCGAGCTTCTGCTCGAATTGCTGGTGATACGGACCGCCGTTCGTCAGGATCTTGGAGTTCCAGATCTGCCGCAGATAGGGAATGAACTCCTCGAGGCGGGGCAGGTCGGGCCGCGTGACGTAGACCGGGGGCGGCTTGAGCATATCGAGCTTGAGGGGTTTGATGGCTGGATCCTCAGTTGGCGGGACCGGGGCTGGCGACTTCGAAGGACTCCGCCGGGAGCCGGCGGCACCACCGTATCCACATATGCCGGAAAGCACGCTCGATGCTGGCGGCGATGACCTCGGGTCCGCGGATCGGCGAATGCAGCCAGCGATCGCGTAATTCGGCGCGCACTTGCGCAAGCGCCGCGAGGTGCCCGGCCCAGTATCTGCCCTTGTCGATCAAGTCGGCGGCGGAGGTGGCGATGAACCCGTCGAGGCCCACTTGTCCCATGATCGCCGCCCCCTGGCGCGAGGCGGGCGTCGGCCCGGCGAGGGTGAGCGTGGGCACGCCCATCCAGTACGCATGGTAGGTGGTCGTGCCGCCGGAGTAAGGCGTGGTATCGAGGCAGATGTCCACCTCATGATGCAGGCCGAGATAGGCGTCCATACCGCCGCGCGGCTCGAGTCTCAGCCGCTCGGCGGCAACGCCTTGGGCGGCGAACCTCTCGATCAGCCGATCGCTCTGATGAGGCTCCGGCGGAATGCCGCCGATGAGCATCCGCGCGTCGGGCAGCGCACGCAGCAGCTGCGACCAGAGCGCGATGGTGGCGGAGTTGAGCTTGCCGATCCGGTTGAAGCTGCCGAGCGTGAGGTGTCCTTTATCCAGCGCGGGGAGCGGCGCGATCGGCGGCGCGGCGGGGTGGGGCTGGAACGGCGCGCCGGTCGGCAAGTACACCAGCTTTTCGGTGAAATGCCGATCGAACTCGCCCGGCGGCAGAAAGTGCCGATCGGCCAGGTAGTAATCCATGGCGCGAAGCCCAGTGGTGCCCGGATAGCCGATCCAGCTGATCTGGATGGGGGCAGGCTTGCGCGCGAAGACGCGCAGCCGATTCATCGAGGTGTGGCCCGAGAGATCGAGCAAGATATCGATGCGGTCGTCCATGATCCGTCTGGCCATCTGCGGATCCGGCAGAGCGGAAACGAGATTCCAATGCTGCATGTATCCGCGCAGGCGCTCCGTGACCGAATCTTCCGCGGGGTTGTTGTAATAGCCGTGCAGCTCCAAGCCGGCGCATCGACCCAACCGGGACAGGACGGGCTCGATGAAGTTGGCGACCGCGTGGTTGCAGAAGTCGCCGGAGACGAGTCCGACCCGCAGCGCTCGATCCTCATCGGCTACGTTCGAATGGCGCGGCCAGGATGAGCGCAACTGGGATTCCAACAGCGCGCCGATCCGGCAGTGCTCGGCGAACAGCGAATCGCCATCCAGCGCCGGGTTGTGGCTCAGCAGGAACAGGAGACTCGAGTGGCATAGGTTTTCGGGGAGGTCGACGGCCGCATGGGTGCGCAGCGCGATACCGCTGCGCAGGGTCGCTTCCGCTTCCGCGTAACGGCCCTGGGCCTGGTACATGTCTGCGAGATTCAGGTACGCGGCAGAGAATGCAGGATCGATTTGCAGGGCCCGCTTGAGGCTCAACTCGGCTTCCTCGTAGCGCTCGAGCTCGTTCAACGTCTTGCCCAGATTGCTGTGAGCCTCGGCGTCCCCGGGCAGGAGCACGGTCGCGGACTCGAGCGCGACAACCCCCTCTTTGCGGCACCCTCGTGCCCAGAGCAGGGCGCCCAATGTCTTGAATCCCATGCCGCGGTCGGGAAAGCGCTCGGTGAGAGCCCGTGCGCGGGCCTCTGCCTGCGCAAACTGACCGGCCTTCAAGAGAGCGAGCAGCGCGGCTTCCTGCCGCCGGGCGATCCGGCTCGCCCGACGCCGCTCGATGCGCGCCCAGCTGCTCGTATCTGTCGGCGCCGGCGCCGGTATCCCGCAGGGCGGTGGGGATGTGCACGGCGCCGAAGCCGCGGATCCGTGCGACAGCTTGAGCTCGAGCCGTGTCGCGAACTCCTCGGTTGCCGTGCCGGCGAGGCCGCGCTCGCGGGCAAGCGCGAGAGTTTCCCGCGCCTCCTCGGTGCGGCCGGCCGCGAGCAGCGCCTCCAAGATCCCCAGCCAGTAATCGGGCACGGCGGGACTCGCCTCGAGCGCCGCCATCAGGTACGGCAACCCCTCGAGAGGCTCCTGCAGCTGCACTTTGAGCATTCCGAAGCAATAGCTCCCCGTGGCGTGCCGAGGCTCGCTCTGCAATATCTCGCGGTACATCTGCGCGGCGAGCTCCAGCCGGCCCGCGATCTGCAGATTCATCGCTCTCTGGCAGGCCTCATCGAGCGGCGAGGACGCCGGCGAGTGCGCTGCGTCATCACGCGTCATGGGGACAGGCCATCATGACGGGGTGTCTTCCATGCTGGGTGTCGGTAATCTGGCGCCCGCGGGCGCGTTGCCCTTACCGTGCAACTATCATGCCGATCCGCGCTCGAGGCTCAGCCGATCGCACCCCGGTTAGGGGGCAATGCCCCAGTCAAACGACCGTTGTCAAAACTGTGAAGCAGTCCGCGGGCGGCTGCGGGCGAGAGGGTTTTTCTTGCCTAAAGATCCGCGCCTCGCACCCGATAAACCCCTTGGAATGTGGTCACCGGTCCGCCCTCGAATGAAGGGTGAAGTGAGCACATCGGAGGGCCTAAGAGGGGCCGGTGTCAAAACCTTTAGGAGCTTGTAAATGTCACTCATATTGAACACCAACATCGACTCGCTGATTGCGCAGAACAACTTGACGGGCTCGCAGTCGCTGCTCACGCAGTCGCTGACGCGCCTCTCGTCGGGTCTGCGCATCAACAGCGCCGCCGACGACGCCGCGGGTCTTGCGATCGCGCAGCAGTTCACGACGCAGATCAACGGCACCAACCAGGCGATCAACAACGCGAACGACGCCGTGTCCGAAGCGCAGACCGCGGGCGGCGCGCTCAACACGATCATCAACAACCTGCAGAGCATTCGCACGCTCGCGGTCGAATCGGCGAACGGCTCGAACAGCGCGTCGGACCGCGCGGCGCTCGACCAGCAGGTGCAGCAGCAGATCGCCGAAATCGCGCAGATCGCCTCGCAAACCACCTTCAACGGCGCGAGCGTCCTCAACGGCACGAGCGGCACCACCACCTTCCAGGTCGGTGCGAACGTGGGCGACACCATCTCCATCAACCTGGCGCAAGGCGTGGGGGCCAACCAGATCGGCCAGACGGCGACCCTCACCGGCAGTGCGGTCAGCACTAACGCCCTCACCGGCTCGAACCTCACCATCGCCGTGGGCACCGGAACTCCGGTCGCTATCGGCGCCTCGGTCACCGGCACCGCACCAGGCCAGGATGCGGACTCTGCGTACGCGAAGGTGCAGGCGATCAACGCCGCGGGCGTTGCGGGCTTGACCGCGACCGCGGACACCAATGTCGCCTCGACGACGGCGTTCTCGAACATCGTGGGAGCCACCACCGGCAACACCACCTACGCGCTGACGATCAACGGCGTGGCCATCTATGCCGCCGGCACCACCGTGGCCTCGGGTGATACCGTGACCGGATCCGACGTAGCCGATCAGATCAACCTCTTTGCCTCACAGACCGGCGTGACCGCCTCGCTCAATACCTCGGGCGACCTCGTGCTCGATGCCGCGGACGGGCGTAACATCGCCGTCACGGAGGCCGTCGCGAACGCGGCGAGCGGCACCGGCTCCGGCCTCGTCAGCGGCACGACCTACGAGGGCGACATCACCCTGTCGGCCTCCCAGAACATCGCGATCTCGGGCGCGGGGTCCGCTGACCTGGGCTATGCCGCGGGCGGGCAATCGATCTCCCTGGGCAACTCGACACTTGCGAATCAGAACGTCCTTACCGTCGCCGGTGCCAATGCCACCATTCAGTCGGTGGACGCAGCCCTTGCCACGGTCAGCGCCTTCCAGAGCACCCTGGGCGCCATTCAGGATCGCTTCCAGTCCGCGGTCCAGAACCTGCAGTCGACCAGCCAGAACCTGACTCAGTCCCGCAGCACCATCGAGGATGCGGACTTTGCGCAGGAGACGGCGAATCTGACCCAGGCGCAGGTGCTGGAGCAGGCCGGTATCTCGGTGCTGGCGCAAGCCAACCAGGAGCCGCAGCTGATTCTCAAGCTTCTGCAATAACGGCCGATGTAGGACTTGGCGCAGGAAAGACCGAGGCCCGGCCGCGAGAGCGGTCGGGCCTCGGCCTACAGCTACAGAGGAGCAGGGCGAAATCCGCGTGACCTGAAGCAGGTGCAAACATGGCGAGTGTCGAGAAGCCGGTAACCATCCCGGCAGTCAGCCTCGTGCAAGGAAGTCAGGCGCCCACGAAAGTTGCCAACGCGCAATCCAGCGGCAAGAACGTGCCGTCTCCCGGCAATGGCTCGGCCGCTCCGGCCGCGGCCGCGAAAGCCACGGCCACGAACCGCAGCTCCGACCTGCAGGCGCAGGTGGCGTTTCTCAACAAGTACTTGAACGACTCCGGCCGCCCGGTCCAGTTTCGCGTCGATCCGCACTCCGATTCGAAGCTCATCCAGGAGATCAATCCGGCAAACGGCGAGGTCATCGCCGAGTATCCGGCCATCTACTTTCCCGAGTTGGCCCGTAGCCTCGGGATCTCCAGCGCGCTGATCGACGAGCAGGCTTGAGGCCTGCTCTCCCGGAGGTAGCGGCGCTTGGGGCTGCCGTCCGATCAGCCTACCGCCCCCTGGTACAACTCTTGCTTAAGTCCCTGCATGCATTGCCGATAAATCGGACAGCCTGCAGCGGAGCCTACAGTCCATGAGTTCAGCCATTTCACCGACCACGGCCTCCACGACGGGATCGGGCTCGAGCGCGAGCTCCCCGGGGGCGCTGATCACCTCGACGGGAATCGGATCAGGGCTCGACATCAGCGCCATCGTGTCCTCGCTCACGAACGCCTATGGTGCCGCCCAGACCAACGAGCTCAACGCCGAGCAGAGCTCGCTCCAGGCGCAGCTCTCGGCCTTCGGAACCTTCTCGAGCGCCCTCTCGACGCTGCAGGCGACGCTCACCGATCTCGAGACCCCGGGCCAGCTGGCCGGGTTCGATGCGACCGTCGCGGACCAGAGCATCGCGTCGGCGACCACCACCTCGGACGCCGTCGCCGGCCAGTACTCGCTCGAGGTCAATAACCTCGCGACCGCGGCGACTCTCACCTCGCAGGCCTTCGCGGGGGGCTCCTCGGCCGTGGTCGGCACCGGCACTCTGCAGATCAGCGTCGGGGGCAACTCCACCTCGATCACCGTCGACTCGAGCGACGATACGGTGTCCGGGATCGCCGCGGCCATCAACGCGGCCGCCAACAACCCCGGCGTCACCGCGAGTGTGATCAACACGAGCGCCGGCGCTCGCCTCGTGATCTCAGGCGCCCAGACCGGCGCCGCCAGCGCCATCACCGTCACCGAGACGGACGGCGGTAACGGCCTCGCGTCACTCGTCTACGACCCGGCCAACAACGTGACGAACCTGACGCAGACCCAAACCGCCACCGATGCCAGCTACTCGATCAACGGCTACGCGGCGACGAGCCCGAGCAACGTGGTGAGCAACGCCATCTCCGGCGTGACCCTGACGCTTACCGGCCAGTCGGCCGCCGACACACCGACGACCCTGACCGTGAGTCCCGACACCAGCTCGGCCTCGAGCGCGATCAGCGCTTTCGTCACGGCCGTCAACGGCGTGCTCTCGAGCATTCAGACCCTCACGGCATACAACGCGACCACCCAGACGGCCGGCCCCCTGAATGGCAACGCGACACTCGAATCCTTTCAAAACCAGCTGGAAAACATCCTCGACGTGGTGAACTCCGGCAGCTCGAGCGGCATCAGCTCGCTCGCCGACCTCGGGATCACGGCGGATGCCAATACCGGCAATCTGGATACCGATTCGAACACTCTCAACAATGCGCTGAGCGCCAATCTTACCGCCGTGGGCAATCTCCTCGGCGGCAGCAACGGCATTGCCACGCAGTTGAACAATCTGATCAATCAGTACAGCGGCCCCGCCGGACTGCTCTCGACGATCACCCAGGGCCTGCAGTCGAGCTTGAGCCAGGTCTCGCAGCAGCAAACTCAGCTGCAGGCGGAGCTGGCGACCTATTCGGCCACCCTGACTTCCGAATACAACGCCATGGATACGGCAGTCGCCGCGCTCAAGGAGACGCAGACCTACCTCACCGCCGAGTTCAATCCGAACCAGAGTAGCTTGAGCGGCAACTCATCCAACAGCAGCTTGAGCAGCGGCACGCTCGGGACCTAAGGGAGACGGGGATGCACTCACAGAGAGCCGCCGCACAATATCGCGCCGTGCGAAGTCACGGCCTCGTCGCCGAGGCCAGCCCTACCCGATTGGTGCAGATCATGTACGAGCACATCCTATCGGAGCTCGCGACGGCACAGGGCGCGATGCAGCGCATCCGCAACAATATGCCGCTCAACGAGGTCATCGCCAAGGGCAAGTCCCTGCGCAAGGCGATCCGCCTCGTCAACCAGCTCAACGAGACCCTGGACATGGACCGGGGAGCCGAGGTCGCACAGAACCTGCGTGCGCTCTACGTGTACATGCTCAAGCGCTTGACGGTCGCGAACGCAATCAACGATCCGCGTATCGTGGCCGAGGTGGGCGCCCTCGTGCAGAAGGTGAAGAGCGGGTGGGATCAGATCGTCACGGACCGGCGATGAGCCCGGCATCCGCCGCGTTACAACGGGCGCTCGAGCTCTCGCAAGAGCTCGCGCAGATTGCCGACTCGGGCAACGTCGAGGAGGTCGTCCGGCTCGACGCCGAGCGGCGCAGACTGCTAGAGTCGGCGCGCTCGGCCGTGCTCGATGAGAAGGATCGATCGGTGCTGCGCGCAATTGCAGATTTGAACGCCCTGTCGCTCGGGCGCATGGAACATCGATTTCGCGCCAAGTGCCGGGACATGGATATGCTCGCGGCGGGCCGGCGTGCGCTTCGCGCCTATTCGTGCACGCGCACTCGGGGACCCTAGGTTCTAGCCGACGCGGTTCAGGTCGCAACATGCCTCAGTTCCTCGGTGATGGGCTGGTTTACGAGGAGCTGCTGCCGCTCGCCTGGGCGGAAGGTCCCCTTCCTCAAGGCTTGGTGCTCGCGCGCCTGAACGCCGACAACCATCAGCTGCTGGGCGCCGAATCCTCGCTCGATGAGGTGCGCGTCCCGGAGGCGCTCAAGGAAGAGTCCCCGGGGCTGCTGCACGAGCTGCAACGGCTCGAATACAAGCTGAACATCCTGCTGCGGCTGACGGCCGAGATTTCGGCGAGAAGCGCTCCGCTCCCCCCGGCGCAGCCCACCCGCCTCGGCGCAACCGGACTCGAGTGGGTCGGCGCACGCTCGCCCGCGGTGGGTGCCACGGGTCTCGTGCTCATTTATATCAATCCCGCGCTGCCACAGCCGCTCAGGATCCCGAGCGCGGTCATCGGCGAGCGCATGCAGGGGGCGGAGCGCGTGGCGCAGCTCGAGTTTCGCGAGCTCAGCGACTCCGTGGTGGATCTGCTCGAGAAGCTCATCTTTCGACATCATCGGCGGCTCATCAAAGGGACGAAGTTGCCGCCCCCTAACGCGCGCTAGCAAAAATCTGCAACAAAAATAGGCAATAACCTGAATAAGGTTTTAGGCAATTTTCCTATACGCTTTACGGGTATTTACCACCTGCCTTTTTCCCAAGTCGATCATTAGTATCTCCCGCGCCGAGAGATTGATTGAACAATCTCAATGACTTAACAGTATTTCTTAAGACGGAACACGAGATTTGCGGATTCCGTCACACTTTTTTTGACGGGAAGGAGTATCCGGTCGTGGTCGACGCCAAAGTGATTGTGATGGAACCCTCCGATCGGGAAGCGCGTACGCTCGAGGCGTTGCTCAAGTTCCTCGACCTCGAGCCGGTGCGGTTTCACGATCTGGGCGAGCTCGGCCGCAAGACCCATGGCGCGCACGATTGGCTGGCGCTCATCGTCGGTGTCGAGACCATCGCCGCCGAGGGCCCGGCGCTAGTGGCCCAGCTGCGTGCCCTCACGCAGCCGCTGCCGATCATTTATGCATCGAGCGATGGGCTGCCCAAGATCGCCGAAACGAGCGGTGATCTCCCCTGGCTCCATCTCGAGCTCCCGGTGAAGCAGCGCCGGCTGTCGGCCGTGCTGAACCAGGCGCAGAACGTGCGCAACGGCCACCCCACGCAGCCCGGCGCGCACCGCTTTCGGCCGAGCGGCCATTCGCCGCCGATGCGCGAGGTGCACCGCCTGATCGAGCAGGTCGCCCCGTTCGATACCAATGTGCTGATCCTCGGGGAGTCCGGTACGGGCAAGGAAATGGTCGCGCGTCACATCCATGAGCTCTCGGGTCGGGCCTCGCATCCCTTCGTGCCCGTCAATTGCGGTGCGATCCCGGCGGATCTTTTGGAAAGCGAGCTCTTCGGGCACGAAAAGGGTGCCTTCACCGGCGCCTTGTCGACGCGCGTCGGCCGCTTTGAGTTTGCCGAAGGCGGTACCTTGTTCCTCGACGAGATCGGAGACATGTCCCTGCAGATGCAGGTCAAGCTCCTGCGCGTGCTGCAGGAGAGAAGCTTCGAGCGCGTCGGCAGCAACCGCACCATCGTCTGTAACGTGCGAATCATTGCCGCCACCCATCGCGACCTAGATGCCGCGATCATCGCCGGCCGCTTTCGAGAGGACCTTTACTATCGCCTGAACGTGTTTCCCGTGCAGATGCCCCCGCTTCGCGAGCGGCTCGACGACCTGCCGATCCTGATCGACCATCTGGTCAAGCGCCAAGTTCAGAACGCCGGCCGCCACATCCGGCTCGATAGCGCGGCCATGCAATGTCTCGCGCTCAACCGCTGGCCGGGCAACGTGCGCGAGCTCGCCAATCTCCTGGAGCGCCTGGCCATTCTCTATCCGAACCAGACCGTCACCCCCGACGAGTTGCCCGAGCGCTACCGCACGGGTGGTACGGGTACCTGGTTCGGCGCCGGCCTGCGGGTCGTCGCGCCAGCCCGCTCGCTCGCGGGCTGCACCGACCAAAAAGATCCAAGCGCGCGCAGGCCAGAAGACCCCCACGCCTCCGACTCCACGTCCGCCCCCGCCACGCCCGACCTCGCGGCGCCTGGCCTCGCGGCGATCGCCGCCGCCGATCCGGCCACGGTGCCCACCTCGGCCGCGCGCGCCAGGGAGCGTCGCCTTCCGGTTGCCGACGAGGTGGACACCGAGGCCGTCGCAGTCGCCCTCTCGAGCGAGGGCATCGATCTGAAGGATCACCTGTCGACCATCGAGATCCGCCTCATTCGCCAGGCGCTCAAGAAAGCTGACGGCACCGTCGCCGAAGCGGCGCGGCTGCTCAAGATCCGCCGCACGACCTTGGTCGAGAAGCTGCGCAAATACCGGCTCACGGCCTGACAAAATATTGACGGCCGCCCTCGTGCGGACCCCGACCGCAAGCGAGTAACCGATTGATCGCCTGGGGAAAAGCGGTAGAGGCACGGAAGTTGCTTTTCCCGGGGCGATGGCGACGAGCTCCCTCCTCGAAATCGACAACCAGCGCAGCGAGCTGCAAGCCGCGTTCCGTGCTTTCGGCTCGGCCTCCGAGCAGCTCTCGGGCGCGTTCGATGCGCTGCGCGGCCAGGTGGCGCAGTTGCGCCGCGAGCTCAACGAGACACGCGCCAACAAGGAATATCTTGCCGC
Organism: Steroidobacteraceae bacterium; assembly: GCA_035319505.1. Lineage (GTDB taxonomy): Bacteria > Pseudomonadota > Gammaproteobacteria > Steroidobacterales > Steroidobacteraceae > Bog-1198. The sequence goes on along the minus strand of DATHCO010000047.1, from coordinate 17,067 downwards.
CCGCCTCTCGGCTCTCATCGAGGCCTTGCCAGGGGGTGTGCTGGTGCTCGATGACCTCGGCGATATTCGGGAGTGGAATCCCGCCGCGGCGCAGCTTCTCGGCGAGCCCCTGCTCGATCAGCCGCTCTGCGCGGTGCTCTCGCGGGCCGCTCTCAGCAGCGCCGCGATCGGCGCGCCCACGGAATTACGCTGCGGTCGGTTCGTCAATCTGTCGCGTCGGGCGCTCGCCGAAGGCGGCGAGGTCGTGCTGTTGACCGACGTCACCGAGTCGCACCTGATGCACGTCTTCTTGAGCCGGCAGCAGCGACTCTTGACCCTGGGAGAGCTCGCGGCGGGCCTCGCCCATCAGATCCGTACCCCGCTTGCAGCGGCACTCCTATACGCGTCGCAGATGAGCATTCCGGGACGCAGCGCCGAGGACCTGGCGCGCTGCTCGGAGAAGACCACGGGGAGCCTGAAGCAGCTCGACAAGCTGGTCAACGACATGCTGGCCTTTGCCCATGGGGGCGCCGCGCGCGAGCTGGTGAGCGTCGCGGCGCTTCTCGAGCAAGTGGCGCAGTGGCTGCGACCGGCGCTGCGCCCGGGCGTGCGCCTCACCATTCGCACGCACTCACCCGAGCTCAAGGTACGCGCCAATGCGCCCTCGCTGGTGTCGGCGGTCCTGAACCTCGCCACCAACGCGCTGCAATCCGCGAGCGCCGATCTCGACCTCGAGCTCTTGGGGCGGCGCACCGAGGGGAAGCGCGCCGAGATCGTGGTGAGCGACAACGGCCCGGGGGTACCCGCGGCGCTGCGCGAGAGGATTTTCGAGCCGTTCTTCACCACCCGCGCACGCGGCAACGGCATCGGGCTCGCCATCGTCAAGAGCGTCGTCAAGGCGCACGGCGGCGATGTACGGCTCGCCGATTCGAGCCGCGGCGCCACTTTCATCATCGACCTGCCTGCAGAGGAGACCGCATGAACGCGCAGATGAACACGGCCCATGAATCGGTGCTCATCGTCGAGGACGACGCGATGCTGCGCGAAGCGCTGACCGAGACGCTGCGCGCCGCCAACATCGCCGCGGTCGCGGCGGCCAATGCCGCCGAGGCACTCGAGCTCTTGGGCTCGCAGGAGATCGCGCTCGTGATCTCCGATGTGCAGATGCCGGGCCCAAGCGGCTACGAGCTGCTGTCCGCCGTCAGACGGTTGCGGGCGGATTTGCCGGTGGTGCTGATGACGGCCTACGGGACGATATCGCAGGCGGTGGCGGCGATGCGCGAAGGGGCGACGGACTACATCGTCAAGCCCTTCGACGCCCAGTCGCTCATCGATATGGCGCGCCGGCAGCTCGAGAATCGAGTGACGCCGAACGAGCTCATTGCCACCGATCCGGAATCGAAGCGCAGCGTGTACCTGGCACGCAAGATCGCCGAGAACGATGCGACCGTGCTGATCACCGGCGAGAGCGGCACCGGCAAGGAGGTGTACGCCCGCTTCATCCGCGCGTGCTCGTCGCGCTTCGACAAGCCCTACGTCACCATCAACTGCGCGGCCATTCCCGACAACATGCTCGAGGCGACGCTCTTCGGGTACGAGAAGGGGGCGTTCACCGGAGCGCTCGCCGCCCACGCCGGCAAGTTCGAGCAGGCGCAAGGCGGGACGCTGCTGCTCGACGAGATCTCGGAAATGGATCTTTGCCTGCAGGCCAAGCTCCTGCGGGTCCTGCAGGAGCGCGAGGTCGAGCGGTTGGGATCGAGCCGCACGATCAGCCTCGACGTGCGGTTGATCGCGACCTCGAATCGCGATCTGCCCGCAGAGGTGCGTGCCGGCCGCTTTCGCGCCGACCTCTACTATCGCCTCAACGTCATGTCGCTCAAGTTATCCGCGCTGCGCGAGCGGCGCGGCGACATCTTGCCGCTCGCGCGCCGCGCCATTCAGGCCTGCGCGCGCAGCGGGCAGATGATTCCGTGCCTCTCACCCGCCGCCGAAAAGAAATTGCTGCAGTATGACTGGCCGGGCAATGCGCGCGAGCTCGCCAACATCGTGCAGCGGGCCGCGTGGCTCGCGGCGAGCGGTCGCATCGAGGCCGCCGACCTCGACACGGCGGCGCCTGCGGCGCAGACGCCGCCCGTCGCCGAGGGGGCGCCGGGGCAGGCCGCGACAGCCGCCGAGCGGCTCGTGCCGAGCGTAACCGACGCGTCGGCCGAGGAGGCCGGACTCGACCGCGACCTCAAGGATCGCGAGCGCGAGCTGATCCTCGCGACGCTTCGCCTCACCGGCGGCAGTCGCAAATTGGCCGCGGAGCGTCTCGGTATCTCACCGCGCACACTGCGCCACAAGCTGCAGCAGCTCAGAGCGGCCGGTGTGACCGTGCCGCGCCTGCAAGAGTCCAAGTTCCTGATGGCCTCGCCATGAGCAATCTGCAGATCCAACAGGTGCTCGCGGAGATGCGCGCGTTACAGGCGCGAGTCTCCGGAGCGAGCGCCGCGGAGGCCGCCGCGAGCCCCGCCCAGACCGCGGACTTCGCCGCGCTGCTCAAGGACTCGGTGGATCGCATCGCCGCCATGCAAAACCAGGCGAGCGCGCTCGCCGAAGCGTACGAGAGCGGCGACAAGAGTGTCGACCTCACGAAGGTCATGCTCGAAGTGCAGAAGGCGGGACTCGCGTTTCGCGCCATGACCGAGGTGCGTAACAAGCTCGTCGATGCCTATACCCAAGTGATGAACATGTCCGTGTAATCGACTGCGAGGCTTGATCCATGGCTGACATCGTGCCGGCGCCCCCGCGCGGGCTTCTCGAGACGATCCCTGCGCTCAAACAGCTCGGCTTACTGGCCGGCGTCGCCGCCGCCGTCGCCGCCGCGATCTGGCTTGTGCTCTGGTCGCAGGGGCAGAACTACACCGTGCTCTACGGTCAGCTCTCCGAGCGCGAGAGCGGTCAGATCATGGATGCCCTGACGGCGGCGGGGATCGAATACAAGCTGACCCCCTCGGGCGGGGTGTCGGTGCCGGAGTCGAAGGTTCAGGAGGCGCGCATCCGTCTCGCGAGCCAGGGCCTTCCGCAGAGCGATTCGATGGGCATCGAGATGATTCAAAGGGAATCCGCCCTCGGCACGAGCTCGATGATGGAAAGCGCGCGCTATCAATCCGTGCTCGAGACCGAGCTCGCCCGCACCATCGTCAAAGTCCAGGGTGTACAGAACGCGCGAGTGCACCTGGCGCTTCCGAAACCGTCGGTTTTCGTGAGCGACGCGCACAAGGCCACGGCCTCGGTGATGCTGCAGCTCTATCCCGGCCGGCGCCTGGAGCCGGGCCAGGTGGCCGCGATCGTGCACCTGGTGGCCTCGAGCGTGCCCGAGCTCGCGGCCAACGACGTGACCGTGGTGGATCAGGCGGGCTCGTTGCTCAATTCGCCGGACGAGAATGCCGAGACCGCCATCAGCACACGGCAACTCGAATACACCCACAAGCTCGAGGAGAGCTATCAGCGGCGAATCGTCGAGTTGCTCGAGCCCTTGGTGGGCGCGGGTCGCGTGCGCGCGACTGTCACGGCGGATCTCGATTTCACCGTCTCCGAGGAGACGCACGAGAACTACGACCCCAAGAAGACGGCGGTGCGTAGCGAGCAGACCAGCAACGAGACCCGTCGAGCCGGCGACGGCGTGGAAGGCGTTCCCGGAGCGCTCAGCAACCAGCCGCCGGGCACGGCCGGCGCACCGGTGCTCGCCGCGGCGCCGGCGGCGCCCGGCTCCCCGGCCAGCTCGACGACCGCCGCGGGCGCTCCGTCCTCGAGCGCGGAGCACAGCACACGCAATTACGAGGTCGACAAGACCCTGGCGTATATCAAGCAGCCGGTGGGCACCTTGAAGCGCCTGAGCGTGGGCGTGGTGCTCGATGATTGGCAGAAGGTGGACGAAGACGGCAAGCTCACCACGACGCCGATGAGCGAATCGGACATCAAGCGCTTCACGCAGTTGGTGCGCGAAGCGATCGGACTCAAGGACGAGCGCGGTGATCAGCTCAACGTCATGAACCAGACCTTCAAGGCGGACGGCCCGATTGCCCCTGTCGAAGGCCTGCCCCTGTGGCAAAGTCCCTGGGTGATGCAACTCGCCAAGCAGATCGTCGGCGCGGGCCTCGTTCTGCTGGTCGCATTTCTGGTGCTGAAGCCGCTCATGCGAACGCTCACCAAGCCCTCGCGGGGGGCCTCCGGCGCACCCGACGAGATCGCGGGCGACAAGCTGAGCCTCTCGAAGGGAGCGCCGCCGATCAGGCTACAGCCCAGTTTTGAGCAGCAGATCGCGGCGGCGCGCACCCTGGTCGGTCAGGATCCCAAGCGCGCTGCACAGGTCGTGAAGGATTGGGTCGCCACCGATGGTTGAGGTCGCCGCCGATGGTTGAGGTCATTGCCGATGGCTAAGGTTGCCGCCGATGGCTAAGTCGGGCGAGCTCGGAGGCACACAGCGCGCGGCCATCCTGCTCATGAGCTTAGGGGAGCAAGATGCCGCCAACGTCTTGAAGCAGCTCGATGCCCGAGAGGTGCAACGACTCGGCATCGCCATGGCCGAGCTCAGGGAGGTGTCGCGCGAGCAGGTGAACGCGGTGCTCGACACCTTCATCGGCGTGGTCGACAGCAAGGCCAACATCGCCTCCGGGTCGCAGGATTACGTGCGCCGGGTTCTCACTCAGGCGGTCGGCAAGCAGAAAGCGGACCTGCTGCTCGATCGCGTATCGAGCGGGCAGGGCGGCCAGGGCATCGAGGCGCTCAAGTGGATGGATGCCAAGGCGGTCGCCCAAATCATCTGCGCCGAGCACCCTCAGATCGCCGCCATCGTGCTCGCGCATCTCGAGCCGGAGCAATCGGCCGAAATCCTGCCGCTGCTACCCGATGAGAAGCGCACCGAGGTGTTGATGCGGATCGCCTCCCTGAACGAGGTGCCTCAGACCGCGCTCACCGAGCTCGATCAGCTGGTCGAGAAGCAAGCGAATGTCGCTCCACCGCCGCCCCTGCGGCGGATCGGCGGGGCACGGAGCGTGGCGAATATCTTGAACGCCATGCACCGCGAAAAGAGCGGCGAGGAGCTCGGCAAGATCGAGAAGGTCGACGGTGAGATGCACCAGCGGATCAAGGATTTGCTGTTTATCTTCGACAATCTCCTCGACATCGACGATCGCGGGATCCAGGCGCTCTTGCGCGAGGTGGGCTCCGACACGCTCGCGGTCGCGCTGCGCGGCGCCGAGCCCGAGGTCCAGGAGAAGATCCTCAAGAACATGTCGAAGCGCGCGGCCGAGATCCTCAAAGACGATATGGAAGCGCGCGGTCCCGTCAAGCTCACCGACGTCGAGGCGGCGCAGAAAGAGATCGTGGTCATTGCCCAGCGGCTGGCCGAGGAGGGCACGATCAATATAGGCGGCAAGGGCGGCGGCGAATTTGTCTAGCGCCAAAGTGAAGGCGGGCACAGCCAGCGCCGCGGTTTGGGCCGCGCCCGACGTGGGGAGCGCCGCGGCGAAGATGCCGACGGTGAGCAGGCTCGCCGACCTGCAAGCGGAGGCGTACAAGGAGGCCTTCGAGCAAGGGCTCGCCGAAGGACGCGAAGCCGGCCGCGCGCAGGTGCAGGCCCAGGTCGAGCAGCTGGCGGGCATGTTCTATGACCTGACCCGACCGTTCGAGGAGCTCGATGCCGAGGTGGAGCGCGAGTTGCTGACGCTCGCCATGGCGCTCGCGCGGCAAATCGTGCGCCGCGAGCTCAAGGTCGATCCGACGCAGATCATAGGAATCGTCCGCGAGGCGATCTCCGCCTTGCCGGTCGCCGCACGCGAAGTTCGCGTTCATCTGCATCCGGAAGATGCCGCGGTCGTGCGGCAGCACCTCGCGCCCACGGAAAGCGAGCGCGCCTGGGAGATCGTCGAGGATCCGGTGATGGCGCGAGGCGGCTGTCAGATCACCAGCGCTACCTCGCGCGTCGATGCGCGCCTCGAGACGCGACTCGGCGCGATCCTGAGCGAGCTGTTGGGCACTGAGCGGCACTCGCCGGGCTCTCGCGGGGGCCCATGAGCACGGGTCGACCTCGCCCGCGCCCGAGGCAATGGGCTCGAGCGCTCAGCCATGCGCGCGAGCGGCTGGCGAATGCCGCCGAATTCGTGGTCGAGGGAACCCTCAACCGCATGGTCGGCATGACGCTCGAGGCGGTCGGCTGCGAAGCGGCCGTGGGGGGACGCTGCCTCGTCGATACTGCCGAGGGGCGGCAGGTCGAGGCGGAAGTGGTCGGATTTTCGGGCGACAAGCTCTTCCTCATGCCTACCGGCGACATTCGCGGCATCATGCCGGGCGCGCGCGTCGTTCCGACGCGAAGCGCCTCCGAGGTCGCCGTGGGCGACGCCTTGCTCGGCCGTGTGCTGGACGGTGCGGGACGCCCGCTGGACGGCTTCGGCGAGCTGCGTTGTACCGATCGCGTGTCCTTGACCGGCGAGCCTCTGAATCCGCTGATGCGGCGGGCGATTCGCGAGCCGCTCGATGTCGGCGTGAGGTCGATCAACTCACTGCTCGCGGTCGGCGGCGGCCAGAGAATCGGCCTGTTCGCCGGCTCTGGTGTCGGCAAATCGGTCTTGCTCGGTATGATGACTCGCTACACCAAGGCGGATGTCACCGTTGTCGGATTGATCGGCGAGCGCGGCCGCGAGGTACAGGATTTCGTGAGCAACACGCTAGGGCCGGACGGCATGCGGCGCGCCGTGGTCGTGGCGACTCCGGCGGACAATCCGCCTCTCATGCGGCTGCACGGGGCGTGGCTCGCCCACGCGATCGCGGAGTATTTTCGCGATCGCGGCCTCAAGGTATTGCTCCTGCTCGATTCGCTCACGCGATTTGCCCAGGCTCAGCGCGAGATTGCGCTCGCCATCGGCGAGCCGCCCGCCACCAAAGGCTATCCCCCCTCGGTGTTCGCACGGCTTCCGCAATTGGTCGAGCGAGCCGGCAACAGTGACCGCGGGCAGGGCTCGATCACCGCCTTCTACACGGTGCTGGTCGAGGGTGACGACCAGAACGACCCGATCGCCGACGCGGCCCGCGCGATTCTCGACGGCCACATCGTGCTGTCGCGCCGCCTGGCGGACAGCGGCCTGTATCCGGCGGTGGACATCGAGTCGTCCATCAGCCGCGCCATGCATCAGATCGCAACACGCGAGCAACTCGACCTGGCTAGCCGGTTCAAGCAGGTCTACTCGACCTATCAGCAGAACCGTGACTTGATCACGGTCGGGGCTTACCGTCGTGGCGCCGACCCGCGCGTCGACTTGGCCGTCGAGCAATGGCCGAAGATCCTGGAATTCCTCCGTCAGGACATGTATGAGCCGGTCGGAATCGAGCGCAGTTACGCGGACCTCCGGCAACTCGTGACGCAGTTCTCGGGACAATCGAGCGCCACCGGCAGATAGTGCGGCCTGCATGAGCAAGTCGAAACGCTTCGAGCCGATCCAGGATCTCGCCGCGAGCTCGGCCAATGAATTGAGCCGCGCCATGGCCGAGGCGGCCGGTAGGGTCGCGGAGCTCGAGCGTCAACTCGCGCAGCTCCAGAGCTACCGCGACGAATACACGCGGGATCCCGCGGCGGGCGCCGGCCCGATGGACGCGGTCAAGCTGCAGAATTACCGCTCATTCATGGACCGATTGGGCGAAGCGCTGCGCCTGCACACGAAGAAGCTGGAGACCGCGCGCGCCGAATACGAGTCGCGCCGCTCCCTGTGGAGCCAAAAGCGCGTCGAAGCTGAATCCTTGGGCAGGGTCGTCGAGCGCATCCGCCAGGAGGAGCAGCGAGCGGCCGAGCGGCGCGAGCAGCGCGAGGGCGACGATGCGGCGATGCGCATTTCATTGGCCGCGAACGGCGACGCTCAAGAGCGCTGATCGACCGGGCAGAGCAGATGGTAAAGCGCAGCGAGCGCGGCCAAGGCAAAATATAACGAGTGCTCAACCGCCCCTTCGACGAGACTCCCGTGATCGCGGGACATCCGGCGATCCTCGACGCCGGGGGCCGCCTCGCTCCATGGACCTCATGGACCCGAGCGTTGGATCTCGAGATCCGCTTCTATCGCGAATGTCCGGTGGATCACGGGTATCCGCGCTTCGCGTACGTGACGTTCCTCGACGGTGATTGGAATGCGCATCCGAATCGCACGGACACCATTCCCTCGACGCAGGGTGGGATGGGCATCATCTCCTACCTCAAGTACGCCGAGCTCTCGGGCGATGCGCGTTGCATTTCGACGGCGCGCTCGATCGGCGATTATCTCGTCAAGGAGGCGCTCAGCCCGCCGGACGGCCGCTATCCGGCGTTCTCGCGCTCGACGGGTACCCGTGAGCGCTTTCCGTTGCCTCCCGACGCGGGCTCGCAGGGCGATCGCCCCTTCGAGATCGAGCCCGACAAGGGCGGTATCGCGGGCTACGCCCTGACGAGCCTGTTCGAAGCCACGGGCGAGCAAAAGTACCTCGCGCAGGGGCTGCACAACGCGCGCGTCCTCGCCGCCAACCAAGAGGAGGGCGACGCGTTTCGCTCGCCGTGGCCGTTTAGAGCCGATTACCGCAGCGGGGAAGGCCGCGGGCCGGTCTCCGGCAACATGACCTACATTCTGCGGCTCTACGATGCGCTGATCGCGAGCGCCTACGATGAATTTCGGGCGCCGCGCGCGGCCCTCTGGGAGTGGATCAAGCGCTACCAGCTGCCGAGCGCCGCGGCCGACGGCGCGTTGTTCGCGCAGTTCTTCGAGGATCACGAGACGCCGACGAACCGCACCGCATGGGCACCGCTCAACCTCGCTCGCTACCTGCTCGAGAAGCAGGAGCGCCTGGACCCCGAGTGGCGCGCCGGCTGCGACGCGCTGATCGATTTCGTGCGCCGGACCTTCACTCACCGCGAGCTCGGCATCACGGTGTGTCACGAGCAAGACGAGGACAAGCAGGCCTGGGGCGGCGTGGTGGCGACGTACGGCGCGGTGCTCGCCCTGTACGCGAAGACCGTGGGCTCGGCCGCCTTGGCGGGCGAGGCCAGGCAAGCGCTCGATTTCCTCATCTACTGTATTGACGATCAGGGCCGTCCGCGCGATCTTTTCTCGAGCCCCGCGCTCGGCGGTTGGCAGGAGGATGCGCACACCGACGTGATCCATAACTACGTCGATGCGCTCGCCGCGTTCCCGGAGTGGGGAAGCGGGTGAGGCCGGGGGAACTCGACGGTTCTGGCTGAACTAACTACTCAGTCACGCCCTCGGGGGTCGCGCCCGGGTCTGGCACGTCCCTTGCTAGTTCTCCGGCATGAACGCAGCGATCCCGGCTATCAAGCTCTCGGCGGCGCCGGCCCGCACTTCTTCCACCCCGAACGAGGCGTCCGGCGCCGATTCCGGCAAAGCGGCTGCCGGCGCGCAGGATTTCGCCGGGGCGCTCCACGCGATTTCGGGCAAAGGCCCGCGCAAGATCGCCGAGGCCGCGAATGGCTCAGGCGGCCCCACCCTGCCGCAATCCGGCAGTGCCTCGCCGCCACCCGCCGCCGCCTCGCCGCCCGCCAGCCCATTGCTCGCCGCTGCGCCATCGGACGGGCCGGGCGTCGGCCTCGCGGACCCTGACGCGGCCACCTCAACCGCATCCGATGCGGCCCTCCCGGCGCTCGGCGCGGTCCCGGCCGCAGCGCAGGGCCCGCTCGATGCGATTCTCGCAAGCGAATCGGCGGGCCCGACAGGAGCCGGCGCTCAGAGCGCCTCTCTCCCGAGCGAGGCCGTTGCGGGCTCGGCTGCAGAGCGCACGATCCCCGCTCAGGGTGCCGTAGCCGTTCCCCTGCCCGCATCCTCGAACCTCATCGGCGCTCGATCGAGCGCATCGGACCCGACCATCGACACCGAGTCGAGCACGGCCCGTGCGCAGGACGCTCAATCGAGCGCTGAGGGGCGGTCCGGCGAGCTGGGGGCGTACGATACGGCGATGGTGCGTCCGGCAGCCGCCGGCGCCACGGCGGGTGCTGCCGAGCTGAGCCGCGCAGGAGGCGCCGACGCGAGCAACGCCGTGACGGCCTCGGCGCCGTCGATCGTCGCCGCAGAGCTCAACCTTGCGCTGGCCGAAGGCTCCGATGCCACTGGCGCGAGCGCGAGGGCCGCGGCGCTCGAAGCCGCCGATTCACCCGCCGCCGCGCCGCTGGCTGCGCTCCAAGTGCGCGTGCCGCTCTCAACTGCGGTCGACCCCGCCGCGGCCACCGCGATCCTCGCGGTGAGCCCCGTCGTTCCCGAGGCCGCCTCGCTCGCGAACGATAGCAACGCGCACGCGCACGGCGATCCCGGCGATCCGGGTTCAGACACGACGGGCGCCGACGCTGCCGCGGCGCTCCAACAGCTCTCCGCGGCCCCCTCTGCGTCCGGCGAGACCGCCGCCGCACCGACCCTGAAGGTTCACGCCGACGTGGGCAGCGCGGATTTTCCGCAAGCGCTCAGCGACCGCGTGTCCTTCATGATGAGCAACGGCTGGAGCAATGCCAAGCTCTCGGTGAATCCACCGCAACTCGGTCCGATCGAGCTCGAGATCGCCGTTCAAGGGCAGCGCGCGCAGGTGCTGATGAGCACGCACAGCGCCGTAGCTCGTGAGGCGCTCGAATCGAGCGTGCCGAAGCTCAAGGACATGCTGAATTCGCAAGGGTTCGCTCAGGTGAGCGTCGATATCTCGCAGCGCTCCTTTCAGGACCGCTCGGCGCGAGCGCCGCTCTATGACTGGCCGCCGCCGCCGCCGGACGCCCCCGCTGCCGTCTGCGCGCCAGGTAGCGCCCAGCCCCGGGTCGCGGTCGGTATGGTGGACGCTTACGCGTAGCCGCTCACGGCCCTTCAGGCCATACCGCCGTTGACCGATACGATCTGCCCCGTGATGTAGCCCGCATCGAGTGAGGCGAGATACGCCACTAAGCTCGCGACCTCATCCGCTGTGCCCGCGCGCTTCATCGGCACCAGCTCGGCGAGCGTCGCCGCGTCGAAGAGCGAGTCGGTCATGGCGGTTGCGATGATGCCGGGGGCGACCGCGTTCACGGTGATTCCGCGGCTCGCCACCTCCAGCGACAGTGCTTTGGTGGCGGAGTTGAGCGCGCCCTTGGCGGCGGCGTAGTTGACCTGGCCGCGATTACCCTTGATCGATGTGACCGAGGAGATATTGATGATGCGGCCCCAGCGCGTGCGAATCATCGGCAGCATCAAGGGTTGCGTCACGTTGTAGAAACCGTTCAACGACACATCGATGACGCGCCGCCATTGCTCGCTGCTCATCGCGGGAAAAGCCGCATCGTCGTATACACCGGCGTTGTTCACCAGCACCTGGATCGGCGCGTGCACGAGCAATTTCTCGAGCGCCGCCCGGGTCGATACCCGGTCGGTCACGTCGAAGACGACCGCCTCGGCCTCACCGCCGGCATCCGCAATCGCCCGAGCCACGGCTTGCGCCTCCGAGGCGCGTCGATTGGCGTGCACGTAAACGAAGTGGCCGGCAGCACCCAGGCGAGCGCAGATGGCGGCACCGATCTCGCCGCTGCCGCCCGTCACCAGTGCGCTCTTGCGCTCGATGATCACGTCCGAGGCCTCCCGTCGAGCACCACGGACGCGCGTCCGCTCATCACTCGCTCGCCCGCGGCGTGCAAAACGAACTCATAGAGAGCGGTGCCGGCGTCGCCGGCGATTTGCAGCGCGTCGCAGAGGATATCGCCGGGCAGCTGATCGAGCCGCGAGAGATGCATCCGCACGCCGCGGACGCTCGCGAGCAGTCCTGCGGCGGGGGCCTTGCCCTCGCGAGTCGGAGCGATGAGCGCGCTGTGCGCCGCCATCGCCTGGGCCGCGATCTCCACCCCGCAGGCCACGCCCAAGCGTCCATGCGCGCGCAGCGGATGATCGGCGGCCCGATGCCCGCCGCTCCTGCAGCGGATGCTCCTCTCGTCCCACTCGATGATCTCGTCGAGCAGGCACATCCGGCCCCGATGCGGGATGTGGGATGCGATCCATTCGCGAGTCAATCGCACGGCTCGACTTCCACGGTCACGTTCGATACGTCCAGATACTCGAGCACCGCACGCCCGCGTGCGCGCATCGCGATCCTCTCGAGCAGCGGAAGCGAGCGCGCGGCCGGGACCGCCGCGCGCAGGGCCTCGAGCGGGCGATCTGCCAGCGAGTCGATGGTTTCCCCGCCGAGCGATGCTTCGATGCGCGCGAGCGAGCCCTTCTCGCGGTGCGGTGTGAGCACGAGCGAGGTTCCGAACGCGTCGGGAACCGGGCGCATCGCGAATAGCGGCTCCGGATACTCCGTATCGTAGGCGACCAGCAGGACCGGATCCCCGTCGACCACCACCTGAGTGAGCGCCTCCAATAAGCCCGCACAGAAGCTGCCGTCGAAAGCGCAGAGCACGGTTGAGGCCGCGGTGGACCCGGTGGCGATGCTCCAATAGCCGGCGGCGGCATTGTGCACCGAGTTGGAGAAACGCGTGGGGGAGATCTCGCTCGGTGAGAGCACGAGCGCTTGGCAGAGCTCGTGGCAATTGTGGCCGTCGCCCCCCGAGGAGGTGAACACGCTCTTGAGCTCGGCGGGAGAGGCGTTCGCATGGGCAGAGGCTTCCGATGCGACCGCGAGGGCGAGCTTCACAGCACGCCCGCTCCGACGCCGCTCCGCAGGCGGCAGCAGCACGGGCTGCGGGAGGACGGTCGGCGCTGATCGGTAAGCGCCTCGGCCCGACAACACGGCCGCTGCCTCGGGCCAATTGCTGAGTCCCGGCCCGAGCATGCCGATGCCGCCGATGTAGGCCGCGATTCTCATTCGCCGCGCCCGAGAATCAGGCTGCAGTTCGTGCCGCCGAAGCCGAAGGAATTGCTGAGTACCCGATCGAGCTTGGCGCGACGATTGCTCTTCAGGTAGTGAGCCGTGAGAGTGGGATCCACGTTCGCCGTGGTGACTCCGCCCGGCATGATCCCGTGCTTGAGCGCTAACGCGCTGACCACCGCTTCCAGTGCGCCCGCAGCGCCGAGCGCATGCCCCGTCGCTCCCTTCGTCGAGCTGCAGGGCGTGGTCGGGCCGAACAGGCTGGTGACGGCCCGACTTTCCGACCGGTCGTTGCTCGGGGTGCCGGTGCCGTGCAGGTTGATGTAGTCGATCATGCCGGGCTCGAGCGCCGCATCCGACAAGGCCGCCTCCATGGCGCGCCGCGCTCCGAGACCCTCCGGATGAGGCGCCGACATGTGGAAGGCATCGTTCGACTCACCCAGCCCGAGGAGCAGCACCTGCGCGTCGCTGGCACGTTCGGGCTTGCGCTCGATGAGGGCGAAGGCGGCGGCCTCGCCGATGGATAGTCCGTCGCGCGCAACGTCGAACGGGCGGCAGGGCCCGCGCGCGGTGAGCTGCAGGGAGTGAAAGCCGTAGAGGGTCGTGAGGCAAAGTGAGTCCACGCCGCCGACGAGAGCCGCTTCGATGAGGCCCGCTGTGATCATGCGGCTGGCCGCGCCGAACACCTTGGCGCTCGAGGCGCAGGCACACGACACGACGAACGCCGGGCCCTCGAGCTTCAGGCGGCGGCGCAGGAAATCGGCCACCGAGAAGGAGTTATGGGTCGCGGCGTAGTCGAACCCTTCAGGCAGCGCGCCCGTCACGGGATCACGCCGGCGATAGGCGAGCTCGGTCTCGAGAATCCCGGCCGTGCTCGTGCCGATGAAGACCCCGATCCGCCGGCGACCGAGCCGGCTCGCCGCTCTCTGCAGCGCCTCTTCGAAGCCGTCCTGCCGGAGCGCGAGCTCGGCCAGCCGATTGTTTCGGCAATCGAAGCGCTTGAGCTCGGCGGGCAAGCGCTGATCGTTCACGCCGGGCACCTCGCCGATATGAGTGTCGAGCTCGGCCGCCTCGAATCGACACGGCGCAAGCCCGCTACGCTCTTCGAGCAGCGATTCGAGCGTTTGCGCAAGGCCGCGCCCGATGCAGCTCGTCGCCGTGATCGCACTCAGCGCCAGAGGTCTCATGCCGGCAGCGCCGCCTGGAGCGTGATCGGTTGTAATCGACGGGCGCGCAATGTCTCGATGACCCTCGGCAACACCTCCATGATCACCGGCGCGCCGGTGCGGCTGCGGGCAGCATGGCCGTCGTGCATGAGCAGGATGTCGCCGGGGCGAAGCGAGCCCACCAAGCAGCGGTACACGCGCTGCGCGTCGCCATTGACGGTGTCGAAACCGCGACGTGTCCAGCTCGCGAGGCGCAGCTCGAGCCGGCACAGCACAGGCTCGAGAAAGGGGTTGCGCAGGCCCGCCGGTGCGCGGAAGAAGCGCGGTGCGGTGCCGACAATGCGCGTGATGTGCTCCTGTGCCTCTCGCACCTCGCTCGCCATGCGTTTGGGGCCGAGCAAGGAGAAATCGTGGCGGTGGTGCTGAGTGTGATTCTCGACCGTGTGGCCGCGGCGCACGATGTCCCGAGCGAGCTGCGGATAGGATAGGACGCGCTCACCGACGCAAAAGAAGCTCGCGCGCACACCGTAGCTCTCGAGCACGGCCAGCACGCGGGGGGTCACCTCCGGATCGGGGCCATCGTCGATCGTGATAGCGACCTCGCCCCGATCGGCACAGAGGGCCGGGAGGCGCGTCCAGTTCGGTCCCAGCCACTGGCTCCTCGGCGTGAGTCCCGCCGCGGTCAGCACCAAGTGGTTCAACGCAACCGCGCAGAGTGCCCAGGGCCAGCTACCCGGCCGCACGAGCGCGGCCACGCCTGCGCCGACATGCACCGCCGCCGAGGCGGACAGGAGCGGTGCGGGGGACCAACGCGAGGCCTGTTGACTCATATCCATCCAGAATCCAGAAAATCTCTAAAGAGCAGGACCCACGTCCGCCAATCATGACCTCCAGGCATCGCGCGCGCCGATCCGGCCGCGAGCGCCACCGCCATCAGCTTCTGCGCCGCCGCGAATCGGTCGTTGCGTCCGTAACCCAGGTACAGCGGCCTTTCTTCCCTGCGCAGCGTCTGAATGAAGCGCCATATTCGGCGCTCTTCGTCCAATTCTGCAAGCGGGCCCGCAGCCCAGGCGGCAGGGCTCGGCGCAGCGGCGATTTCCGCGATCAACAGGCGGTTGCCGAGATAGGGCGCCAACAAGCACAGCCCGTCCCAGTCGCTCGGGTGGGTCGCCGCATAGTCCAGAGCGAAGAACCCCCCGAGCGAGATGCCCGCCAGCCAGATCGATCGGCAACCGCTTGCGCGCGCCCGCGGCAGGATCTCCCGCTCGAGTTGTCCGATCACGCTGCGGTCGCCGACATGATCGAGCTCGAGGGGAACGAGTTCCAAATCGACTGCCAGAGCGCGGCTGCGCACCTCCCGATCGAAGCCCGCCTCCAGGAAGGCTTCCGCCGCATCATAGGCCCCCGGGAGCCAGACCATGCGCGACGGAGCCACCGCGCCCGGCACGGCGGAGCAGAGGATGCTCGGTGCGCGACTCGGCCTACGCACGCGGCGTCAGCACCGAGGCGAAAGCCAGTGCCAGAAACGCGCCCGGCGCGACCGTCGTGCCCAGGGCCTCGAGCACCGGGACCCCGGAGAAGGACAGCAAGCCGAAGCCGATCACCGTGCAGAGGTTGGCAACACCGAGCGATGCCAGCGTCATCGAGTCGGCCCCGCCCGCACGATCGAGACGGTCGAAGAACAGCGCGTAGTTCGAGCCGACGGCGACGATCAACAGCATCCCCACGAGGTGCAGGATCGTGAGCTGCACCCGGCACGCTGCGAGCGCGGCGGCTACCGTGAGCACGGCGAGGACGAGCGGGGCCAAGACCCGCGAGGCCCTCGAGGCCGAGTGAAGGGCGAGCCCGAGCAGCACCACGATCGCGAGAAAGCCCGCCGAAGACAGGCGGACCGCCTCGTGCAGGTAGTCGGTATAGAGCGCGTCGGATTCGCGCTTGAGATCGAGCAACTGCGTGCCCTGAAGATGCGCGCGGGCGAGCGCGCTCTCGACGCGCGTATCGTCGATGTCGGGCCTCGCTGAGTCCGCCGTGCGCAGCGGCAGGAGCGCGTTCCAGCCATCGGGCCCGCGCAGGATCAGCGCGTCGAAGCCCGCACCCAGCGAGGTGCCCTTGAGATCCTGCGCAGTGACCCAGGGGCCGTGGCGAGCCGCCTCGACGTCGTCGAGGAAGGGCCTCAATCGGCTGGCGTCGAGCGCGAGGCCCGCGGTCGCGCGCTCGAGATCGTCGCGCAATCGCTCGGGGTCCGGCAGGCTCGCACGCCGCGCCGCCTGCGTGTCGATGCTCGGCAGGTAGTTTGCGGGACTGTCGAACCCGGCGATGACCTTCTGATCGATCAAGGGCTCGAGAGCCTGCCCGGCCCGCTCCGCTTCCTGCAGCACGGATTCCAGCGTGTTCCCCGACACGACCACAAGATCGAGCGCGTTCGGTGCGCCCAGCTCGCCGCGCAGTTTCGCGTCCTGGCGCTGCATGGGCAGAGGGATCGGGCTCAAGCTCGCGAGCTCGCGGTTCCACAAGGAGCCGCGCGCGCCGTACAAGACGAGCAACGCGGCGCATAAAATCCCGAGGGCCAGGCCCCAGAGGACGGACTGTCGCTGCCGGCGCAGCACTCCCAGGAGCCGCGCGATGTGCTCGCCTGCGGGCTTGAGATCTCGAATCGTGAAACCGCGAGGCAACAGCTCCGGCAGCACGAACCGCGTGACCAGCGCGGCCGCGATCAGCCCGCTCACCGAGTAAGCGCCGAGCTGCGCAAGTCCGGGAAAGCCCGAGGGCAGGAGCGATGCGAAACCGCACACCGAGGTCAGCATGCCGAGGCGCATGGTCGGCCACACCCGCTCGTGCCAGGGCGCCGCGACGCGCAGCGACTGAATGAAAAAGTAAATCGAGTAATCCACGGACTCGCCGATGAGCGTGATGCCGAAACCCAACGTGATGCCGTGCACGGCAGGAAATGCGAGTGCCACTGCGGCGACGCCGACCAGCGCGCCCGTTGCCACCGGCAGGAGTCCGAGAAGGAGCGCCGCTGCCGAGCGGTACACGGCGAGCAATACCACGATGATCAGCGAGGCGCCGGCGATCGACAGGCGCATCACGGCGTGCTCGATTTTCG
>DATHCO010000046.1:0-9545 GCA_035319505.1 Steroidobacteraceae bacterium | reverse complement strand
CGACGAGGAAAATGCGCGCGTGCTTACCAAAGGCGGAGAGCCGGCGATCGCGGAGCCGCTCCTGCTCGGCATCACCAAGGCTTCCCTCTCCACGGAGAGCTTCATCTCGGCGGCATCGTTCCAGGAGACCACGCGCGTGCTGACCGAAGCGGCGGTTCGCGGCCTCAAGGACGATCTGCGGGGCCTGAAGGAGAACGTCATCGTCGGGCGCCTCATTCCCGCGGGCACCGGCTTCGCGTATCATGCGCGACGCCGACGCGCCACCGATGACACGCGCCGCCGCAGCTTCATGGACGTGAGCGGCAGCATGGGCGAGGCGGACGACGCAGTACCGGCGGGGGATACCGAAGCGGCCGAATAACCGATAAGAAAGAAGCGTAAAGAAATCGCCCCGACTCGCGAGAGTCCGGGGCTTTTTTTTGGTGCGCCCGGCGGCTGCGTCGAGTTATTTCAGGCTCGATCCCGGGGATCTGGTGCTCCTGCATGCTGCGGCTCACGATGGCGTCGATTTCGGCGTCGATCGAGCTCGGAGCGCGCTCGCTCGACGCCCTGACCGCTGCGCCGGCCGCAGCCGTCTCCGCGGCCGCGATCGCAGCGACGGTCATCGCAGCGGCGGCTACCGCCGCCGTCATCGCGACGGTCGGCGGCCGCGCTCGAGGTCATCGCTGCGAGCATGCATCACGAGTACGGCGCCCGGATCGAGGCGCGCCTCCACCGCGCCCGAGCCACCGCTGCGGTGCACGCCGCAGCCGAAGACGACCTCGCCGGTCGTTCGCAGCTGCGTTGCGATCTCGGAGGCGCCGAAATGCGCCAGCACGAGCCAGCGGCCCGCCTCCCCCAGCGTCCACTCGAGGTGGAGCAGCGGGCCCTCGATTCGAAAGCCGCCCCCCTGGGCGATGTGCGGCAGATGCGGCCCGAGTCGGCTGCGGCGCAGCGCGAGAAGCTCGCGCACCAGTGCGAGGCGCCGCCGATGCGGCGAGCGCTCCCGCTCCTGCCAGCGCAGCTTCGAGGCCGCGAAAGTTGCCGGATCGTTCAGATCGGGAATGCGCGCGACCGCCGCCTCATCGGCGAAGCCGGCGAAGCGCTTGAATTCCTGCAAACGTCCCCGCGCGACGGCGCCCGCCAACTCCGGTCTGAAATCGCAGAAGAACAGGAACGGCGTGGAGGCGGCGAATTCCTCACCCATGAACAGCATCGGAACCTGCGGCGTGAGCAACAACAGCGCATAGGCGGCCGTCAGCGTGCGCTCGTCGGCGATCGCCTGTACGCGGTCGCCGAAGGCGCGGTTGCCGATGACGTCGTGATTCTGCAGAAAGGCGATGCATGCGCTCGGCGGCAAGTGGCCGCTCGCCTCGCCGCGGGGCTTTGCGCGAAACGGCGAGAATTCCCCTTGATAGGCGAAACCCTGCGCGAGCGAGCGGCCGAGCGCGGCGAGCGGGGCGGCGGCGTAATCGGCATAGTGGCCGTCGTTCTCCCCCGATATCAGAACGTGCAGAGCGTGGTGCACATCGTCGTTCCACTGAGCCGTCGCACGGATCGGTTGCCCGCGCGGATCGCGCGCGAGGTAGTGCGCGTCGTTGCGGTCGTTCTCGAGCACGAGATGAACGTGCCGCAGCGCGCCCGGTCCCTCGTGCAAGGCAGTGGCGATCTCGCTCACGAGGTCGGGCGAGGTCGTATCGTGCAGGGCATGCACGGCATCCAAGCGCAGTCCGTCGAAGCAATACTCTTCTACCCAGTAAAGCGCATTGTGAACGAAAAAATCGCGCACCGTGCGGCTCCATTCGCCGTCGAGATTGATCGCCACGCCCCAGGGTGTGTGGCGCTCGCTGTCGAAGAACTCGGTGCAGTAAGCGTGCAGATAGTTTCCCTCGGGACCGAAGTGGTTGTAGACCACGTCGAGCAGCATCATGAGACCCAAGGAATGCGCAGCATCGATGAGCGCCTTCAGCTCGTCGGAGCTGCCGTAACAGGCCGCGGGAGCGAAGGGCAATACCCCGTCATACCCCCAATTGCGCTCGCCGGCGAATGCCGCCACGGGCATCAACTCCAGAGCGGTCACGCCGAGCGAGGCGAGCTCCGCAAGCCGGGGTCGGACCGCGGCAAAGCTTCCTTCCTCGGTGAACGTGCCGACGTGCAGTTCGTAAACCACCGCCTCCTCCCAGGGCCGCCCGCGCCAGCTCGCTTCGCGCCACGCGTAGGAGTGCGGATCGATCACGATGCTTGCCTCGTGTACGCCGCTCGGATTGCTGCGCGAGGCGGGGTCGGGAACCGCCAGGCAGTGCACGCCCTGGGATCGCGGTCCGCGGCGCGGTATCAGGAACTGGTAGCGGGACCCCCGCCCGGCATCCGGCACGATGAGCTCATGCCACCCCTCTGCGCCGGGGCGCATGCTCCGGCGACTCGAGGTCGAAGCATCCGGCAAGTGCAACTCGACGCGCTCGACGCTCGGCGCCCACAGCCGAAAGCGCGTGCCACCGCCGCACAGAAGCTCCGCGCCGAACGGCATGCGGTGTACGCGGTGTTGCATCAGCGGTCGTTTCGGTTGGGGTGGCGCGGCCACCAGCGCTCGAGAAGCCCCGCCGCCCAGTCCTTGCCGCCGAGACCGAAGGCGAGTGCCAGCGCCAGCACGATGCCCGCCAAGATGACCAGAAAGGTTCGCTGAACGATATCGCCGCCGACCTCGACCTGACTCAATGCGATCATGATGACGAAGGCCATGATGAGGTATCGCGCGATCCGACCGAGCAAATCGGCGTCCGGGATGTGTGCTTCGACGCAATACGTGGCGACGGCGCCCCCGACGAAGCGCGCGAAGTACGATCCCAGGATCACGGCCAGCATCGCCACGAGCAGCTTCGGAGTGAACAGCACGACCCGATGCAAGAGATCCGTGACGTGTGTAAGGCCGAGCGTACTGAAGGCGGTCATGAGCGCCGCCACGATCACCAGCCAATAAGCGATGAGGCTGAACAACGTGGTCGTGTCTCCGCGCAGCCCTCCTTGCTGCAGGAAATGATCGGTGCCTGCGCGTTCCGTGAGGACGTTGAAATTCATCGCGCGCAAGCCCCTTTCGACGGCAAAGCGCGCGACCTTGGCGAAGAGCCAACCCGCCACGAGGATGGCGAGCGCCATCGCCAGTCGAGGCAGGAGCGAGGCGACTTGATGCAGAAATTCGTGTGCAGTTTCCGGAAATAGATCAAGACTTTGCATAGATACCTCCGAAGCGCCCGACCCGTGGCTTCATAGAACACCCGATTCGAGAATGCCCTGCAGAGCAATGCCCGCCCAGCCGCGACGATTGCCGAGCTCGTAGCGAAGCTCGCACAGAGCCTTCTCCAGCTCGAAAAGCCCGAGAAGGCCGCGGCCGGGCGCGAGCGAGCCGTAGAGGGACAGCCCGCGCGCGGCCGCATCATAAGCCGTGAGGAAGGCGTCGCGGACCTCCACGGTCCAGCCATGCGCCAACGGCGAGAGCTTGGCGTATTCGACCTCATCGTGCGCGACGGCCCTGAGCGCGCTCGCCTCGACGTAGCTGAACGAGCGCAGCATCGCCGCCACGTCCCGCAGGGGCGATTGCTTGGCGCGCTGCTCCTCGAGACTGTGGCCCGGCTCGCCCTCGAAGTCGATGATGACGAAATCGTTGCGCGTGCGCAGCACCTGCCCCAGATGATAGTCGCCGTGAATGCGGATCTTCGCTCCCTGCGCCTCCTCGGTGACGTAGCTCGCGATGCGCTTCAGCAACCGGTCGGCGTTTGCAAGAATCGCCTCTGCTTTGTCGCGATCCGCCGCGCTGAGCTCGCTCAGGCGCGGCTTCAGCGCCGAGAGCGCGGTGTGAGCTTCTTCGCTCGCCCGCTGGCGGTAGCTCTCGAGATCGGCGCGCGCGAGCGGCTCCGGGTCGAACAGCGGGTCCTTGCCGCGCGTGGCGAGGGCGCGGTGGAGCTCCGCGGTGCGCACGGCCAGGACGCGAATGAGAGCGAGATAGACATCGTGCATGTTGGGCGGCAGGAGGCCCGAGTCGGGCCCTGTGTGATGCTCCTCGAGGTGGCGTCGCAGGTATTCGAGGGAGTATGTCCAGCCGTCGCCCTGATTGCTCACGTAGCCCTGCAGGAGGGCGAGCAGACGCGGCACGCCGTCCCTGTCCTCGTATTCGACGACTCCCGCGAGCGGCGCGCAGTTCGCGTAGTGCACCACGTCGGTGAGATAGCGCCCCATCTCGAGCTCGGGGCTCGTTCCCGAGCGCAATCGACGATATCCCTTCAGGATCAGCCGCTCACCCATCACCACGATCGTGTTCGAGCTGGAGGCCTGCGGACGAGAAGCCCGAAGAGTAGCGACACCGCCGCCGGCGATCCGGTCGAACGCCGCGGTGGGCCGAAACTTGAGCGTCCCTTGCGTCGTGGCGATCTCGCGCGCACCTGCAATCGCGCCCACGACTGCCCGGCAGAACTCCTCGTCTGAAAACGCATCGCCCATCACGCCGACGCTGGCTTGCTGGCGCACCTTGGCGACGGCCGCTGTCGACAGATTGCGCACGCGCTCCTCATCGCGCTCTTCCCTGGCGAGCGCGAGCGGCATGAAGTAGCTCGGCGCCTCTTCGCCGGTGCCGACGTCCAAGAAAGCGAGCACCCAGCTCAACTTGCCCTCTTCCCACAAGAGGTGATCGACCATGCGCGCTCGCTCGATGGGCGTACCCTTCGCCGCATACCAGCGCTGCGTCTCGATGAAACGCGGCAGAGTATCGGTCTCGAATTGCAGTCGCGTCCTCTCCGCCATGCCGATGCGCCACGGCACCACACGGTCGCGGAACAGGCTCATCCACCCGTCGAACAGCACTAGCACCGCTCGCTCATCGAGGGAGGAGAACTGCTCGTGCCAGGACGGCGCCTCGGCGTCGGTGGTCAATTTGAACCAGTAGAAGCCGTACGCCGAGAGGGTCAGAATGTAAGGCAGGTCGCCGATCGGCGGAAACGTCGTGCGCCCGAGCATTTCGACCGGGACTCGGCCCTTGAACTCGGCGAGATTGAGCTCGACCGGCTGCGCGGAGCGCGATAGATTCGCGACGCACAGGATGACATCGTCCCCGTACTCGCGCAGGTACGCCAGGATCTTGCGGTTGCCGGGCCTCAGGAAGCGGCGCGCGCCGCGTCCGAAAGCCCGGCTGGTCTTGCGCACGGCGAGAATCCGCTTGGTCCAGGCGAGGAGCGAGCTCGGGTCGCGCTGCTGCGCCTCGACATTGATCGAGGCATAGCCGTAGACCGCGTCCATGATGGGAGGCAAGTAAAGCCGCTGCGGATCCGCATGCGAGAAGCCGGCATTGCGGTCGGGGCTCCACTGCATGGGCGTGCGCACCCCGTTGCGGTCGCCGATGAACACATTGTCACCCATCCCGATCTCGTCGCCGTAGTAAAGGATGGGAGAGCCGGGCATCGACAAGAGCAGGCTGTTCATGAGCTTGATGCGATCGCGATCGTTCTCCATCAGGGGGGAGAGACGGCGGCGGATTCCGAGGTTGATGCGCGCACGCAGGTCCGCGGCGTAGGTGCTGTACATGTAGTCGCGCTCCTTGCTCGTGACCATCTCGAGCGTGAGCTCGTCGTGGTTGCGCAGAAAGATCGCCCACTGGCAGCTCTGCGGGATCTCCGGTGTCTGCTGCATGATTTCAGTGATGGGATACCGGTCTTCCTGGGCGATCGACATGTAGATGCGCGGCATCAGCGGAAAGTGATACGCCATGTGGCACTCGTCCCCGTCGCCAAAGTATTCGCGCACATCCTCGGGCCATTGGTTCGCCTCGGCCAGCAGGAAACGGTTCTTGTAGTGCGCATCGATGGCCGTGCGCAGCCGCTTGATCACCTCGTGTGTCTCGCGCAGATTCTCGTTATTGGTGCCCTCGCGCTCCACGAGGTATGGGATCGCATCGAGCCGAAACCCGTCGACCCCCATGTCGAGCCAGAAGCGCATGATCTCGAGCACCGCGGCGAGCACCCGCGGATTGTCGAAATTTAAGTCCGGCTGATGGCTGAAGAAGCGGTGCCAGTAGTAGGCCTGGGCGAGGGGATCGAACGTCCAGTTCGAGGTCTCCGTGTCGACGAAGATGATGCGCGTGCCGAGGTACTTCTGGTCGGTGTCACTCCATACGTAGAAGTCGCGCTCGGGAGATCCGGGGGGCGCGCGGCGTGCCGCCTGAAACCAGGGGTGCTGATAGGAAGTGTGATTGATGACGAGCTCCGTCACCACCTTGAGCCCGAGCCGATGGGCCTCGTGCATCATCACTCGAAAATCCTCCAGGGTGCCGTACTGGGGGTGGATATTCTTGTAGTCTGAGATGTCATAGCCGTCGTCCTTGAGCGGCGAGGGATAGAAGGGCATCAGCCAGAGGGTGTTGACGCCCAGGTCGCGGATGTAGCCGAGCTTCGCGGTCAGCCCTGGAAAGTCGCCGATGCCGTCGCCGTTCGAATCCAGGAACGACTTCACGTTCAGCTGATAGATGACCGCGTCCTTGTACCAAAGCGGGTCATCGAGATCGAGCCCGGAGAGAGCCGCGGGATCCAAGGCGGCAGGGGCGGCGTTCATCGAAGCTCGAGTCTCCTACGAGAAATAGTCGAGATCGTGCTCGGTGCGGGTGCGTGGGTCTCGGCGCAGCATCGAGCGCGAGCGCACCGCGGGCTCGATCCGACCTTTCTGGGGCACTGTCGCGGCCCTCGCCACGCTCTCAGTCATGAGGCTCCAAGCGCAGCAGCAGAGTCGACAACGGCGGGAGCGTCAGGTTGACCGACTCCATGCGACCGTGCGCACTCACGGGCGCCGATTCCACGCCGCCCAGATTACCCCAGCCGGCGCCGCCGTATTCACGCGCATCTGAGTTCAAGATCTCCCGCCAGAAGCCGCGCTGCGGCACTCCCACCCGGTAGTTCGTTCGCGGGACCGGGGTGAAGTTACATGCGACGAGCACCGGGGGGCCGGCCGTGCCGGCCTTGCGCAGAAAGACGATGACGCTGTCCGCGGCGTTGTCGACGTCGAGCCATTCGAAGCCCTCGTGGCTGAAATCGATGCGGTACAGCGCCGGCTCGCGGCGGTACACGTGATTCAAGTCGCTCACCCAGCGCTTGATGCCCGCATGCTCCGCAAGCCCCGTCACCCACCACTCCAGCTCGCCTTCGTGCGTCCACTCACGGCGCTGTCCGAACTCCCCGCCCATGAACAGGAGCTTCTTTCCGGGATGCGCCCACATGTAACCGAACAGGGCACGCAAGTTTGCGAACTTCTGCCAGTCATCGCCGGCCATCTTGCCGACCAAGGACCCTTTTCCGTGCACGACCTCGTCGTGCGACAGGGGCAGGACGAAATTCTCGTTGAACGCGTAGATCAGCGAGAAGGTGAGTTGTCCGTGGTGGTAGCGCCGGTAGATGGGGTCTTGCTGCATGTAGGCGAGCGTGTCGTGCATCCACCCCATGTTCCACTTCATGCCGAAGCCGAGGCCGCCTACCTCGGTTGGACGCGACACCATCGGCCACGCCGTCGATTCCTCGGCGATCATCATCGAGTCCGGATGGTCGCGGTAGACCGCGCGGTTGATCGCCCGCAGAAAATCCGTGGCCTCGATGCTCTCCCTGCCGCCAAAGCGGTTCGGGATCCACTCGCCCTCCTTGCGTGCATAGTCGAGGTACAGCATCGACGCCACCGCATCCACGCGCAGCCCGTCGATGTGGTAGTGCTTGAGCCAAAAAAGCGCGGAGGACATGAGGAAGCAGCGCACCTCGTTGCGCCCGTAATTGAAGATGGCGGAGTTCCATTCGGGGTGGAATCCTTGACGCACGTCGGCATGCTCGTACAGGTGCGTGCCGTCGAAATAAATCAATCCGTGGGCATCGGTCGGAAAATGCGACGGCACCCAGTCGAGAATGACGCCGATGCCTCGCTGATGCAGGTGGTCGACGAAGTACATGAGATCCTGAGGCGTTCCGTAGCGCGCAGTCGGCGCGAAGTAGCCGGTCGTCTGGTAACCCCAGGAGCCGTAGAACGGATGCTCGGTGATCGGCATGAGCTCGACGTGCGTGAAACCGGTCTCGCCGAGGTAATCGGCGAGCTCGTGTGCGACGTCACGGTAGTTCGGCAGGTGTCCCGCTTTGCGCCGCCATGACCCCAAGTGCAGCTCGTAGATCGCAAGCGGCGCATCGAGCGCGTTGCGCGCGGCGCGCGAGGCCATCCAGCCCGCGTCGTTCCATTCCCATTCGAGCGACCAGATGCGCGAGCCCGTGGCGGGAGGGAGCTCCGAGTAGAAGCCGAGGGGGTCGGCCTTGTCGGTCCTGAAATCGTTCAGCTGCGAGGTGATGCGGTACTTGTAGGCCTGGCCGCGCTGCGCCGAGGGGACCACGCCCTCCCAGATTCCGGAGCCGTCCCAACGCGGCCCGAGCGCGTCCTCATGGTTCCCCCAGCCGTTCCAATCACCGATGACCGATACCTTGGCGGCATTCGGTGCCCAGACTCGAAACGCCGCCCCTCCTCCGTCCGGGAGGAGGTGACAGCCGAGCTTTGCGTAGAGTTCGCCGTGTGTTCCCTCGCGGAAGAGGTAGACGTCATGTTCCGTTAGCGTGGTGCGATCGGTCGGCAAGGTCGCGAGCTCCCTTCTGTTGCGCTTCTCGAGCGGGTACGACTATAGCAAGGGGCGAAGCTGCGGCGACATCTCGGGGAGGATAGAGAGTCTCCCGGGGGGGGGGGGCCGAGCGCCGTCGCCCCCGACCCGCAGCGCCTGTAGGACTGAGCCGGCTGCCGCCGTCGACCTGCTATCCATGGAATTGGGCGCCGCCCTGCAGAGGGAAACCCAAGATCTTGGCAGCCGCGAGCGCGCCGCTCGCGAGCGCCGCATGCACCGTTCCCCCGTGGCCGGCGCTGTCGAGCGAGCGCCCGGCCGCAAGTCCAGAGGCTCCTGCTCCCACCACGAGCACGTCGAATTTTGCCGTCATGGTCCGGTATGATTTTCGCACATGCACATCATCCGACGGTCCTCGTTCGAGGCGGTGCCCTGGAAGAACGGCGGCGGCATCACGCACGAAGCGATCCGCGTGCCTGCGAGGGGCGATGAGTTTCGGTTCAGAGTGAGCGTCGCGCGCATCGAGGCCTCGGGCCCGTTCTCCGATTTCGCCGCTTACAACCGCACGATGGTGCTGCTCGAGGGCAGCGCAGTGGAGCTCAGATTCTCGAACGGCACACGGCGCGTGCTGCGCGCGGTCGGCGACATGGCGCAATTCGACGGCGCCCTCGCGACCCAGTGCGAACTCAAGCACGGGCCCTGCACGGATCTCAATCTCATCACACTGAAAACTCTCGGGGAAGTCGAGGCGCGAGTCGAGCGGCTCGATGGGACGCTCTCGTTGCCCGTGCGACCGGGTTGCACGACGCTGGTGTTTCCCCTCGACGCTGCTGCGGTGCTCGTGGAGCACGAGGCGGCGATGCTCGAGCCGTGGGATCTGGCGCTGATCTCAGGCCCCGGACGGGTCGCCGCACGGGTCGAGCCGCGCGCGCCCCGCGCAGCGGCGGCCGTGTTTGTG
>DATHCO010000045.1:0-2068 GCA_035319505.1 Steroidobacteraceae bacterium | reverse complement strand
GGCAGCCGCTCGACCTTCACACTCGGGTGTTTCGGCGGACTCGAGGGTCGCTCGCTCGCGCCCGGAGATGCGCTGCGCCTGCCCGCCCGGCACGAGCCGCGGGAGCTGCGCGAGCTGCCGCAGCCGCTGCGCCCGTCGCTCGGTCGCGAGTGGCACCTGCGGGTGCTCTACGGTCCTCACGGCGCCCCGGACTTCTTCAGGCACGAGGACCTCGAGACCCTCCTCGATGCTACCTGGAAGGTCCATCACAACTCCAACCGCACCGGCGTGCGACTCATCGGGCCCAGGCCCCGCTGGGCGCGGCGCGACGGCGGTGAGGCGGGGCTGCATCCTTCGAACATTCACGACACGCCCTATGCCGTCGGCGCCCTCGATTTCACCGGGGACATGCCGATCATTCTCGGACCCGATGGCCCATCGCTCGGCGGATTCGTCTGCCCCTTCGTGGTCATCGCCGCGGACCTGTGGAAACTCGGGCAGCTCGCCCCCGGCGACAGCGTTCACTTCGAGAGTGTGGACGATGTCGCGGCCGGTGAGGCCGAGCAGACCCAGGATGCGCAGGTCACGCAACTGAAGCCCCCGATCGCCATCCGCCGGATCCGGATCCGGGGCAGTGCGGATGCCATCCTCGAGGAACGTGCGGCCCGGGACGCGCGACCGAAGACCGTCTATCGCCGTCAGGGCGATGCCAATCTGCTGATCGAGTACGGCGAGATGGTGCTCGATCTCACGCTGCGCATCCGCGTGCATGCGCTGATGCTCGAGCTCGAGCGGTTGACTCTCCCCGGCATCATCGACGTCACTCCCGGCATTCGCTCGCTGCAGGTGCATTACGAGCCGCGCGTGCTCCCACAGCGCAAGCTGCTCGCGATTCTGCAGGAGGCGGACGATCGCCTCGGAGAGCTCGGCGACTTCGAGATTCCCTCCCGCGTCGTGTGGCTGCCGCTCTCTTTCGGCGACCCGGCGGTCGCGGAGACGATCGCCCGCTACATGCGGTCCGTGCGGGCCGATGCGCCCTGGTGTCCGGACAACATCGAGTTCATTCGACGCGTCAACGGCCTTGAGTCCCCCGAGGACGTACGCCGCATCGTGTTCGACGCCCGCTATCTGGTCATGGGACTCGGCGACGTCTATCTCGGCGCCCCGGTGGCGGTGGCGCTCGATCCCCGCCATCGCCTCGTCACCACCAAGTACAACCCCGCGCGCACCTGGACGCCGCCCAACATGGTCGGCATCGGCGGCGCCTACCTCTGCATCTACGGCATGGAGGGGCCGGGCGGCTACCAGCTCTTCGGTCGCACGATTCAGGTGTGGAATCCCGTTCCCCGGACGCAGGACTTCCGCGACGGCAAGCCGTGGCTGCTGCGCTTCTTCGATCAGATTCGCTTCTTCCCGGTGACGCCGGCCGAGCTCGAGGACTGGCGCAGCGAATTTCCGCAAGGGCGCCGTCCGCTCAGGATCGAATCGGAGGTGTTTCGCCTCGGCGACTACCAGCGCTTCCTCGCCGAGGAGCACGAGGGTATCGCGGCTTTCGAAACGGCACGGCGAGCGGCCTTCGCTGCGGAGCGCCAGGCGTGGAGGGCCTCGAATGAGCTCTCCTGAGAGCGCTATCCCGCGAGCCGTCGGTATGCGCGACATCGCCCGCGAGCCGGGCAGGCCCGGCCAGAGCGTCGAAGCGCTCGCACGTGCGACGCTCGAGCGCATCTGCGCCTACGAAAAGACGCAGCCGGGCGTCTGGATCAGCCGGGTGCCGGATGAGGAGCTGTGCGCGAGGGCACGAGGGATCGATGAGCGTCTCGCGAGCGGCGCCGCCCTCCCCCTCGCCGGCGTACCGGTTGCCGTCAAGGACAACATTGACGTCGCGGGCCTCGAGACGACCGCGGGCTGCCCGGCGTTCAGCTATCGCGCGGCAACGTCGGCGCCGGTGGTCGAGAGGCTCGAGTCTGCGGGCGCTCTCATCGTCGGCAAGACCAACATGGATCAGTTCGCCACGGGGCTGGTCGGGACCCGCAGTCCCTACGGCAGCTTAGGCTGCGTCTTCAACCGCGAGTACGTGAGTGGCGGCTCG
>DATHCO010000044.1:0-22174 GCA_035319505.1 Steroidobacteraceae bacterium | reverse complement strand
CGGGCACCCCCAACGTGTTCGGCCTGGTGGGCAATGCCGAGAACGCCATCGCCGGCAATAAGCGGCCGCTCTCCAGCATGACGCCCACCTTCGTCGAGACGCCCACGCGCTTGATGATCATCGGCAGCCCCGGCGGCAGCTACATCATCAGCATGGTGCTCCTGGGCACGCTCGATTACCTGGGCGGCATGACCGCGGGCGAGATCGTCAAGGATCCGCGCTACCATCATCAGTACCTTCCCGATGTGGTCGAGTACGAGAAGGGGGCATTCACGGAGAGCGAGATCACTCGACTCGAGGCGATGGGCTACAAGCTCGAGCAAGGGAGCCGCCTCTGGGGCAACATGCAGGTGATCACCTGGGACTTTGCAAGCGGGGAGGTCGCCGCGGCCTCGGACCCGCGCGGTGAGGGAGAGGGGTTAGTGTACTAGTACGAGCGAGCAGAGCCGGGGAAACCGGTCGATCAGGCGGCGGTGGACGAAAATCCGATCCTGGCGGTGAGGCACGATTCGAACAACTGCAGTGCCGTCGTCGCGCAATACCCCACGGCGATTCCCTGATAGCCCACGTCGATTGCCCGACGGCGGCGGCTCACTCGCTGAGCGCGCTCGATGAGCGAGCGGCAGTGCTCATCGCTGGCACGTTGCACACCAGTACGTCGAGCGCTGCCCCTGTGTGAATTGCCTCACCGGCGCGCCGCACACGCGGCAGCGCTGCCCGGCGCGCTCGTACACGTAGAGTTTCTGCGCGAAATATCCCGGCGTCCCTTCGGCACTCACGTAGTCGCGCAGGGTGGTCCCGCCGATCTCGATGGCCTCACTCAGCACATCCTTGATGGCTTTCACGAGCGCTTGCGCCTCGGCGCGGGTGATGCGTCGGGCGGCACGGCGCGGAGAGATGCCTGCTCGAAAGAGCGCTTCGCTCGCGTAGATGTTGCCGACCCCCACGACGATGTGCGAGTTCATGATGAGGTGCTTGATTGCAACGGAGCGCTTGCGCGTCGAGCGGTGAAGAAACGGCGCATCGAAGGCCTTCGACAGCGGCTCGGGCCCGAGATCGGCGAGCAGCGGGTGCTCGAGCGGGTTCCCTTCGGTGAAGTGCAGGCTGCCGAAACGGCGCGGGTCGTGAAAACGCAAGATCTTGCCCGAGTCCAGGACGATGTCCCAATGATCGTGCGGCCGCGACGGCACGCCGTGCGCCAGCACACGCAGACTCCCCGACATGCCGAGATGCAAGATGAGGGTGCCGCGATCGACGCCGATCAACAGGTATTTCGCGCGCCGCCCGACGTGCTGCACGGTCTGCCCGCGAATGAGCGCCTCGAGATTCGGCTCGATCGGCCATCGCAAGCGCCGCTCACGCACGATGAGCTCGATGACCCGCCGCCCGATGAGCGAGGCGGCGATGCCGCGACGCGTGGTCTCGACTTCAGGCAGCTCGGGCAGGAGTTAGCAGCGGTGCGGACGGAAGCGTTGAGGCAGCTCGCGTGCAGCAGCTACTTGATTTTCGCTTCCTTGTAGAGCACGTGCTTGCGCACGACGGGATCGAATTTCTTGAGCTCCATCTTGTCGGGATGCAGACGCTTGTTCTTGGTCGTGGTGTAGTAATGTCCGGTACCCGCGGAAGAAAGCAGCTTGATCTTGTCGCGCACGGAGGATGCTCCTTAGACCTGGATGCCCTTGGCACGAAGATCGGCCACCACGGCTTCCACGCCCCGCTTTTCGATGGTGCGCAGGCCGCGCGTACTCACGCGCAGGCTCACGAAGCGCTTTTCGGCTTCGAGCCAGAACCGATGGGTGTGCAGATTCGGCAAAAAACGGCGGCGCTTGCGATTGTTCGCGTGGGACACCGTATTGCCGGTTTTGGGGCTCTTGCCGGTGACCTGGCAGACTCGAGACATGGCCTTAAAACCCTGGGGCGGCGAATAACGAGCCGCACCTTATACCAGGCAGCGCCTGAGCAGGCAAGGTCGCATGGCAACCCGAACCCGCAGCGCGAGGCGCTGTCTTATCTATGCCACACCTGCCCTTTCTCGGCGCAAGGCGCCTGACGCAGGGGAAGATTCCTTGACAGTAGATGTATATGCATGTATTTTGCCTTCCATGAAACTTCAATCGCTCCCCTGCTACTGCGCCACCCTGCGTCAGGTGGCCCGGGCGGTCACGGCGCTCTACGAGGAGGTGCTTGCCGAGGGCGGCTTGCACGCGACGCAGTACACCGCGTTGCAGGTTCTCGAGTCCGTTCCGAACTTGAGCACCACGGGGCTCGCCGACGCGATCGGCATCGACCAGACCACCGCCACTCGAACCCTGGCGCTCATCCGAAAGGCCGGATTCGCGATCGATTCGCGCGGAGCCGATCGCCGTGAGCGGCGATGGAATTTGACCCCGCAGGGCCGAGCGCAGCTGCGCAAGCTTCAGCCCGTGTGGGAGGCAGCACAGGAGGCGCTTGAACGACGCCTGGGTCGATCGGAGGCGATGGCGTTGAAGAAAGCTTCCTATCTCGCCGCGAGCAAACTCGCGTCCGGTTGAATGCGGTTTTTGTTGACGATTATACATGCATATACATATGACTGCCTGACCGACAGAGTGACTTCCAGTTCAACCACACACCAGGAGACCACCATGAGCTGTTCGAACTTCCGTAAATCTCTGCTTCCTTCCATCGCGCTGGCCTCGGCAGTGTCGCTCGCCGGCGGCGCGCGGGCAGCGGATCTCGCGAGCGATGCGCAGGCGCAGGCGAGAGAGCTGCTTGCCCCGACGAAGGCACTCCGACTGACGACCACGCTCCCGCCGGCCTCTCGAGGAACCGATGCCGCGGTCGATCCCCAGGAGCTCGCACGCCGCCTCCTCACCGGCCCGCGAAGTCTCACGGAAGCGCCGAGGATCGCGACGCGCGCTCTGTCGCATTCGCACAGCGATGGGCAAGCCCTGGCGCAGCGAATGATTCTGGGCGCGGGCGCCGGCTGAAGGACGGAAGGCGACGAAGGCGCAGGTGCGATGAGAAACTGCAAGCGTCTCAAAGATCTTGGTTGAGACTCGGCGGGTCCTGCGAGCGTTCGATGCAAGGGCGATTTCAAGGGCCCTTTTGAGACGGATCGCACGTCAAAGAAATGCACGCCCACATGCGGATCGACGAGATCGGTGCGCGCCGCATTACGGCCGTGAGGTTGCGCTCCACCTCATGGCCGCGTCTCGTTCGGGACATTGCCCTTGCCGTCGCGCCATTCGCAGCGGCGGCTCAATGCCTCACGAAAGCGCTCGCGCTCCTCCGGCGACATCTGCGCCAGGCGCTCCTCCATGCGCCGCCGCCAGTGCCAGCCGCCGCGGCCGCGGAAACCGCCAAACAGGATGCGGCACAGCACGAGCAGCGCCACCGCCTGACCGAATCCGATGCTGTGCCAGCCTGTCACCTGAGGAATTACCCAGTTCCAGAGCGACATGACGGCGTAGCCGAAGACAGCGACGGCGAGCACCACCAGCGCGAGAATTTTCAACCCCCGGAGAATCCGCCTCATAACGTGCCCTCAATGATCGAATGCTGAATGCATGTCGCGCAACCGCCGCCGCAAATAATTCACGGCGGCGTGCTTCCTGCCGAGAAGCGTATTGAGGCTCACCCCGGTGGCGGCGGCGAGCTCCTTGAAGCTTCGGCCGTCGAGCTCGTGAGCCATGAACACATCGCGTTGCTCTCCCGGCAGCTCATTGAGAGCCGCCAGCAGCTCATCGATGAGAACCGAACGCACATAGGCGGCTTCGGGCCCAGCATCGAGCGGCGCGACCCAGGTGTCGAAGACTCGATCCGGTTCCGGCATTGTCTCGGTCATATCGAGCGCGCCCCGGTCGATGCCTGCGCCCCGGTCGATGAGAGCCGCCTCGCGGGCGCCGGCGCGATACCGATCGATGATCCGATTGCGCGCAACGCGTAGGAGCCATGCAGTGACGTGCTCGATCGGCTGCATGAGCCGGTAGGCCGCAACCAGCTCGAAGAGCACGTCCTGGACGATGTCGTCGACCTCGCCGAGATCCTCGACTTGGCGGCGCACGAAGGCGCGCAGGCGCGGCGCCTGCGCCGCGGCAGTTGCTGCCAGCGGGTCATTCATGCGGTCGGGCATGGGTGCCAGGGAAACGGTGTCGCCCATACCACCCTAGACGTCCGAGCGCGGGAAATATTGGGCTATTCCAGCTCAGGCCTTGCCCGGCGCGCCATCGAAGGCCGCCTGGAGCGTCGCAATGTCGAGCTTGACCATTTTCAGCATCGCATCGGCTGCGCGCTTGGCCTTGACCGTGTCCGGGTCGGCCATCATCTTCGCGAGCGCGCTCGGAACGATCTGCCAGTGCAGACCGAAGCGGTCTTTCAGCCATCCGCACTGTTGCGCCGCGCCGCCCTGGAGGAGGGCATTCCAAAAGCGATCGATCTCGGCTTGAGTGTCGCACTCGACCAGGAACGAGACCGCATGGTTGAAGGGATCGAGAGGCCCGGCGCTCATCGCGACGAAGGGCTGACCGCACAGCACGAACTCCACGACCTTCACCGATCCCGGCGGGCCACTCGGCGACTCGCCGGGCAGTGTCGTCACCCGGGTGATGCGCGAGTCGGGGAAGAGGGACACGTAGAACGCCGACGCCGCCTCGGCCTCGGTGGAATACCACAGGAAGGGCTTGATCCTTGGCATGTTGGCGTCAGTTTACCTTGCGGCTGCGCTTGACGCATTGCGTGATGCCCGCCGCATACCCTCCCTGTTCTTGTGATTGGACGAGAAAAGGGTAGCGCCGATCTCCTTCTTCGAAGCGCTCCCGATGGCGATCGACCCAGTAGCCCCGGAGCACGAGCAGTTCCGGGAAGTCGCCGTATCGGGGATCTGCGTCGCATGACCAAGCACCGCGCAACCACGATCATCACCTATTCAAATAAGTCCTCGCTCCGCCAGCGACACGCTCGCCCCGTCGCCCACGATGATGTGGTCGAGGAGTCGGATGTCGACCAGTGCGAGCGCGTCCTTGACGCGCTGAGTAACGAGCTCGTCCGCTCGGCTCGGCTCAGCGACGCCCGAGGGGTGATTATGCGCGACGATCACGGCCGCTGAATTTCTCTGTAGTGCCAACTTGACGATTTCGCGCGGATGCACGCTCGCGCCGTCGATCGTGCCGCGAAACAGCTCCTCGAAGCGGATCAGCCGATGGCGCTTGTCGAGGAACAGGCAGCAGAACACCTCGTGCTCGAGGTCGCGCAATTGGGCGGTGAGGAAATCGCGGGTCGCCTTGGGGCTCGCGAGGAGCGGGCCGGCATGCAGAGTCTGCGACAGCAGCCGTCTCGAGATCTCGGCCGCTGCCTGCAATTCTGCGTAGCGGGCGAGACCCAGGCCGGGCCGGGCGCAAAAGCGTGCGCGATCGGCGGCGATGAGCTGGCGCAGTGTTCCGAACGTCCGCAGGATCTCACGAGCAAGATCGAGCGCCGATCGACCGGCCGTTCCGGTGCGCAGAAGTATCGCGAGGAGCTCCGCATCGGAGAGAGCCGCGGGGCCTCGCTCGATCAGCTTCTCGCGCGGCCGGTCATCGCGTGGCCAGTCCCGAATCGCCATGCACGCGAGCATGGCGTCGAGGGCGGGAATTCACCAGGGCCATTTCGCGGGCGTGCACGGAGATTGCCTGACCGTGCGTCAACGAACGCCGCGAGCCACGGGCTTCATCAGGAGTACCGCGAGCCACGGGCTTCATCAGGAGTGCCCCGAGCTGCCGAAGCCGCCGCTACCGCGCGAGGTGGGCGCAAAATCCTCGACCACCTCGAAATCGACGTGCGCCACGGGCACGATCACCATTTGCGCGATTCGATCGCCCGGCTGCACGGTGAACGCGGCGGTGCCGCGATTCCAGCACGACACCATGAGAGGTCCCTGATAATCCGAATCGATCAAGCCGACGAGATTCCCGAGCACGATGCCGTGCTTGTGGCCGAGCCCGGAGCGCGGCAGAAGCACCGCCGCGAGATCGCGATCCTCCACGTAAATCGCGATGCCGGTCGGAATGAGCTCGGCGCTGCCGGGGGCGAGAGTGAGCGCGGCCTCGACGCAGGCGCGTAGATCCATCCCCGCGGAGCCCAGGGTGGCGTAGCTGGGGAGGGGGAAGTCGCGCCCGATCCGCGGGTCGAGAATCTTGAGTTTGATCTTGTGTCGCACGGCGACTGCGCGTCGCGGCCCGGGCGCGTTCTCCATCAGCGGCGGCTGCGCCGGCTGCGAAGCCGGCTGCGGTCGCCGGGCAGCGGCGCGCGCCGCTTGCGCGCCCCGCGTCGCGGCCCATTGTCGGGAGGAGGTAGGCGCTTGGCGATCAAGGCGATGAGCGCACGCGCGACCTCGAGTTTCGGTGCGCGGCCCACCTCGACCTTCCCTCCCGGCCAGAGCACCGTCAAGGCGTTGTCCTCGCAATCGAACCCCATCCCGTCGCCGACTTGATTGGCCGCGATCATGTCGAGGCGCTTCGCCTTCAACTTCGTGCGCGCGTTGTCTTCGACGTCATTCGTCTCCGCGGCGAAGCCGACGACGAATGGGCGCTTCGGCATGTCGGCGACCGATTTGATGATGTCGGGTGCGGGCTCGAGATCCAGCTTGACGAGCCCTCCCTGCTTCTTGATCTTCTGCTTGGCGACGTGGACCGGTTGGAAATCGGCGACCGCTGCCGCGGCGATGAAGACGTCGGCCTTCGCCACGTGGCGATGAACGGCGGCATACATGTCGCGCGCGCTTTCCGCGTCGATGCGGGTGATGCCGGCGGGGGTCGGAAGTTGCACGGGGCCGGTGATGAGGGTCACATGGGCCCCCGCCTCACGCGCCGCAACGGCAATGGCGAATCCCATCTTCCCGGAGCTGCGATTGGTGAGATAGCGCACCGGGTCGAGACGCTCCCGCGTCGGGCCTGCGGTGATGAGCACGTGAAGGCCGGTGAGGAGCCCGGCGTTCACCGGTGGCTCGAGTACCGACGAGGCGAGCTCGGCGCTCTCCCACATACGGCCCTCGCCGACCTCGCCGCAGGCCTGATTGCCGGACGCGGGCCCCAGGATCCGCACGCCGCGCGATATCAAGGTGTGGATGTTCGCTTGCGTCGCCTTGTTCGCCCACATGACTCGGTTCATCGCGGGCGCCAGCGCGACCGGCGCCTGCGTGGCGAGGCAGAGGGTCGCGAGCAGATCGTCCGCGCGCCCGCCCGCCAATCGCGCGATGAAGTCCGCGCTCGCCGGGGCGACCAGCACGAGCTGCGCCCAGCGGGCGAGCTCGATATGTCCCATGGCCGCCTCGGCGCTCTCGTCCCAAAGATCGCTTCGGGTCGGTCGGCCGGACACGGCCTGAAAGGTCATCGGAGTGAGGAACTTGCGGGCGCCAGCGGTCATTACCACCTGCACCTCGGCCCCGCGCTCGATCAGGCGGCGCACGAGATCCGGACTTTTATAGGCGGCGATGCCTCCGGTGACTCCCAGCAGAACTCGGATCTTCGGCGTCAATGGATGCCCTTGAGCTCTTTGAAGCGCTCGATATCGCTTTCGAATTGCTGGCTCATGGCGGCTTCTTCGGAGCGCTTCTGACGCAGGTTCTCCTCCTGCGTGCGGATGTCGCTGCCGACGCGCACGAGATCCTCTGCGAGCTGGTCGGACATGGGCGGCGCATCCGGCTGTAGGCTGTAGGGCTTGAAGCGCGAGCTCGCGATGCGCAGCTTATTCATCTTGCCGTTGAGAATCTCGAGGAACTGGGTGGTGACCTTGATCTGATCGCTGAGGAGGTTGAGGCGCTGATCGCGCAGGTGCTCGATCTCCTGGACCGACACGTAGGTATTCAGCAGATTCTTGTCGCGGTCCGCTCGCTGAAGCGCATCGAGCTTCCTCTTGTCTTCCTCCGCCAATTGGTCGGGCGTCCTCTGCGCCTCCGTCCGATCGACCTCGATGCCCTGAGCGTTGATGACCCGGTGCTCTTGTGCGGCGTACTCGGGTGGGATTCGATCCCCATAGTGGGTGACGCCGTCCTCATCCACCCAGGAGTACACCTTATGCGCACCGCTCTGCGATGAGGGGCCCGCGGCGAGCGCGGGCGAGGTGAGTAACGCCGGCGAGGCGAGCGCCACGCAAGCCAGCAACATCCAGTCGACACGTCTCATGACCACACCCCTCTCCCAAAAGCCGGCGCCATTGTGAGCTGGGGGAGGCGCGTTTTCTAGGGTGTGTTGTTCAAACTGTGAGGCCATAACGGTCCCGATAGGCTTGCATGCTGGCGAGCTCCGCGGTGCGCCCATGGGCACGCATGTGCTGCATGAGGTCCGACAGGCCGATCACGGCGATGACGGGAATCCCGAACTGCTCGCGTACCTCCTGCACCGCCGACAACGGGCTGATCGCACCGCGCTCCTCGCGATCGAGCGCGAGCAGCACGCCGGCGGGGTGCGCGCCCGCCGCGCGCAGCAGCTCGATGGATTCGCGGATGGCGGTTCCGGCCGTGATGACGTCATCGACGATCAGCACCCTGCCCTTGAGCGGCGCGCCCACGATGTTGCCGCCCTCGCCGTGATCCTTGGCCTCCTTGCGATTGAAGGCGAACGGCAGGTCGATGCCGTGGCGCTCGGCGAGCGCGGCGGCGGCGGCGGTGACCAGCGGAATCCCCTTGTACGCGGGGCCAAACAGCATGTCGAAGGCAAGATCGGTGGCGACGACGGCGTCTGAGTAGGCGCGACCCACGGCCGAGATCGCGGCACCGGTCGAGAGAAGTCCGGCATTGAAGAAATAAGGGCTCTCGCGCCCGGACTTGAGCGTGAAGCTGCCGAACTTCAACACGCCGAGCCGAATGCACAGATCGATGAAATCGCTCTTGTAGGTCATACGCTTGGGCTGAAAGTCTCGCAAGGGAATTGGCGGCGTGCAAGCGCTCGGGGCCTGATATGATCGCGCGCCATGCGGGAAGAGAGTGCGATGAGTTGAGAGCGGCGCAGAAGCCCACGCTCCTGCAGGCGTTGGGCGACAAGCGAATCATGGCGGTGCTGCTGCTGAGCTTCGCCTCCGGCCTGCCGTTCAATCTGACCGGCTCCGGTACGGCATTGCAGGCATGGCTCGCCTCCGTCCATGTCGACATCAAGACCATCGGTATTTTCTCGCTGGCAGGCGTTCCGTACGTCCTCAAATTCGTATGGGCGCCGTTGCTCGATCGCTATTTGCCGCCGCTCCTCGGCCGGCGCCGGGGCTGGATCCTGATCTGTCAGCTGTGCCTGGCCGCGGGCATCGCCGCCATGGGGCTGTGCTCGCCGAAGGAGGAGATCTCCACCCTCGGCGCTGTGGCGCTACTGGTCGCGTTCCTGTCGGCGTCGCAGGACATCGTGTGCGATGCCTATCGCGTCGACGTGATTCCGCCCGCCGAACGGGGGCTCGCGGCCGCGTCGACGACCTTCGGTTATCGCACGGCGGCGATGCTCGCGAGCACCGTCCTGATCCTCATCGCTCACGTGGCGGGTTGGGAGCGGGCATACTTCTTGATGGCAGACGTCATGCTGCTCACCGTGCTTGCGACCCTTCGGGCGCCCGAGCCTCAAGTACCGGGGCGACGACCGCACACGCTCGTGGATGCCGTTTGGGACCCGCTCAAGGATTTGTTGAGCCGCCATGGAGCTTGGGGGTTTCTGCTGCTGGCGCTCACCTACAAGGTGGGCGATGCCTTCGCGCTCAGCCTCTACAGCGCATTCATGTTGAACGGCGTGGGATTCTCGCTCCCCGAGCTCAGCCTCGGGAAAATCGACATGACTCTATCCACCATGGCGGGTGTGGCGCTCGGCGGATGGGTATACCTGCGCTGGGGGATGTTCCGCTCGCTGCTCGTGTTCGGCGTCGGCCAGGCATGCACCAATCTCTTGTACATGTGGCTCGCGCTTGCCGGAAAGCAGCTCTGGTTGATGGTGCTCGCCACCACCGTCGATACGGCCGTGGGCGGCATGGGTCAGGCGGCGTTCGTCGCCTTCTTGGTTTCCCAATGCAGCGCGAGCTTCAGCGCAACCCAGTATGCGCTGCTGTCGGCACTCACGGCCGTGCCGCGCACGCTCGTCAATGCGATTGCCGGTTACGTGGTGGCCTCGGTGGGCTGGGCCCACTTCTTCGTGATCACGTTCCTCACGGCAATGCCGGGGCTCGCCTTGCTCTTGGCGTTACGGCGGCGCGTGAATGAGCTCGAGGCTCGCGAGGTATCCGCGGCGCGCGCGGCGCAGGTCTAGTGTCAGCGACGTAGCGAGCCATCCTGAGGATTCGACCAGGGGCTGCGCGCGTTGTCCTCGAAGTCGCGATCCAAGTCCTCCGCCTCGACGTCGACCGCTCCGGACCAGTCCTCGGGAGCATCCGCGACGTCAATGAGCTCGTCGAAGAGCTGCTCGTTCCATGAGTCGAATTCTATTTCAGCGACCGTGCCGTCGAAATATTGTATTTCTATGGTCTGGTCTTCTTCGTCGATCGCGACGACTTCGAAGAGCTGGTTGGTATCGCCGCGATACCACTGACCTACGATCGGCTTCACTACGTGCATGGGCCGTCTCCGTCCTTTGTGCTCACCTCGCGCTCAATTCAACTCTGAAAGACTCGTTCGCGCAATAAGAAATTTTTGCGCGAAGCAGCATCAAGGCGTCCTCTCGTAGGCCAAGTCCCACACTCCATGTCCGAGGCGGGCGCCGCGCTGCTCGAAGCGCGTCAGCGGACGAAACTCCGGGCGCGACACATAGGTGGCATTCGGGCTTTGCGAAACGAGACGCGCGCAAGCGCCGGCGGCGCGCCGCATCTGCTCGGCGTAGTCGTGCCAATCGGTCGCCATGCGCAGCATGCCGCGCGGTCGCAGCTTCTGCGCCAAGGTATCGACGAAGGATGCATCGATCAAGCGACGCTTGTGATGGCGCTTCTTATGCCACGGATCGGGAAAGAAAATCAGGATCGAATCGAAGGACGAGTCGGGGATCGCGAGCCGCAAGACCTCGACCGCATCATGGCAGATGATGCGAAGATTCGACAGTCCATCCTCGCGCGCGCGCTGGAGCAGCCGGCCGATCCCCGCGCGATGGACCTCGATGCCCAGATAATCGATCTCGGGATGCGCCTTGGCGAGGGCGGCGATGACTTCGCCCGCACCGAAGCCGATCTCGAGGCAGCGCGGCGCCTTGCGCCCGAAGGCCGCGTCCAGATCGATCGGCTTCGCATCGAATGCCAGGCCATACACGGGCCACAGCTGCGCCCAGGCGCGCTCCTGCGCCGGTGTCACCCGCCCGGCCCGCAACACGAAGCTTCGAATGAGACGGCGTGCGTGCATGGCCTCGAAGTCCGCCTGTTATCATCGATCAATGCGCAGAATTTGGCTAGCCGGCGCACTCTGGGCCCTGGCAAGTTGCGCGGGCTTGCCGCAGCACGTCAAGAAAATTCCGAGCGTCGCGCTCGAGTCGCCGCAGACCACGGCGCTCGGCCGCATCGCCGCGGAGAGCGAGGACGGCAATGCGAAGAGCTCGTCAGGCATCCGCCTGCTGATCTCGGGCGATGAGGCCTTCGATAGCCTGATCACCCTTGCCGATCATGCCGAGCGCACGCTCGACGTGCAGTACTACATTATTCACCAGGACGAATCGGCGCGGGTGCTTCTCCAGCACGTGCGCAGCGCCGCGGATCGCGGCGTGCACGTGCGCGTGCTCGTCGATGATTTGCACACGGCGGGCGAGGATCGGCGCTTCATGCACTTGGGAGAGCACGCCAACATCGAGGTGCGCGTGTTCAACCCCTTCCCGGGCGGACGCTCGGCGACCTGGAGCAGGATCCTGACCTCGATGTCCGAGCTTCGGCGCATCAATCACCGCATGCACAACAAGCTCTTCGTCGCCGACAACGCGCTCGCCATCACCGGCGGGCGCAACATCGGGGACGAGTACTTCACTCGAGACCATCGCAGCAATTTCATCGATATCGACGTCGTGGCGGCCGGGCCCATCGTGCCGCAGCTATCGGCATCCTTCGATGCTTTTTGGAACAGCAAATACGCCTACCCGATCTCATCGCTCGCCTCTCCGGTGCAGCCCGAGGAGACGCCGGCGACGTCGAAGGAGAGCGTATCGGAGGGCGATGCGAGCTGGCTCGAGAGCGAGATCGATGCGCGCATGCTCAACCTCAGCTGGGTCCCGGCGACCGTGCTCTTCGACCGGCCGGCCAAGATCGCGAGCGACAATCCCGAGGAGGAAGTAACGATCGCGAACAATATTGCGGCGCTCATGCGCTCGGCGCAGCAAGAGGTGATCGTGATCTCGCCGTACTTCGTGCCCGGCGAGGAGGGCGTCGCGTTGATGCGCGAGCTCACCGAGCGGGGCGTGCGTATCAGAATCCTCACCAACTCCCTGGCCTCGACCGACTCACCCCTGGTGCACAATGGCTATTCACACTATCGGGTGGCGCTTCTCAAGATGGGCGTGGAGCTGCGCGAGGTGCGGCCGCGGCTCGGACAGAAGCGCCCGCGATTTCATCCGTTCCGCAGCTCCAACGCGAGCTTGCATGCGAAAGCGCTGGTGATCGATCAGAAGCTGGTCTTCATCGGCTCGCTCAACATGGACGCGCGCTCGCGGCGCATCAACAGCGAGCTCGGGCTCGTGATGCGCAGTCCCGACATTGCCAGGCAGGTGACGAGCCTCCTCGATGATCTCAGCGCGGACGGCAGCTACAAGCTCTCGCTGGGCCGTCACGACCGGATCGTGTGGACGAGCGGGGAGGGAGAGGCTGAAAGGGTCTGGCGCAGCGATCCGGAAACGACGCTGTGGCAGCGCGCCGCGCCCAAGCTTCTTGCGCCGTTCGCACTGGAGGAGCTCTTGTGAGGAGGGCTAGGGCGGGCTAGGGCGTGATGCGCATCGTGCCCAGGTACTCCTTGACCTTGGCTCGAAACCCTTCGCTGCTCGTGACCGTGGCGCCGCCGGAGAGCACGAGGATGAAATCGCCTCGAAGCGTGCGGTTCACCTCCCGCACATAGTTCACGTTGACCAGGCAGGAGCGGCTGATCCTGAGCATCGGCTGGGAGCGCAGCGCCTGTTCGGCCTGGGCGAGGGTTGAGCGCGCATGAAAGCTGCCGCGGCCGACCCGGATGGTCACGTAGTTGCGGTCCGCCTCGATCATCTCGACCTGCGTGATGTCGATCACGTGCAGACGACCGTCGAATTCGGCGAGGAGCCGGGGGCGCTCCTCCGGAATCGCGCGCGCGCCGCGCTCGAGCTGCGCGAGCAGACTCGCGAGGAGCGCTCGACGCTCGTCGGCGCCGTCATGGGCCGGGCGCACGCGCGCAAGCGTCTTGCGGAAGCGCTCCTGATCGAAGGGCTTCAGCAAATAATCCACCGCGCACACCTCGAACGCCTCGAGCGCATACGCATCGTACGCCGTGACGAACACGATCTTGGGCAGATGCTCGGGCGCCAACGAGCGCGCCAGCTCGATACCGTTCATGGGATCCATCTGAATGTCTAGAAACAAGAGCTGCGGTCGCTTGGCGTGGATCTCGGCGAGTGCCGTGACCCCGTCAGCGTACTCGCCGATCACGCTGAGGTCGCCCTCCGCGGCACAGAGCTCGCGCAGCGTGCGTCGACCGGCGAGCTCGTCGTCGACGATCATCACGGTTATCATGCAGCGGCCCAGGAAGAGGCGCGCCGGGCGCTGCGCCGATCGGGGGATGCGTGAATCTCCGGCATCGTGATCTCGCTCACCCATTCGGCGCCGGCGCCGGCCGCAGCGAGGCCCGCGCGGCCGTCGAACTGAACGGCGAGGCGCTCGCGCACGTTCTTGAGCCCGATTCCCTCGCTGCCCGATGTCCTGTCCGGCGCGATCGTATTGCTCACGCGAATCACGAGCATCTCATCCACCCTTTTGACGGCGACGCGCACCACCACCGGACCCTGATGACCCGCCAGGCCGTGCACCACGGCGTTCTCGACCAAGGGCTGCAGGATGAGGCTCGGCACCCACGCATCGACGATGTCCGAAGGGGCAGGCAGAATCACCGTCAGGCGGTCGGCGAAGCGCTTTTGCTGCAATTCCAGATACAGGCGGACGAACTGCAGCTCATCGGCGAGGCGAGAGTAGTCGCGCTCGCCTGCGTTCAACAGCCGGCGCAAGAGGTCGGCGAGCTGCACGACCATGGTCTGGGCCCCCTTCGGGTCCCACTCGATGTGTCCGCGGATGGTGTGCAGCAAATTGAACAAGGTATGCGGCGAGAGCTGCATGCGCAGCGCCGCCAGGCGTGCCGCGCTGAACTCGCGCTCAAGGGCCGTACGCTGGAGCTCCAGATTGCGAAACCGAGCGTAGAGCGACAAGCCGGTCACGAGCGCGAGACCGAACCCGTAGGTCGGCAGAAAACTCACGAAGCTCGCGAGCCACAGCGACAGGACCTCGGGGTCGGCCCAGGGGCTCATGCTGTGCGCCTGCATCTTGTGATGGAAGTCCGAATCACCGACCAGGAACTCCCCGACGATCATCGCCGGATAGGCGATCGCCGCGAACGCAAGGCCCAGAATGATCTGCAGGGGTATCGCCACGAGCACCGGACGCCATTGAATGCGCTGGGAGGTGAGGTAGGAGACCATCAAGAAGGGCAAGAGCATGAGATGCTGCAACACGCGTGCATCCCAGGGCGCGAACAGGGAGAGCGTGGTCAGATGGGCGATGCCGGTCCGCATAGCGTAGGCGTACAGCACGTTGGACACCGTCACATACGCCCAGAACAGACACACCACGGACAGAAACTGCCGGCGGGTCAGGCCGGAAGCCTGCTGCCGCATCGACACGGTGGGGTAATCGTCCATACCTGCGCAGGGTAGCGCAATTGGGGTGCTGCAGCCGCGGCGCATGGCACGGCCGGGACGAATCCGTGGTTAGCGGGGACGACTTCGATGGCCGAGCGCAGACGTGCACCCCCTCGCGGGCGTCTCATATCGCCGTCCACCCAACACCCAAGGAGCCCCCTCATGCGTAACCTCAAACTCCCCCTCATCGTGCTGATTTGCGGCATTGCGGGCACCGCCTCTGCGGCGAGCGCCGCCACCGCGGACGAGGAACCCCTGACCACCATCGTGAAGTACAACCCGGTGGCGCTCGATTCGGACGTCGGGGCCCTCACGCTGTATCGGCAGTTGGTCCAGGCTGCAGCCCAGGTGTGCCCGCAGGACTCCAGCAGCCCGCTTTTCCTGACCCGGCAGGTGCGGGAGTGCCGCGAGCAGGCGGTCGCGCGGGCCGTATTCAAGATCAATCATCCGAAGTTGGTGGCCGTTTACACCAGCAACTCGAAGCACGGATGATCGTGCCGCAAGGGAGTCGAGGGCCGATGAGCGCGAGAGCGACCAGTCCCGCCCGAGCCGGTGCGAGGAGGCACCGTTCAGGGCGAGGCTGGTCGCGATCTCGAGCCCGAGCGTCGCCTCGTCCCTTGGATGATCTCCTCATGGGCCGCCTCGACCCCTTCCCAACCGACGACTCGGACCCATTTGCCCGACTCGAGGTCCTTGTAGTGCTCGAAGAAATGCTGAATCTGCTTGAGGCGCATCTCGGGCACATCCGCGATCGATTTCCAGTGCGTGAACAGCGGACAGATGTCATCGGCCGGCACCGCCAGAACTTTCGCGTCGCTCCCGGATTCGTCCTCCATCTTGAGCACGCCCACCGCGCGGCAGCGAACGACCACGCCGGGCAATAGCGCAAACGGCGTGTGCACCAGCACGTCGACCGGATCATCGTCCGCGGCGATCGTCTGCGGCACGTAGCCGTAGTTGGCCGGATAGTGCATCGCCGTCATCATGAAGCGGTCCACGAACAAGGCCCCGGAGTCCTTGTCGACCTCGTACTTGATCGGATCGGCGTTCATCGGGATCTCCACGATGACGTTGAACTCCTGCGGAACCC
The DNA here is from genome assembly GCA_035319505.1 of Steroidobacteraceae bacterium. Lineage (GTDB taxonomy): Bacteria > Pseudomonadota > Gammaproteobacteria > Steroidobacterales > Steroidobacteraceae > Bog-1198. The sequence continues at coordinate 6,271 of DATHCO010000044.1, read as the reverse complement.
GATCGCCCGCCGTCACGTTGTTGATGCTCATGGGTCGCCTCCTGCTCTGCTCACCACAGCTGCCATTGGCCCAAGCCAAGCACGGCGGCGGCGAGCAGCGCATTCGCCGTGCCGTGGGCGGCGATCGAGTCGCCGAGTTTGCCGCTCCTCATCGCGAGCATCCCGTACGCCACGCCCGCCACGGTGGCGGGCAGCCACAGGGCCCCGTGCATGAGGCCGAATGCGAGCGCACTCAGCGCGAGCGCGGGCCAGCGGACGGCGGAATAGGGGACCCGCTCGAATCTCGAATCGACCAAGCGTCGCATGAGATACCCGCGATAAGCCAGCTCCTCCGCGACGGGCACGGTGAACACCGCGGCGAGCACGCGGCAGAGAATCCACGAGATCGCAAGCGGCGCAGACAGGGATGCAAGCGCCGGCGGCTCCCCCGCCCGGGGAATCAGCCAGTGCGCGCAAAGGAGCCAGAGGGCGAACACCGCGACGCCGGTCAGCGGCCCCCGCCAGCCGAAATGAAGATCGAGCGTCGAGTAACCACGCCGATAGGCCCAGAGCGCAGCGAGCGCACCGGCGAGGCGCAGCGGATAAAGCAGCTCGAACCCGGTGGACAGCGCATGGGCGACCATGCCGGCCGCCAGGATCACCAGCAGAGGCATCAGATAGGCCCCGGTCATGTTCACTCGAGCTCGAGCTGCGCGACGCGCCGGGGCGGCGCGGCTCAGCCAAGGGTGGGTGTGGGCGAGGATGGCGACCAGGAAGGCCGCCAGGTTGAAGCCGATCCAGCCTGCCTGCGAGTGAAACCCGACGAGCGCGACCCGCTCGTAGCCCGCATCCCCGATCAGCACGAGCGCTGCAATGCGCACGGAGTTCAGCAGGAACACGAGGATCACCCCGAGCGGCACGACCACGAGCGCGCGAGGAAAATAGTAATCGCGACGAAAGAACCAGAGCCAAGCGGCGCAAAACGCCAGCATCAGCCCGACCCCCTCGAGGCCGGAGCAAACATCGGCGATCGTCACGGCAAAGCGGTCGGTGCCGAGCGTGAGCGTCGAGGGGTCGGTGTACAAGGCGGGACGGAACGGGGCGAGCAGTAGCCGCACGATATGAAACGTGAGCCGCGCAGCGGGCGCCCACAGTCGCTGGCTCACGTGGATCGCGAGGACCGCAGCGCCGGCCGGCAGCAGCGCGTAGGTCACCAGTCGCCCCATCCTTCGCACGATGTCGGTCCACACCGAAAGAGGTGCGAGCGAGGCGAACGAGCTGAGCGCGAGGGCTGCCGCACAGCCGTGCCACGCGAGGGCGGTCAGCGCGAAGGGCAGTGGCGAGGCGCTCGCATAGAGCATCGCAGACAGATAGGCAAACGGAACCAGGAGCAGTGCGTGCACGACGGCATAACGTGCACGGAGGGGTGCAGGGGCTCGCGCGGGGAAGGCCGGGGCCAAGGCGCCTGCCTTGAGGTAGCCCAACATCGCGAGCGAGACGGCGTAGGCGATGAGGAAGCGGAAGAGCCAGTGCTGCGCTTGGCGAAGCGCGGCGGCGGGCCCGGTGAGGCTGTCGATGGGCGTCGCTTGAATCAAATACGACGCAAGCAGCGTCTCGGCCGACAGCACGAGCGCGATGAAGCCCAGACGCGCCATCAAGCCGAACCGCGGAGGCGGCGTCGCGATGGCTGAGGAGGGTGTGCTCAATCGATGGCGATCGACCGAGAGTCGACACCCGCGGCAAACGGGGAGCCGCGCACGGGGGTGAGTGCGCCGGTCGTCGAATCGATCGAATACACGGACACATTGTCCGTGTCCTCGTTCGCGACGTAGGCGAACGTGCCGGCCGGATCGATGACGACGCTCAGCGGGAAGCCGCCGGCGGCGACGGTCGACACCGGCGTGATCTCACCGCTCGCGGGCGTGATCGAATAGCTCGTGAGCTCGTTCTTGCCGGTGACATTGGCGACGAACAGAAAGCGGCCGGCCGGGTCGACGGTGACCGACTCGGGACTCGATCCGGTCCCCAAGGGAGAACCCGACAGCGGCGCGAGCGAGCCCGTGTCCGCATTGATCGAGTACAAGCTGAGCGCATCGGCGCTCTCATTGGCCACGTAGGCAAAGGTGCCGGTGGGGTCGATGGCAATCGACAGAGCCCCCGTATCGGCCGCAAACGGCGAGCCCCCGATCGCAGCGATCGAGCCGGCACCGGCCTCGATGGAGAAAGCCGCAACCGAGCCGTTCGCATAATCGGTCACATAGAGGAAATTACCGCCGGGGTCGGTGGCGAGCGAGGTGGGCTCGGTTCCCACGTCGAACGGGGAGCCGTTGATCGGTGTCGCGAGTCCGGTGCTCGAGTCGATCACGAACACCGAGACCGTGTTGTCCATCATGTTGGCCACGTAGAGAAACTGGTTCGACGGGTCGACGAGAAGGGCAAAGGGCCCGTTGCCGGAGGCGAGCGGCTCTCCCGCCGAGGTGAGCTCACCGGTGTCGGAGTCGATGGCATATACCGACACCGAGTTGGATGCATGGTTCGCGACGTAGAGGTAGGTGCCGTTATGGTCCACGACGGCCGCCACGGGCGTCGTGCCGGTCGAGGCGAACGGCGAGCCGGGGATGGGCGTCAGCACGCCGGTCGCCTGATCGATGGAAAACGCCGATATGCTATTGGAGGACTCGTTGACCACATAGGCGAAGCGGCCGGCCTGGGTGCAGCTCACCACGACGTTGTCGATATCCGCTGTCCCGATCGTGCCCGAGCCGTTGTGAACGGCGCAGGTCTCGGCCGGGTTGGAAGGCTGAGTCTTGACCGTGACCGAGTAGGCACCTCCCTGGTCAATACCGGACGTGAACACGAACGAGCCGTTCGCCGACAAGGGCAAATCATCGCCGGAGTTGTCTTGCAGCACGAGGCCCGAGCCGTGCAGGCCGGTGACGTTACCGCCGATGGTGTATCCGCCCCCGGTGTGGCAGGCCGTGACCCCAAGCAGCACCGCCGCTGCCGCCCACATTTCGCCCCGAGCTCCGGTTCTCACCTTCCTCACCCCTTGCTGACCACGAGCCGCCTTGTAGACCGCGGGCGCCGAGAATCATTCAAATTCTAAGCGATCGCGGGCTGTCTCAGGAAACCGACAGCGGGTTTCGTGAACCAAAATGCAGATAATCCCTCCAATCGGGTGCAGGATCTCAAAACGAACCGCGTGGGTAGGATGATGGAACGGCGCGTGAGACAAAAGCACTGGGCGCTCGCGGGCGGCGCGATGGCAATCGCCGCGCTCTGGTCATGCAGCGCCTCAGCCACGCTCGGCGAGCCGGAATCCTCGGTGGGGACCGAGACCCAGCTGCGCCAGGGCTCGATCACCGAGTCCGATCACGGTCGTTATCGAGTTCACGAGATCCGGATTCCGTCCGGAACCCTGGTGAGGGAGTATGCGAGCCCCGACGGCAACGTATTTGCCGTCACCTGGCGCGGACCCTTCGTCCCGAACCTCAAGCAGACGCTCGGGCGATACTTCGATGAGTACGCGGCGGCGGCGAGGACCGCGCACGGTGATCGCAAGCACCTCGAGATGCGCCAGAGCGATCTGGTCGTGCAAGTGAGCGGCCACATGCGCGCCTTCGCCGGCCGCGCCTACCTGCCTCAAGCAATGCCGAGCGGCGTCGTCGTCGGAGATCTCGAGTGAGCGTGTGCGCGGTGCGCCGCAGAGCGCGTGCGCTACGGCTCGGTGCGTACGTCATGCTCCTCGGCCAGGTCGCGTGCGGCGGCGGGTCGGGCTCGCTCTCGAGCTCGACCTCGAGCGGCACGGGGGGCTCGGGGCCCGTCGCGGCGGCCCCGAATGTGGTCAGCGTGGCCGTGACCGGCGGCCCCGGGAACGACAACGTCAATACGCTCTACACGACGCTCACCGTGTGCAAGCCGGGCACCTCCACGTGCCAGACCATTGACAATATTCAAGTCGACACGGGCTCCTATGGGTTGCGGATCCTGTCGCAGGCGCTGACCTTGAGCTTGCCGGTGACGACGACCGCCAATGGTGAGGCGCTCCTCGAGTGCACCGAGTTTCTCGACGGCTACAGCTGGGGTCCGCTGGCGGAGGTCGACGTGAAAGTCTCCGGAGAGAGCGCGAGCTCGGTGGCCGTGCAACTCATCGGCGACCCGCGCTATCCGAACGTGCCCGCGGAGTGCGCGAGCGGCGCACCCACCGCGGAGGATACGGTCGCCGCATTCGGCGCCAACGGCATCTTAGGGGTCGGCCCGTTTGCGCAGGATTGCGGCACTTACTGCGTGGATAACATCCCGTCGCCGGCGGTCTACTACGCGTGCAGCAGCAGCTCCGCCTGCCAAGGCACGACCCTGGCGCTCGCGAGCCAAGTGCAAAATCCCGTCACCTTGTTCGCGAAGGACAACAACGGAACGATCATTTCGCTGCCGGGCGTGCCGGCAGGCGGTGAGGCGAGCGTGAGCGGCTCCTTGATCTTCGGGATCGACACGGAGTCGAACAACGCCTCGGGCACCGTCTCGGTGGTGCCGGTCACGACGGAGGGCCCTTTCTCGGGCCTTCTGACGACCGACTTCAACGGTCAGACCCTCTCGGCGAGCTTCGTCGATTCGGGCTCGAATGCCTACTACTTCGACGACTCGAGTATTCCCGAGTGCTCGAGCAACTCGAATTCGCAGTCGATGCCCCAGTTCTACTGCCCGGCGAGCTTGCAGAGCTTGAGCGCCATGTTCCCGCTGTCCAGCGGGCGCACCGTGACGGTGAGCTTCGAGGCGGGCAATGCGGACGAACTGAGCGCCTCGTTCACCGCGTTTCCCGATCTCGCGGGCACCAATCCGACGTCCGGGAGCTTCGACTGGGGCTTGCCCTTCTTCTATGGCCGGCGCGTGCTCACCGCGATTCAGGGGTATTCGACCTCGGCCGGAGCCGGACCCTACATCGCGTTCTAAACGGGGCCAGTATAGACTGCCGGCCCATGGCGACGGCGGCGCTGCGGCTCGATTATCTTCCGATGAATGACATCGCTCGGCGCCCCACCGCGTGGTGGGGCAATGTGCTCGGCGTCGTCGGCTTCGAGAAGCCGCCCCCGATCGAGCTCACCCAGGTGCCGGTGACCGCGAGCATGACGCCCTCCTTGGGGGCGAACGAGGATCTGTGCGAGGTGTGGAGCGTCCTCGGGGCGCAGGCTCTGCAATCGGCGAGCGGCTCGCCGAAGCGCTCGCAGCGGCAAGGCCGCGTGCACTATCGCTTCTGCGAGGATTTGCTATTCGGTTCAGTCACCATCGAGGAACAATCCTTCGACGAGGGACGCGGCGAGCGCTCGGCGGGCGAGTCTCCCGCCTTATCCGCGGCGACGATCAGCGCCTACGGCGAGATCTTCGATGTGCTCAAGAGAACCGAGCACCGGCACCTGATTCGCGTCTGGAATTATCTGCCCGAGATCAATCGCGAGGCCGACGGCGACGAGCGCTATCGCCATTTCAATTGCGCGCGGCAGGCGGCGTTTCGCAAGTCCGGACGGCCGACGGTGGCGAGCGTGCCCGCCGCGAGCGCCCTGGGGTCGCCGGCGGGCAGTCCGATCTCGATCTATTTTCTGGCAGCGCGCGAGCCGCCCCGCACGATCGAGAACCCGCGCCAGACGAGCGCCTACTATTATCCGCCGAAGTTCGGCGCCTACAGCCCGAGCTTTTCCCGCGCCTGCCTCCTGTCCGCCTCCGCCGGAACGAATCTATTCGTCTCCGGCACCGCGAGCATCGTCGGCTACGAGACAATTCATCACGGCGATGTGGTCGCGCAAACACGCGAAACCATCGCCAACATCGAGGCCTTGCTGGGCGAGGCCAATCGGCTGGTGGGCGCATCGCGCTATTCGCTCGATGCGCTGAAGTTCAAGGTCTACGTGCGCCAGCGAGAGGATCTCGGCGCCATCGAGGATGCCCTGTCCGCGAGCGTCTCACCGGGCGCCTCGATCGTGTACCTGCAGGCGGATGTGTGCCGCGAGGACCTGCTGGTGGAGATCGAGGCGACGGGCGAACCGGCGCTTGGCACCGCACCCTAGGGTCCTGAATCAGAAATTCGCCGGCATTCGAACGCCGCGGCGCCCCGCCCGCTGCGTTGCTCCTCCCTTGAATACGCTCAAGTATTCGCGGCCGTCGCGCCTTGCGGTCGGGCCGCGGCGGCGCTCTCGGTGCACGGCGAATTTCTGATTCAGGACCCTAGAGCCGCTGCACGACTCGGCCGGCGAGCTCGTAGAGCGCGATGTGCGAGCGATACAGCGCGAGCACCGAGGGT
>DATHCO010000043.1:0-2779 GCA_035319505.1 Steroidobacteraceae bacterium | reverse complement strand
GAGACGGTGCGGCTGCCCGAAGGCAAGGTGCTGCTTCCCGGCGTCGTGACGCACTCGACGAATGTGGTCGAGCACCCGGAGCTCGTGGCCGAGCGCATCACGCGGCTCGCGCGCCTCGTGGGGCGCGAGCGTGTGATCGCGAGCACCGACTGCGGCTTTGCCCAGGGACCCTTCGTGCGGCGCGTGCACCCTTCCATCATGTGGGCGAAGCTCGCCTCGCTCGTCGAGGGTGCACGGCTCGCGACCCGCGAGCTCTGGGGGCAGGCGCCGGGGTGAAAATACGCGCAGCCGTCGATCTACGAGGCCCGCACCTTCACGAGATCGAGCAAGCCGGGCTCGAGATCGGCGCAGGCTCCTCGCGGCGCGCCGTGCGGCCTGGCTCGGTGATCGATACCTTCACTTCGCGAGTCGCTCCATCACGTAAGATGACGAGATCGACCGTTTGCCCGACGCGAAGAAGTGCAATGGCGTTGCGCAGCTGCGTCGCGTTCTCGAGCGCAACCCCGTTGATCGAGATCACGATGTCACCGAGTTTGATCCCGGCCAAGTCGGCGGGGGAACGTGTCGCCACCTGAGTAACCAGGGCGCCGCGCGGCTCCTGAAGCCCGGAGGATTTCGCCTTCTCGGGCGTCACCTCGCCGAGGCGGATCCCGAGCACTCCGCGGCGCACCTCGCCGTAGGTAATGATCTGTTGCATGACCGCCTTGACCATGTTGACCGGGATCGCAAATCCGATGCCGATGCTACCGCCCCCGTTCGATAGGATCGCCGAATTGATCCCGACGAGCTCCCCGTGCACGTTCACGAGCGCGCCGCCGGAATTGCCCGGGTTGATCGATGCATCGGTCTGAATGAAATCCTCGTAGCCGTGCGGGTGGATCCCCGTACGACCGAGTGCGCTCACGATGCCGGCAGTCACCGTGTGCTGGAGGCCAAAAGGATTGCCGATCGCGACCACCCAGTCGCCGACCTCGAGGTGAGTCGAATCGCCGAGCGGCATCGCGACCAGATCCGGCTCCTTCACTCGGAGCACGGCGATATCCGTCCCCTCATCGCTCCCGACCACCGAAGCGCTGAAGTGGCGGTTGTCGAACAAGGTGACGGTGATCTCGTTCGCGTTTTCGATGACGTGGCGATTGGTGACGATGTAGCCGTTCTTCGCATCCACGATGACCCCGGAGCCCGCGCTTTGAAATTGCCGATGACGGAGCTCGGGCTGTGCCGGGACGTCGAAGAAGCGGCGAAAGAAGGGATCATCGAACAGCGGATTTCGCGGGATCCGCTCGGTGAGCGTGCCGCGAGTGGCGATGTTGACCACCGACGGGGAGGCGACCTTGATCATCGGCGCGAGCGAGAGGTTCGGGCAGCTGCAGACCGCGCCGGTCGAGTCGGCGAAGGCGGAAGCGGCGACCGCAGCGAGCAGGACGCTACGCAGCAGGCTTCGCAGCAAATACTTGGGTACGCTCATCGCAGTTTCGAGGCGGCTCCCTGCAGCCGCCGCACGCAGCTTATTTTGGGGGATCCCAGTAGGCGATGTTCGGACAACTGCTTGCCCACGGAAACCAGGCCTTGATGGCCTTGATGAGGTAAAAGGTAAGGATGGGCTGGTCCTTGTCACCCCAGGGATTGTTCATCCAGCACGTCCCACCGTTGATTGCCGAATCGCAACCCGTGATCACGACGGCATGCACGCCCTCCGTCAGAGCGCCCCACTTCGGTCCGTAGGGAAAGCCGGCGCAAAGATGAGTGAGAATGAAGGGTCCCTTCGTGCGCAAGAGCGTCTCAATGTCCTCGGCGATCACATCCATGTCGCCCGTCACCAAGCGCGTCGCCTTATCCCAGTCGAGGCGCGCCGGATCTGGACTACTCGTCGAAGTGAAACCGGAGGCCTTCAACAAGCGCTTGAACTTTTCGTAGTCGATGCCCGCCGGATTTGGAATACTCGCGAAGCTGGGGTCGAATCCATTCGCGAAGGCACCGACGCCGACGCTCGCCTGCTTTCGCTCGCTGGCCACCATCGCCATGCAGGCGACCCAGCAGATGGGATTCGCCGCCTGCACCACCACCGGTACGTCGTAGACCACCCGCCCCATGAGAGCTAGCGTGGCACCCTGGAGCGGAATTTTCAATCCCGGAGCGCGGGCGCAGCGAGCGAGGGCACGGGCAGTTGCTGGCCGCGCCGGTGCGCCGGGGGCGCGGATGAGTAGCGCCGCTAGCTGCAATCGGCGCGCCGCGAGACGATCCTGAGCCCCACGGGCCACGGCATGTCGGCGGGCGGTGAGGCGCTCATCGGCCCGAGCCCGAGGAGCGCGGCCTTGATCTTGGCGTCGAGCGCCGCAACGCCCGTGGAGGAGCGAATCTTCACGCTCTCGAGCGATCCCCCCGCGTCGACGCGGACCTCGACCTTGACGCTGTAGCAGCTCTCTCTCAGCGTCTCGATGCGGTTGAGCTCGGACTCGAGGTGCGATTGGAGGAGACCGGCGAACTCCGTGAAGCGCGCCGTGGGATTGCCTGCGCCGCCGGCCGGGGCGGTCAATAGGAGCTCGCGACCGCCGCGCCGGGCCGCGAGGCCGAAGGCATCGCCACCCGCCTCGCCGCCCTCGTTCATGCCGAGGGGGCCGGTCGCGGGCAGGCCGGGGCCGGCGGCCGGACCCGGAGACTCTCCGCTCGCCGACCCATCCGCTTCGGTCGACGTGCTCGTATCGAGCGCCGATGGCGGTGGCGGCGGCTCGTCCGGGGCCTTCTTTTCTTCCGGTGGTGGCGGCGGCGGCGGCATCGC
>DATHCO010000042.1:0-14488 GCA_035319505.1 Steroidobacteraceae bacterium | reverse complement strand
GCGAGCGTGTTTCTCGATGACTTCACCTTCCGAAAATTCCTGGAAAACTGCTACTCCGAGAACCGCCGGCGCATGTCGGAATTCGACGCGGAGCTCTTGCGACCGACCTTCCTACCGCGCCTAGCCGATGCCTCGCTCTCGAGCCTGCGCCTCTGGCATTTTCGGCAGGCGAGCGCCTCATGATTCCGGAGAACGTCTCATGATCAAGGGTCGCGAAATTCGCCGGACCGAGTATCCCGTCGATCCGCTGTTCCTCGATCGGTGGTCGCCACGGTCGATGACGGGTGAGGATGTCTCGGAGCTCGAGCTGCGCACGCTGCTCGCGGCGGCGAGCTGGGCGCCCTCGTCCTATAACGCGCAGCCATGGCGCATGCTCTACGCCCGCCGCTCGACGCCTTCGTGGCCGATGTTTTTCGACCTATTGACCGAGGGCAATAAACTTTGGGCGCACAGGGCAGCGGCCCTGATCGTCTTCATCTCCAAGCGCCTCAACGACGTCACGGGCAAACCTTCGGTCACCCACTCCTTCGATACCGGCGCGGCCTGGGGCTATTTTGCGCTTCAGGCCCACCTCAAGGGTTATGCGGCCCACGGCATGCAGGGGTTCGACTATGAGCGTGCGCGGCGCGATCTCGCCATTCCCGAGGCGTTCGCTGTGGAAGCCATGGCCGCCGTCGGCCGACCCGCGTCCAAGGAATCCTTGCCCGCGCAGCTCCAGGAGCGCGAGCGGCCGAATGGCCGCCGGCCACTCAGCGAGACCGTCTGCGAGGGAATCTGGTCGCTGCCCGGGTGAGTGCCGCTGGAATGAGCGCGGCCGGCTCCTCGAGCGCGCGCAAGTTGCGGCGCTGTCCTATTGCTCCGCACAAAGCCCGGGTCTAAACTCGGACGCCTGTGGTGGCAGTGCAGCAGGAGAAGGTCATGACCGACTTGACCAGACGCCAATTCTTGCAGGTCACCGGGTACTCGCTCGTCGGCTCGAGTCTCGCGATGATGGGCTTCTCGCCGGAACCGGCGCTCGCGGAGGTACGGGAATACAAGCTCGCGCGCGCCACCGAGACGCGCAACACCTGTCCTTACTGCTCCGTGTCGTGCGGACTTCTCATGTACGGCCTGGGAGACGGCGCGAAGAACGCGCAACCGAGCATCTTTCACATCGAAGGCGACCCGGATCATCCCGTCAATCGCGGCACCCTCTGCCCAAAGGGGGCCGGCCTCATCGACTTCATTCACAGCGAGAGCCGCTTGAAGTATCCGGAGTACCGCGCGCCGGGGTCGGATCATTGGCAGCGGCTATCGTGGACGGAGGCGCTCGATCGCATCGCCGTGCTCATGAAGCAGGACCGCGATGCGAACTTCATCGCGAAGACGCCGGAAGGTCTTACCGTCAACCGCTGGCTCACCACCGGCATGCTGGCCGCCTCGGCATCGAGCAACGAGGTCGGTTACTTGACGACCAAAGTGGTGCGTTCCCTCGGGATGGTGGCATTCGATAACCAGGCTCGTGTGTGACACGGCCCGACGGTGGCAGGTCTTGCCCCGACGTTTGGCCGTGGAGCGATGACGAATCACTGGGTCGACATCAAGAATGCCGATGTGATTCTCATCATGGGCGGAAACGCCGCAGAGGCGCATCCGTGCGGCTTCAAGTGGGTGACCGAGGCCAAGGCTCACAATAAGGCGCAGCTCATCGTCGTCGATCCGCGCTTCACGCGCTCGGCCTCCGTAGCCGATTATTACGCACCGATCCGACCGGGCACCGACATCGCCTTCCTCGGCGGCTTGATCAACTACTTGCTGGCAAACGACAAGATTCAGCGCGACTACGTGCTGAGCTATACGGACCTGCCGTTCATCGTCAAAGAGGAATTCGCGTTCACCGACGGCATCTACTCGGGATACGACGCCGACAAGCACAAGTACGATCGATCGAGCTGGGACTACGAGCTCGGCGCCGACGGCTATGTCAAGGTCGACCCGACGCTCGCGCACCCGCGCTGCGTGTACAAGCTGCTCAAGCAGCACTACGCCCGCTACTCGCCCGAGATAGTCGAGCGCGTTTGCGGGACGCCCAAGGAGCGGGTGCTGCATATCTACGAGACGATCGCCACCACCGCGAGCCCCACGCGCGCCATGACCATCATGTATGCGCTCGGCTGGACCCAGCATTCGATCGGCTCGCAGATGATCCGCACCGGCGCGATGGTGCAGCTACTGCTCGGCAATATCGGCGTCTCCGGCGGCGGCATGAATGCGCTGCGGGGGCACTCGAATATCCAGGGACTGACCGATCTCGGCCTATTGTCGAACCAGCTGCCCGGCTACATCTCGCTACCGAGCGACGCCGAGCAGGACTACGCCAAGTACATGTCCGCCCGCACGCTCAAGCCGCTGCGTCCGAACCAGCTGAGCTACTGGCAGAACACGCCCAAGTTCTTCGTGAGCCTCATGAGGTCATGGTGGGGCGATGCGGCCACCGCGCAGAACAACTGGGCCTACGACTATTTGCCCAAGCTCGACAAGCTCTACGACATGCTGCAGGTCTACGAGCTCATGTATCAGGGCAAGATGAACGGCTACCTCGCTCAGGGCTTCAATCCGCTCGCGGCGGCCCCGAACAAGGCCAAGATCAGCGCCGGTCTCTCCAAGCTCAAGTTTCTCGTCGTGATGGATCCGCTCGCCACCGAGACCTCCGAGTTCTGGCGCAACTACGGCGAGCTCAATGACGTCGACCCGAGCAAGATTCAGACCGAGGTGTTCCGCTTGCCGACGACCTGCTTTGCCGAGGAGAACGGCGCGCTGGTGAACTCGGCGCGCTGGCTGCAGTGGCACTGGAAGGGTGCGAGCCCGCCGGGCGAGGCTCGCAGCGACCTGCAGATCATGGCCGGCCTGTTCACGCGCCTGCGCGCGCTCTATGCGAAGGAGGGTGGCGCATTCCCGGATTCGATCGTCAATCTGACCTGGAAATACGCGCAAGTCGAAAGTCCGAGTCCCGAAGAGCTCGCCAAGGAATATTCCGGCAGCGCCCTCAAGGATCTCGCCGACCCCAAGGATCCGAGCAAGATCACACGCAAGGCTGGCGAGCAGCTCGCGGGCTTTGCGGAGCTGCGCGATGACGGCAGCACGCAATGCGGCTGCTGGATTTTCTGCGGGGCCTGGGGCCCTAACGGAAACTTGATGGCGAGGCGTGACAACTCCGATCCCACCGGGATCGGACAGACGCTGAACTGGGCGTGGTCCTGGCCCGCGAACCGGCGCGTCCTCTATAACCGTGCCTCCTGCGATCTCAACGGCAAACCGTTCAACCCTGATCGCAAGCTCATCAGCTGGAACGGAACGGTCTGGGGCGGCGCCGACGTGCCCGATTTCAAGGCGGACGAAAATCCCGATGGCGGGATGGGTCCCTTCATCATGAACCCCGAGGGGGTCGCGCGCTTCTTCGCGCGCGCCTCGATGACGGACGGTCCGTTCCCGGAGCATTACGAGCCCTTCGAGACGCCGCTCGGGTACAACCCCTTGAGTCCGCATCAACCGCAGGCAACCAACAATCCGGCGGCACGCGTCTTCCCGCACGACCGCGAGGCGTTCGGAAAGGCAGCCGAGTTTCCGCACGTGGCGACGACCTACCGCCTCACCGAGCATTTCCACTACTGGACCAAGCACACGCGCATCAACTCGGTCACTCAGCCGCAGCAGTTCGTCGAGATCGGCGAGGCGCTCGCCAAGGAAATCGGCATCGCCACCGGGGAGCGCGTCAAGGTGAGCTCGAACCGCGGCTACATTCGCGCGATCGCGATGGTGACGAAGCGCATCCGACCGCTCACCGTGGAAGGCAAGTCCGTGCACGTGGTCGGGATCCCCATTCATTGGGGTTTCATGGGCGTCGCGAAGCCCGGGTTCCTCGCCAACACATTGACTCCGTCGGTCGGCGATGCGAACTCGCAGACCCCGGAGTTCAAGGCGTTCCTGGTCAAGGTCGAGAAGGCCTGAGGAGAGTCGATGGCGCTGCAATCCTTGGACATCGTCCGCCGATCGGCAACCACCTTGCCCGAGCCCGAAGCGCGCGGCGCCTACACCGGTCAGGTGGCGAAACTCATCGACACCACGAAGTGCATCGGGTGCAAGGCTTGCCAGGTCGCCTGCATGGAATGGAACGATCTGCGGGGCAGCATCGGAGCCTGCGACGGACGATTCGAGAATCCGCACGATCTCGGCGCGAACACCTGGACCTTGATGCGTTACACCGAGTACGAGAATCCGAAGGGCGACCTCGAATGGCTGATCCGCAAGGACGGCTGCATGCACTGTGAGGATCCGGGATGCCTCAAGGCCTGTCCCTCGCCGGGCGCGATCGTGCAGTATGCCAACGGGATCGTCGATTTCCACGAAGAGGACTGCATCGGATGCGGCTACTGCGTGACCGGATGCCCGTTCGACATTCCGCGTATCTCGCGCAAGGACAAGAAAGCTTACAAATGCACGCTGTGCTCCGACCGAGTCGCCGTCGGGCTCGAGCCCGCCTGCGTGAAGACCTGCCCCACCGGGGCGATCGTCTTCGGCTCCAAGGAGGACATGAAGCAGCATGCGGCCGAGCGTATCGAGGATTTGAAATCGCGCGGGTTCGACCAGGCCGGACTGTACGATCCTGTGGGCGTCGGCGGCACGCACGTGATGTACGTGCTGCATCACGCCGATCGACCGGCACTGTACAGCGATTTGCCGGAGAACCCGAAGATCAGTCCCGCGGTACGGCTCTGGAAGGGAGCCGCCAAGCCGCTCGCACTCTTCGCCATGATCGCAACCGCGGCCCTGGGCTTTCTGCACTACATCGGCATCGGCCCGAACGAGGTCGACGAGCGCGACGAGGAACGCGCGCGAGGCGAGCTGGAGAAGGCGCCATGAGCGCGCGAGACCTCCGGCGCATCGATCGGATCGAGCGCTACAGTCCCGGCGTGCGCATCGTTCACTGGATCGTCGCTGTGAGCTTCGTGCTGCTCGCGCTGTCCGGCCTCGCGCTCTTTCATCCGGCGATGTTCTGGTTGACGAATCTCTTCGGCGGCGGCCCCTGGACGCGCATCTTGCATCCCTTTATCGGCTGCTTCCTCGTCGTCGTGTTTGCCAAGCTGGGCGCACAGTTCTGGCGGGACAACCTCATGCAGCAGCGCGACTGGGAGTGGCTGCGCAAGAGCGGCGACGAGATCCGTAACCGCGAGGAAAACCTGCCCGAGGTGGGACGTTATAACGCCGGCCAGAAGCTCTTGTTCTTCACCCTCGTCGGGTGTCTTGTCTGCTTGCTGCTCTCCGGCATCCCGATCTGGAGAGCCTACTTCTCGGCGTATTTTTCGGTCAGACTCGTGCGCCTGGGCGCCCTGTCGCATGCGTTCTTCGCGTTCGTGATGATTTGCGCGATCATCGTGCACATCTATGCGGCAATCTGGGTGAAGGGCTCCGTGCGTGCGATGACTCGCGGCTGGGTGACGCCCGGATGGGCTTGGAAGCATCACCGCGCCTGGTTTCGGGACGTGACGAAGGCCGCGGCGGCGCTGCGGGGGGCGCCTCCGAAATAGCGCGCCGCCGAAGGTGGCGCCTGCGGTGCGCGCGCTTGCGGGCGGGGGCGCAGGGCGCGGCGCCGAAAGCGCTGGACCTTTGGGGGTGGTTGCGGCGAGGATAAGGAAAATCCTTGCCGCGAGAGCGCAATGGCGCAGCGAATCCTCGAGCCCGGTCAAATCGAAAGGCTGGCCAAATCGTCCATCCCGCGGGTTCGCCTGCCCGTTGGCTCGCAGCTGTTCGCGCGCCGCGCGGCGCGGCTCCGCGAGCTCGCCGCCGGCGCCGCGATCGGGGACTACTTGCGGCTCCTCGCCGTACTCGCCGAGTCGCAGCACGGGGAGCTCGCCCGCCTCGCGCCCGTGCCGCCCGCTCCCGCAGCCGCGCCTTCCGCAGCTGCGCCTTGCGCTGCTACGCCTCGGGCCCTTTCGACTCGCACGCCGCCGATCGCTGCCGCGAGCGCGACGCCGCCATCCGCCTGGCGCGATACGCTGACTGCACTCTGTGCCGCGATTGCATCGCAGCGCGATTTTCCCGCAGGAGTCGAGAAGGCGGTCGCGGCGATCGGCCGCGCCACTCCGGCGTGGGTCGACTCGCAGGCCCGGTCGATCCTTCGGGGCGAGGGCGATAGGGTCGATGTATCGGTTGCGCCGTTGCTGATGGCGGCACTTCAGGTTCACTGGGTCGGCATGGCTGCCTGTTTCGAGCCTGGGGCGGTGAAGCCGCTCGTTATTCCCGGACAATGTCCGCTTTGCGGCATGCTGCCCGTCGCGAGCGTGGTGTGCGCCTGCGCGCCGTATCAGGGCTACCGTTATCTGCACTGCGCGCTCTGCGCGACCGAATGGCATATGGTGCGCGTGCAATGCAGCCATTGCGGCGCGTCGGGGCCGCCTATCGCCTATCACTCGCTCGATCGGTCCGAGGCTGACCTGCGGGAGGTGGGGAGCGCGGCGGTCCGTGCGGAGACCTGTGACGAGTGTCGCGCCTATCGCAAGATTCTCTACGAGGAATGCGACAGCGGCGTCGATGCGGTAGCGGATGATGTGGCGAGTCTCTCGCTCGATCTCTTGCTTGCGGAGCGAGGCTATCACCGCGCGAGCGGCAACCCGCTGTTATGGTTGACGAACGCAAATCGACCCTCGTGACGGAGGATGCGGTGACTGCTCGAGCCGAGGCGCCTGCCGCCTGCGCCTCCGACATTCCCTCGGTCGAGCGGCTGCTGCAAAGCGCATCCTTCGTCCCCTTGCTGGCGCAGTACGCGCACACGCAAGTCACCGTCGCGTTGCGCCGTGAATTGGAGCGCCTGCGCGGGCTCGCCCTGGCGGGCCGGCTCGTGCTCGAGGCGCTCGATGCGGGGACACTTGCGGCGGCGGTAGGCGCGGATCTCGCTCGCCGATCGAGTCCGACCCTTCGTACCGTGTTCAACCTCACCGGCACGGTGTTGCATACCAATCTCGGGCGCGCGGTTCCCGGGGATGCAGCGGTGCAGTCCGTGATACGTGCGCTGCGTGCTCCGGTGAGCCTCGAGTATGACCTGGAATCGGGGGGCAGAGGCGATCGGGACGATCTCATCGAGCCGCTGCTCTGCGAGCTCACCGGTGCCGAGGCCGCCACGGTCGTCAATAACAACGCGGCCGCTGTGCTCCTCATGATCAACACCTTGGCTTATCGGCGCGAGGTGATCGTCTCGCGCGGCGAGCTGGTCGAGATCGGCGGCGCCTTTCGCATTCCCGATGTGATGCGCAGCGCCGGCGCAAAGCTCATCGAAGTGGGAACCACCAATCGCACCCACCGCGCCGACTATGCCGATGCCTTGACGGCACGCAGTGCGCTCCTCATGAAAGTGCATACCAGCAACTACGCCATCAGCGGATTCACCGCGAGCGTGGAGGTGGCGGCGCTGGCCGAGATCGGACGCACGCGCGCACTGCCGCTCGGGGTCGATCTCGGGAGCGGTAGCCTGATCGATCTCGCTCGCTGGGGGCTACCCAAGGAGCCGGTGGTGCGCGACATCGTGGCGGCCGGCGCCGACTTGGTCACATTCAGCGCCGATAAGCTCCTCGGTGGTCCGCAAGCCGGCATCATCGTCGGCCGCACCGACCTCGTGCGCCGCCTCAAGAAAAATCCTTTGAAGCGCGCGCTGCGTGTCGGGAAGCTCACGCTGGCCGCACTCGAAGCGGTCCTGGCGCTCTACCGCGCGCCGGAGCTGCTCGCCGATCGGTTGCCGACCTTGCGCTTGCTGACCCGCGATGCCCGCGCCATTGCGGCGCAGGCCGAGCGCCTCCTGCCGCGCGTTCGAGCGGCGTTGGGCGAGGCCTATCGGGTGACCGCCGCCTCCATGATGTCTCAAATCGGGAGCGGTGCGTTGCCCGTTGATCAGCTGCCGAGCTTCGGCCTATGCATACGCGCCTCTCGCGGCTCTCACCGCAGCCTCTCGCGACTGGAATCGCGGCTTCGGCAGCTCGCTCGTCCCGTCATCGGGCGCAGCGCCGACAAGGCGCTCTGGCTCGACCTGCGCTGCCTGGAAAGCGCCGATGAGCCGGAGTTTCTTGCGCAGTGGGAAGGGCTCGGCGGATGATCGTCGGTACCGCCGGGCACATCGATCATGGCAAGACCAGCCTGGTGCGTGCGTTGACCGGTGTCGACACCGATCGGCTCAAGGAGGAAAAAGCGCGCGGCATCTCGATCGAGCTCGGATATGCGTATCTGCCGCTGAGCGGCGGCGAGGTGCTGGGATTCGTTGACGTGCCGGGCCACGAGCGGCTCATCCATACGATGGTCGCGGGTGTGGGCGGAATCGATTTCGCATTGCTGGTGGTTGCCGCGGACGACGGCATCATGCCCCAGACGCGCGAGCACCTCGCGATCCTGGAGCTGCTCGGAGTCGATCGCGCTGCCGTCGCCCTGACGAAGATCGACCGCGTCGATGAGGCGCGCAGGAGCGCCGTCGAGACGCAGATAGCGAGGCTCCTCGGCTCGACGCCCCTCTCCGGCGCGCCGCTCTTCGCGCTCGTTGCGACCGCGGCCGACGACCCCGGTGTCGTATCGCTGCGCTCGTATCTCGAGACGGCGGCGGCAGAGTGGCCCGGGCGCTCCGATGGGGGACTCTTTCGATTGGCCGTAGACCGCGTGTTCACGCTTCCCGGGCACGGCACGGTCGCGACGGGCACCGTACGCGCCGGCTGTGTGGAGGTGGGCGATACGCTCGCTCTGATGCCGTCGGGCATGACCGTGCGGGTGCGCAACATTCACGCCCAAAATCGCGTGAGCCCCGTCGGGCGAGCAGGGCAGCGCTGCGCCGTAAATCTTGCCGGCATCGACCAAGCTGCGCTGAAGCGCGGCGATTGGCTGGCGGATCCGCGCGCACTCGTCGCCTCGACGCGCATCGATGTGCGACTGCGCCGCCTCGCCCAGGGCGGGGACCTTCCCAAACGGACGCCCGTGCATGTGCACCTCGGCACGGAACACCGCGTGGCGTACGCACTCGCGCTGGAGGGCGACGAGCTGCGCGCGGGTTCCGAGACGCGGGTGCAACTGGTTTTCGATGCGCCGATCTGCGCATCGCCGGGCGATGCGTTCATCGTGCGCGATGCGCGCGCCGTGCACACCCTCGGCGGCGGCGTCGTGATCGACCCCGCCGCTCCGGCGCGTCGACGCCAAAGTCCCGAGCGGCTGCGCTTCCTGAGCTCGATCGAGCGGTTCCTGAAGGGAGAGGGGATCGGCCCCCTCCTCGCGGAGGCACCCGAGGGCATGAGCCTCAGCGAGCTGGTCCGGATATGGGGGCGGGCGGCCGAACGCATCGAGCTGCCGAAGGAGGTGCGTCGCATCGATGCCGAGGGCGAGCGCTTCGTGATTCTCGAGGCGCATTGGCGGGCGCTTCGCGAGCGCGCCCTCGAGGCGCTGCGCCGATTCCACCGTGAGGCGCCCGATGAGCCGGGCATCGATCGCGGTCGATGGCGGCGTATGAGCATGCCCCGCGCGAGCGCAGGACTCTGGCGCGTGCTCGTCGACGATCTCATCGAGCAGAGGAGCGTGAGCCGCAGCCAACACTGGCTTCACCTACCGGAGCATTGCGTGGCTCTCAGCGATTCTGAGCAACGTCTTGCCGACAGGCTCAGCTCCAGCATCGCTCGAGGCGGCTTCGATCCGCCCTGGGTGCGCGATCTCGCGGCCGCGGCGCGCGCACCGGAGGAGGAAGTCAGGCGCGTGCTGCGCAAGTGCGCCGTCGAGGGGCGGGTGTATCAGATCGTGCGCGATCTCTTCTATGACCGCGAGCGTGTGCGCGAGCTGGCGCGAGTGCTGAAGGATCTCTGGGAGAGGTACGGGGCGGTCGAGGCGGCGCGCTATCGTGACGCCATCCGCCTCGGGCGCAAGCGCACGATTCAGATCTTGGAGTTCTTCGATCGCGTTGGCTATACTCGACGCAGGCTCGACGCACGGATCGTGCGCACGGACTCCAGCTGGCAGGACGGGGCCTGAGCGTGGCTCCATCGGGCCGGCGGGCGGAGCGAGAAGTTCGGAAGGCATGCGCATCCGGTGGTGCGGCCGGGCTTCAAACCCGGTGGGGAACGTCAAGCGTTTCCCGGTAGGTTCGACTCCTGCTACCTTCCGCCAACCATGATGCAGCACCGATGAGCACACCGTCGAGAAGTCCGGAGCCTCGATTGACCTCGCTCTCGCATGGGGGCGGGTGCGGCTGCAAGATCGCGCCGGGAGTGCTCGCGCAATTGCTCGCCGAATGCGCGCCGAGCGCGGGATACGCCGACCTCTTGGTTGGCAGCGACACCTCGGACGATGCCGCGGTCTATCGGTTGAACGAGCGCCAAGCGATCGTGTCCACGACCGATTTCTTCATGCCGATCGTCGACGACCCCTTCGATTTTGGGCGCATCGCCGCGACCAACGCTCTCTCCGACATTTATGCCATGGGCGGGCGGCCGCTGTTCGCGCTGGCGCTACTCGCGATGCCGATCAATACGCTGTCGAAACAGACGATCCGCGACATTCTGCGCGGCGGCGAGACGGCGTGCCGCGAGGCCGGGATTCCGATTGCAGGCGGGCACAGCATCGATTCAGTCGAGCCGATTTACGGACTCGCCGTCACCGGTGTGGTGGACCCCGACTGCGTGAAGCGTAACTCGCGCGCGCGCGCGGATGACGTGCTGATTCTCGGCAAGCCCCTGGGTGTCGGGATATTCTCCGCGGCGCTCAAGAAGGACCTCCTGGACGAGGTCGGCTATCGCGCTTTGATCGAAACAACGACCCAGCTCAATGTGCCGGGCGAGGAGTTGGCGCGCATTCGTGGCGTTCATGCGATGACCGATATCACCGGCTTCGGGCTCCTCGGGCATCTGCTCGAGGTGTGCCGCGGCAGTCGGCTCGGCGCGCGCCTCCAGAGCGAGAGGATCGCGCTCTTGCCCGGGGCGCGCGCCCTCGCGCGATCCGGCGTGGCAACCGGCGCCTCGGCGCGCAACTGGCAATCCTACGGTCGCGAGGTGCGTCTCGCGCCGCACCTCGCCCTCGAGATGCAAACACTCCTCACCGACCCGCAAACCTCCGGTGGCTTGCTCGTTGCCTGTGATCCGGACGAGGCGAGCACGGTGCAGGCCGTGTTTGCGCGGCGGGGATTCCTGCACACGCACGTCATCGGAAAAATGGTCGAGGGCGCTGCCGAGATCGAGGTTGAGTAGCGGACGCGCTTGGGGATGGGCCGGCCGCAGGCCGAGGCTGCCTGACCTATCGCCTCACTCAATAGATTTCATCGAAATATTGCGTCTTCCCAGACGGCTCACGCAATGCGACACTGCGCGAAGTTTTTGGCAATCGCCGCCGTTCCACGCACTCTAAGGAGACATTCGAATATGAAGAAATTTGACGCCTGCCCTGTCGATGGCCGCAGGCCGCTTCTGATCTCATCTCTGTCACTCGGATTCGCGCTCGCCGGTGCGAGCGCGTTCGGCGCGCCGACCACCTACACGCTCGATCCCGACCACACGCATCCGAGCTTCGAGGTCGATCACCTCGGCGGCCTTTCCACCTGGCGGGGGACCTTCAAGAAGGCGAGCGGCAAGGTCGATCTCGATACCGCGGCGAAGAGCGGCACGATCGATGTGATCGTCGATACGGCGAGCATCTATCTGCCGAACGACAAGCTCATTGAGCATGTCTCGAGCCCCGAGATGCTCGACGTGGCGAAGTATCCGACCGCCGAGTACAAGGGCAAGATCGTCGCTTTCGACAACGGCGCCCCGAAGACGATCGACGGAACTCTCACGCTTCACGGCGTGACCAAGCCCGTCACGCTCACCGTCAACTCGTTCAAGTGTATGCAGCACCCCATGCTCAAGAAGCAGGTCTGCGGCGCCGATGCGAGCGGTAGCTTCAACCGGGCGGACTTCGGCGTGAACTATGGGCAGCAATATGGGTTCAAGCAGGACGTGCTGTTGCGCATTCAGGTGGAGGGGTTCAAGGCCGACTGAGGGAATAATAGCCGCTGAGCCATAGGCGCGCAGGAGGCTGCGCGGCGACTCGCCCGCACCCGGACCCGTCGGCAGCCGGCCTCAGCGCCGGTGCCGGCCGGGTCAGAACGTCAGCACCTTCACGTAGCGGACGTGGGGGAGCCTGCGCAGCCGCTGCTGAATCGCTTCCGGCACGACCTGATCGACCCCCACGATCGCGATGGCATCCTGACCTTCGGCCTGGCGGCCCAAGTGAAATGTCGCGATATTGATGTTGGCCTCACCGAGCATCGTGCCGAGGGCACCGACGAAGCCTGGCTTGTCCAGATTGTTGATGAGGAGCATGACGGGATGGAAGTCCGCTTCCAGAGCCATGCCTTTGACCTCGACGATCTTGGCGCCACCGGGGTTGACCACGCCGGCGAGCGTGCGCCAGCGACCTCCGGTCAACACGCCGATCCGGATGAGGGATCCGTAGATCGGGGAGGTGTCGCGCTTAGACTCCGTCAGCGGAGTGCCTCTTTGCTTGAGCACCAGCGGCGCGGACACCATGTTGACGTCGGGCATCAGCGGCCGCAGCAACGCGGCCAGCGCGGTGGCCGTCAGGGGCTGAGTATTCAATTGCGCCACATCCCCCTCGTATTCGATCTGCACCGCCTCGAGGCCGTCGTCGGCAATCTGACCGGCGAAGGCGCCCAGCTTGTCGATGAGCGCAATGAAGGGCTTGAGACGGGAGGCTTCCTCGGCGCTGATCGATGCCATGTTGAGCGCGTTGGTCACGGCCCCGGAGAGCAGGTAGTCGGAGATCTGCTCGGCCACCTGCAGAGCGACATTCTCCTGCGCCTCGTTGGTGCTCGCGCCGAGATGTGGGGTCGCGACGAAGTTGGGTGCCCCGAAAAGCACGTTCTCCCTAGCAGGCTCGCTCGCGAACACATCGAAGCCCGCGGCGGCGACGTGCCCGCTCTCGAGCGCCGCTCGCAGGGCCCGCTCATCGACGAGCCCGCCGCGGGCGGCATTGACGATGATGACGCCGGGCCTGGTCCTGGCGATGGCCTCCGCCGATAGGATGTTCTTGGTCTTGTCGGTGAGCGGAGTGTGCAGCGAGATCGCATCCGAGCGCGACAGCAGATCCTCCAGCTCCACCTTCTCGACGCCGAGCTTCACCGCTCGCTCGGGCGAGAGGAAGGGATCGTAGGCGAGCACTTTCATCTTGAGTGCGATCGCCCGCTCGGCGACCAGCGAGCCGATATTGCCGCAGCCGATGAGCCCCAAGGTCTTGGCATAAAGCTCGACGCCCATGAAGCGGCTCTTCTCCCACTTCCCCGCCTGGGTGGAAATGTCGGCTGCGGCAATCTGCCGGGCCGCGGCAAAGAGCAGCGCGAGCGCGTGCTCGGCGGTCGTGATCGAGTTGCCGAACGGGGTATTCATCACCACGATGCCGCGCGCGGTGGCCGCCGGTATGTCGATATTATCGACCCCGATTCCTGCGCGCCCGATCACCTTGAGATTCTTCGCGGCGAGAATCACATCCCTGTCCGCCTTCGTGGCCGAACGCACCGCGAGGCCGTCGTAGCCCGCAATGATGCTCACAAGATCGGCCTTGCTGAGCCCTGTACGCACTTCCGCCTGCACGCCGCGGCTCGCGAAGATCGCGAGGGCCTTGGGGCTCAACTCATCGGCAATGAGCACCTTAGGCATGTGAGCTCCCCGTCCCGCGATCCTCGAGCCCGGCGAGGCAGCTCGCGAACGCCCAGTCGAGCCACGGTGTGAGCAATCTAAGATCCTCCTCCTCGATGGTGGCGCCGCACCAGATGCGCAGGCCCGGCGGCGCGGATCGATACGAAGCGGCATCGAGCGCGACTCCTTCCCGCTCGAGGATTGCGGCGAGATTCTTCGCAAACTCGGCCTGAGCGCCCTGCGCGAGCGAAGTCACACGGTCGTCGATCACCTTGAGACACACGCTGGTATTGCTCCGAATTGCCGGATCGGCCGCGAGGAAGTCGATCCAGGGCGTCCTCGCCACCCATTCACCGAGCACACGGGTGTTGGCGTTCGCGCGCGCATGCAGCGCTGCGAGACCCCCGATGCGCTCGGCCCATTTCAAAGCATCGAGGTAATCCTCGGTGGCGAGAAGCGATGGTGTGTTGATGGTGGCCCCTTCGAAGAGATCCTGGTCGAGCTTGCCCTTCTTGGTCATGCGGAAGATCTTCGGCAAGGGCCGCGCGGGCGTATAGCTCTCGAGACGGCTGACCGCCCGCGGAGACAGAATCAGCATCCCATGGGCCCCTTCCCCGCCGAGCACCTTCTGCCAGGAAAAGGTCACCACGTCGCACTTCGGCCAGTCGATCGGCTGCGCGAACACTGCGCTCGTCGCATCGTTGATCGTGATGCCCTCGCGGTCGGAGGCAATCCATTCGAAATCCGCAATCCTCACCCCCGAGGTGGTGCCGTTTTGCGTGAACACGAGGTCGGCGGTCGGCCGGGCCAGC
>DATHCO010000041.1:0-6019 GCA_035319505.1 Steroidobacteraceae bacterium | reverse complement strand
CCTCGGGCGACCTCACGGTGGTCATCGATGCGACGCAATCGGGGCCGCACAAGGTCGCAAACCCGGGCGACGGCATCTTCATCCCGAGGACCGCCCAGATCGCGAGGGCCGACAAGACCGGCCGGCCCTTCACCGGGCTCGGGCCGATGCAAGAGCCCGCATTCAGCCAGATCGCCGTGCCCAACAAGGCGACGGGCGATCGTTTTGTCATCAAGTTTCCCCAAGGCGAGCACGGCGGGAGCTGCCTCTTCGACGGCACCGCGCGCTACTTCGTGGACGCGGGCGGTGAGCTCCTCTACCAGCTCCACGCACGCTGCGGGGACCTCGAACGCGGATACGAGTTCATGGTCTGCGCGCTCGATGAGGGGCTGCGCTGCTCGGAAGCTCCCTGGTGGAATTTCCGGGGGCGGACCTACACGGTGACGGCGCAGGGGGTCATCGTGAACGCCACACTGTACGCCTGGGATGATTCGGCTCAAGCGGCGGGGAAACTGCAAACCATCGCCTCGCGCCTGCAGGCGAACCGGGAGCGGCGTGCGCAGGCAGCGAACGTCCTTCACCGGCGTGTGATCTCCTGCCGCGCCTATCATCCGCAGGAGAAGCGCTACTCGGTGAGCGAGATCGTCACCGGCTGTCTCGTGGGCTCATGCAGCGGCGGGCCCGATTTGGGAAGCCTGCGCGATGGGGAGGTGATTCGCTTCACCTCCTCACTCGGTGAGTACATCCAGCAGAAGGACAGGATCGCCAGCCCCTCCGACTGGGATTGCTGGCTGAGGACGCAGTAGGTTAGGCGTGCATGGGGCGCGATCCGAACACGCCTGCCTGGGTCCAGCACATCGCCTTCAAGGTCCAGGACCGCGAGGAGCTGCTCGCGTACCGGGCGCATCTGGAGAAGAACGGCGTGGAGGTGCTCGGGGTGACGGACCACGGTGCGTTCCATTCGATCTATTTCTTCGATCCGAACGGGCACCGGATTGAGCTCGCGTGCCCCGATCCCGACGAGGCGGCGACGATCGAGCGCCTCGACGAGGTGAAGTGGGATATGCTGGAAGAGTGGTCGCGCACGAAGCGCGCGCCGAGACACGCCGCCTTCGTCCATGAACGTGCGCTTCGCGTCTGAGCGGGCTGGAGCCAAGCACATGGCTGACTTTTTTGACAATCCGATGGGATTACGAGGCTTCGAATTCGTCGAGTTTGCCTCGCCGACGCCGAACGTGCTCGAGCCGATATTCGAGAAGATGGGCTTCACGCTCGTCGCTCGCCATCGCTCGAAGGCGGTGGAGCTTTACCGCCAAGGAGAGGCCAACTTCATCGTCAATCGCGAGCCGAAGAGCCTCGCGGCGTATTTCGCCGCCGAGCATGGTCCCTGTGCCTGCGGACTCGCGTTTCGCGTGAAGGACTC
Organism: Steroidobacteraceae bacterium; assembly: GCA_035319505.1. GTDB lineage: Bacteria > Pseudomonadota > Gammaproteobacteria > Steroidobacterales > Steroidobacteraceae > Bog-1198. Next base: position 4,617 of record DATHCO010000041.1, on the reverse strand, counting down.
TCACCGGGCCTACACACGGGCGCTCGATCTCGGCGCGCAGCCGATCGATATGCCAACCGGACCCATGGAGCTGCGCCTTCCCGCGATCAAGGGCATCGGCGGGGCGCCCTTGTACCTGATCGATCGCTACGAGGACGGCAAGTCCATTTACGACATCGATTTCGAGTTCATCGAGCGTGTCGACCGGCACCCCTCCGGCTACGGCCTCAAGGTGATCGATCACCTGACCCACAACGTCTACCGCGGGCGCATGGCATTCTGGGCAGGGTTTTACGAGAAGATCTTCAACTTCCGCGAGATTCGCTACTTCGACATCAAGGGCGAGTACACGGGGCTCACCTCGCGCGCGATGAGCGCACCGGACGGCATGATTCGCATTCCGCTGAACGAGGAGGCCTCCAAGGCGACCGGCCAGATCGAGGAATTCTTGATGCAGTTCAACGGCGAGGGGATCCAGCACATCGCCTTGCGGACCGACAATCTTTGCGCGAGCGTCGATGCGCTGCGCAAGGCGGGAGTGCCGTTGATGAGCGCGCCCAACGACATCTACTACGAGATGCTCGAGGAGCGGCTCCCGGGCCATGGGCTGCGCGTCGGCGAGCTCAAGAGCCGGGGAATCCTGTTGGACGGCAGGACATCCCCCGATGCCCCACCGCGGCTCCTGCTGCAGATCTTTTCCGAGACTCTCTTCGGACCGGTATTCTTCGAGTTCATCGAGCGGCGCAATGACGAGGGGTTCGGGGAGGGCAATTTCAAGGCGCTGTTCGAATCGCTCGAGCGCGATCAGCTGCGTCGAGGCACTCTCAAGGCGGAGGCTTGAATGCTCGACGCGACGCACGACCCCTCGCTCCGGAGCTGGGTGGAGTCGGCCAACGATCCACAGGGCGACTTTCCGATCCAAAACCTGCCGCTCGGTCGGTATCGGGACGCACCGGGAGAGCGCTGGCAGATCGGTGTGGCGATCGGCGATGACATCTTGAATCTGCGCTCGTCGGGGTTGCTCGCGACCGACGAGATGCAGGCCTTACTTGTGGCGCCTCCGGCGGTGCGGCGGGAGCTGCGCGGCGCGCTCAGCGAGGGGTTGAGGCGCGGCAGCGCTCGCGAGTCGGCGTGGCGCAAAGCCCTCGTGCCGCGCTCGAGTGTGGAGCTCGGGCTGCCGTGCGAGATTCGCGGTTTCACTGATTTCTACTCCGGTATCCATCACGCGACGGCCGTGGGCCGGATCTTTCGGCCGGAAAATCCGCTCCTTCCGAACTACAAATGGGTGCCGATCGCCTACCATGGACGAAGCTCCTCGATCCAGCCGAGCGGCCACAGCTTTCCCCGTCCACGCGGACAGGTCAAGCGCCCGGAGAGCGAAGCGCCCACCTTGTCGCTCACCCGTCGGCTCGACTACGAGCTCGAGCTCGGCCTCATCATCGGGCAGGGCAACGCACTCGGTGAGCCCGTGCACTTGGACGATGCGGAGTCCCACGTTGTCGGCTTGACGCTTCTCAACGATTGGAGCGCGCGCGACGTTCAGACCTGGGAGTATCAGCCTCTGGGACCCTTTCTCGCGAAGAACTTCGCGACGACGCTCTCGCCATGGATCGTCACTCTGGAGGCGCTCGCCCCGTTCCGACAGCCGTTCCGTCGACCGAGCGGCGATCCGAGCCCGTTGCCCTATCTCGATTCGGCCTCGAACCGCGAAGCGGGCGTAGTCGCGATCGAGCTCGAGGTGTGGCTCGAGACCGAGCGCATGAGAGGGAGCGGCGAGGCGGCGCTGCGCCTCAGCCGATCGAACTACCGGGACGCCTACTGGACGATGGCGCAGCTGGTCGCTCATCACACGGTGAACGGATGCAATCTCGAGACGGGAGATCTTCTGGGAACGGGCACCTTGTCGGGACCTGCGCCCGGTCAGGGCGGCTCGATGCTCGAGCAGAGCGCGGGCGGCAAGCAGCCGATCCGCCTCCCCAATGGCGAGACGCGAGCCTTCGTCGAGGACGGCGACACGATCATCTTCAAGGGATTCTGTGAGCGAGAAGGCTTTCGCCGCATCGGGTTCGGTGAGTGCCGCGCGACGGTCGTCGCGGCGCCGCCGTACTGAGGGCCCTTCAATTCATGCTCTGTCACGTGCGCGGCGCCCCGTTGAGTCCTGGTGCGGGCTTGATGTCTTTGCGGTCAGATCGAGCGCGCTAATGATAGACTTGCGTGCCACCGTTCATGGCATTCGTGGGGAGGCGACTATGTTCAGCACGAGCTTCTGTTTTTCCGCCAAGTACAATAGCAATCGCACACCTCCCGACGGGCGGGGGCGAATGCAGCGCACGGGGCGCGCAGCCACCCTGAGCGCGGTTCTGCTCTCGATGTCGCAGATAGCTTTCGCCGGAAATATGCAGCAAGCGCTCGCAGACACTCAGGCCGCTGAGAATGCGCTGGAAGCTGCGCAGGCGGCCGAAGCCAGGTCGCACAGCCTGCTTCAGGCCGCGCATCAGGACCGATTGCGCTCCCTCCAGGCTCAATCGCGCGCGAACACAGATCTGCAGCGAGCTTATGCTGCCCGCGCAGCTGCGGCAAAAGATGCCAAGCAGGCGGCTGCAGACCGCAACGCGGCATCGGCGGCTGAGGCCCTCGCGACAGCCGATGTGCAACGGTCCAATTCTGAAAGCTCCTACGCTTCTGCCGAAGCAAACTATCAACAGGCCGCCGAGAAGCTCGCGGCAGCCGAGCAGAAAGTGGGACAAGCGCGGCTCGCCGCAAAGGCCATCGCAGACAAAGCGGCTCTTGCAAACTGGGCTCAAGCCGTTCACGACCAACAGGCCGCCGATACCGCTTATGCGCGCGCCGCGGCTGACTTCAAGGCCGCCGCTGACGCGAAGGCTGCCGCTGAGAACAGTATCGCGAGCGCCGAGGCCATCCTGAACGCTCCCGATTCGTCTATCGCACAGCTCAATGCCGCGGCAGCCCAGGTCAACGCGGCCAACGCGGATCTAAAAAGGGCCGCCAACGATCAGGCCGCCGCCGCGGCTGCTCGGGCCAAGGCGACGAACGACGAGGCGACGGCATTCAAACGCGTGTTGACCGCGTACCGCGCGATTCAGGCGGCCGACAAGGATGCACGCCTAGCCCAGCTCGATGCGCAGGTATCCTCGGCGGCGGAGGCCGCTGCCAACGCCGATGCGGCGCGCGCGCAGGCGGCTGACGCTGCGGCCGGTGCCAATCGCGTTGCGGCTGAACGGGCAGCGGCGTCGATCGATGCAGATAAAGCGGCGGCGGCCGCGCTCACGGGGGCAGCGGCGGCCGGTATGAGAGCGTTCCACGCCGATCTGGTGGCGGCGTGGCGGGCGCGCGCAGCCGCATCGCGCGCGAATGCGACAGCTGAAGCCGCGCTGGCTGCCGCTGCCAACGCTCGGTCTCAGGCAATGAGCTTGAGGGCGAAAGCGGTCGAGGATCTGAAGAACGCGGCCGCGCTCGCCTAAAGGTGCGTTCGATTCCTGATGCAGCCGGCAGGCTGCACAGGCGCGCCGGTCGGAGCGATTCCATCGCGCCAACAGAGGACGAACCGCAGCAAATGAGCTTGCTCTGGTGTCCTGAATCAGAAATTCGCCGGCATTCGAACGCCGCGGCGCCCCGCCCGCTGCGTTGCTCCTCCCTTGAATACGCTAAAGTATTCGCGGTCGTTGCGCCTTGCGGTCGGGCCGCGGCGGCGCTCTCGGTGCACGGCGAATTTCTGATTCAGGACACTAGGCCAAAGGCGCGAGCTATCTGCGCTCGCGGGTTTCGCGCAGGCAGGCGCTCAGCACGACGCCGATGGCCATCATCGCGATCGGAAGGATGAGGATATGCTCGATGCCGAAGCGCTCGGCGACTTGCCCGCCGATGATCGGCGCAAGACCGCCGCCGAGCAGCTCCCCGAACGCGATGATGAGCCCCGAGGCGGTCGTCATGAGCGCGGGCGGCACGGACTCGGCGGCAATGGGACCGACCGTCATGGTGATCAGCGCGTTGTTGAAGAAGTGAATCGTGAACAGGCAGGCGAAGAGCGCGGTCGCATGGGGACCTACGAAGCCGAGCAGCGCCAGAGTCGAGAGCGCTCCGGCGCTCGAGATCAACATCACGGGACGCCGGCCGATGTAGTCGGAGAGCGCCGAGAGCACGATGGTTCCGGTCATGGCGCCGAAACCGATGGCGGACATCACGTGTCCCATCGCGTCGCTGTCGAGCTTCAAGTGACTCGTGAGATAGCTCGGCAGGAAGGCGCTCGTCGTGATGAGACAGGTGAGCCAGCACAGCATGCCGGGCATAGCCAAGCGGATGTTCCGATGGCGCAGCACGGCGAGCCAGTCGCCAACGTCGGCACGCCGCTGCGTGGGAATGCTGCCGGGAACCCAGCGCTTGGTCAGCCACGCGACGGTGAGTCCGGGGACCAAGAAGATCGAGAAGATGTACCGCCAGTCGACGCCGCGCCCGAGAAGAGCTCCCACCAGAAGCGGCGACAACCCCAGACCGAAGAGGACCAGCATCGTTTGTTGAAATCCGACGTTCCGGCCGTGCCGCTCCGCGGGCGAGAGCTTGATCGTCGCTGCGATGCTCGCGGGCGTGAAGGCCCCATCGGCGAAGCCCATCATCAGCCGC
>DATHCO010000040.1:0-8447 GCA_035319505.1 Steroidobacteraceae bacterium | reverse complement strand
GGCGCAGCGCTCAATTGCCCGTCGCTCGACCAGGTCGCAGCTCCCTCGCGCACGCCCCCCTTGTACTTCGGATCCGCATCTGACTCGTGGACCTTCCATTGAGGGTCATCACGCTCGTCCATGAGACCCCGACCGTAGATCGGGACGAGACTCGAGAGCTTGGGGTGTACGCCCGGGCAGTGGAGGCACTCGTTGAAGTTTTCCCAGAATATCTTCCAGTTGCACTCGATGGTCTTTACCAGAACGTGCCCGACCGAAAGGTGCGCGAGTGGCCACGCGTCGAGGCGGTTGAGCGGCACATCGAACATGCGCTCGAACGCCGGCGCCTTGTCAGTCAACGCGACGAAGACGAACCCGTTCCACTCGAGCACCTTCAGCTGATAGAGCGGGTAGTCCGCGATATCGAAACCTTCCGGCTCCATCTTGGAGGTGGTGCGCAAGAGCTCGCCGCGCAGGTTGTAGGCCCATGCGTGGTAGGGGCAGACGATCGTGCCCGAGCGCAGCGAGCCCTCGCTCTCTCGGCAGAGCAGAGCGCCGCGGTGGCGGCAAGTGTTATGAAAGCCCCGTAAAACGCCCCCGTCATCGCGCACCAGAAGGATTCTCTGATCGCCCACCTCGAAAGTCCGGAAAGCCCGGCGTTCCCGAACCTCGCTCGAGCGACCGACGTAGAGCCAGTTTCGGTACCAAATGCGCTTGAGCTCGCGGTCGTAGTGGTGCGGATCGAAATACGAGTCCGCAGTCAAGCTCGGGGTGAGCTCCGTCAGACCGTTGTAGTCCGGTGCGATGGTCGGATCCAGCATAAAGCCTCCGCTCGCCGCATGATCGCGCGGCGAGCGGCGGTCATTATACCCGAGGAGGCCCGCCCGGCCGGGCGGGCCCTTTTCTCGGCGATGAGCGCATCAAGGCGGTTATTGGCGCATCAACGCGCCGCTCGGATCGAAGGCCGGGGCCGCGAGACGCGTCGCTTGACAGCGCTCGCCGATGATCTCGATTTCGAATCCGTCGTTCTCCCCCACGAGCGTCGCAGGCACATAGCCGAGAGCGAGGGATGCGCCCACCCGGTGTCCGTACGCCCCCGAGGTCACCCACCCGACGGCCTTGCCCCTGTGCCAGATCGGCTCATCGCCGATCGCGTCCGCATCCCTCGCCGCAACCCTGAAGGCGAGGAGCCTGAGCGCCCCGCCCTTTTCCTTCTCCTCGGCAGCGGCTGCGCGCCCGATGAAATCGTCCTTCCTGAAGTCCACGAAGCGCCCGAGCCCCGCTTCGAAGGGCCCGTAGATGGGGCGGTATTCACGCGCCCAGTTGCCGAAGCCCTTCTCGATGCGCATGGAATTGAGCGCGCGCCCCCCGAAGAGCTTGAGCCCGTGCGCGCGGCCCGCTTCCGTCAGAAGATCGTACAGAGCCCTCTGGTAATCGCTCGTCACCCACATCTCGTAGCCGAGATCGCCGGTGAAGGATACCCGCCCCACGTAAGCCGGGACCATGCCGATCTCCATGCGCCGGAAGGACAGGAACGGGAACGCGGAAGTCGCGAGGTCATCGCGCACCATGCTCTGAAGCAGCGCGCGCGACTTCGGCCCCGCGATCGCAAGGCCGGTGTACTCCATCGCACAGGGCCGCACCGAGACGCCCGAGGGCGGCGGGTGCCGCTCGAACCAGCGCAAGTAGTAGGTCTCCGCCGCGTACGTGCCGATCAGGAAGAAGTTCTCCTGCGAGAGCCGGCACATGGTGAAATCACCGATGAGCTTGCCGCGCTGATTGAGCATCGGGGTAAGTGCCAGCCGGCCGACGGCGGGCACGCGATTCGCCATCACGCGCGACAGCCACTCCGCGGCGCCGGCGCCGCGCACCTCGAACTTGCCGTAGTTCGAGATCTCGAGAAGCCCGACCGCATCGCGCACCGCGCGGCACTCGGCTGCGACGTGCGGGTGAGCATTCGAGCGCCGGAAGCTCACCTCATCGTAGGCCTCCTCGGCGCTCGGCGCATACCACAGCGGATGCTCGAGCGTGCAGTAATCGCCGAACACCGCGTGCGCCGCCTTGAGCTTCTCGTAAATCGGCGTCGTGCGCAGCGGGCGCGCCGCGGGGAGCTCCTCGTTCGGAAACCGAATCCGAAAACGGCGTGAATAGTTCTCGCGCACCTTGGCGTTCGTGTACGCCAACGTGGTCCAGTCGCCGTAGCGCGCCACATCCATTCCCCACACGTCCGCGCCGGGATCGCCGTCGACCATCCAGCGCGAGAGCGCCAGACCGACGCCGCCGCCCTGGCTGAAACCGGCCATCACGCCGCAGGCGACCCAGAAATTCTTGAGGCCCCGCACCGGTCCCACCAGGGGATTGCCGTCGGGGGCGAAGGTGAAGGGCCCGTTCACGACCTTCTTGATGCCCGGGGGCTCCAGGGCGGGGAAGTGCTGGAAGCCCACCGCGAGGCTCGGAGCGATGCGCTCGAGGTCGTTCGGCAACAGGTCCTGGCCGAAATCCCACGGCGTCGTCACCGGCGACCAGGGAACTCCGGCACGCTCGTAGGTGCCCATGAGCATTCCGCCGCGCTCCTGGCGCAGATAGATCTCGCCTTCGAAATCGATGGCGTGGAGCTGCTCTTTCTTCCCCACGAGCTCCGGCATATCGCCGGTGATCAGATATTGATGCTCCATGGCGAGAATCGGGAGCTCGATGCCGACCATGCGGCCAACCTCGCGCGCCCAGAGCCCCGCCGCGTTGACCACGTGCTCGGCGCGCACGTTGCCTTTATCGGTGATCACGTCCCACGTGCCGTCGGGCCGGGCCTTCAACTCGACGACACGCGTGTGACGGACGACCTCGGCGCCCGCGATCTGCGCCGACTTGGCGTAGGCGTGCGTGACTCCGTAGGGGTCGACGTGTCCCTCGATGGGGTCGTACATGGCACCGACGAAGTATTTCTTGTCGAGCAGCGGAAAAAGCCTCGCCGCCTCCTCGACCGAGATGAGCTCCAGGTCCATCTTGAGATAGCGCCCGCGCGCCTTGGCCATCTTGAGCCAGTCGAGCCGCTCGCGCGTGCCGGCCAGCATGATTCCGCCGGTGATATGCACTCCGCAGGACTGACCGGAAATCTGCTCGATCTCCTTGTAGAGCTGGATGGTGTACTGCTGGAGCTTGGCGACGTTCGGATCGCCGTTGACCGTGTGCATGCCGCCGGCCGCATGCCAAGTCGAGCCGGAGGTGAGCTCAGCACGCTCCACCAGCAGCACGTCCTTCCATCCGGCCTTGGTCAAATGATAGAGGACGCTCGTTCCGACCACGCCCCCGCCGATCACTACCACCTGTGCATGAGTTTTCATCGCATTGCCCTAAGTCTCGAATCCCTCGTTCATCTCGAACCCGTCATTGAGTCTCCAATTGCTCAGCGCAGTCTCTCACTCATTGGATACCGCCAACCGGATGCCGGGCTCCGACACCCCCGAGCCGTTGCCGAACCGCTCGATCAGCCACGAGCGGAAAAGCGCGATTGCCGTATCGGCGAGGCCCTCCGGATGCGTGATGAGATAGTAGCCGTAGCCGTCATCCAGGATGTTCTCGAACGGCTTGACCAAGCGGCCGGTGCGCAGATAATCGCTGAACAGATAGTTGTCGATGAGCGCGATGCCCTCCCCGCTCAATGCGTACTGCACTGCGAGAAGCGCCGTGTCGAAGACCAATCCGCGCTCGATGTTCAGCGAGTGCAATCCCGCCTGGCGTGCGAATTGCGACCACAGATGATGGCGCGGGAGGTCCTGCAGACGCACATGAATCAATTCGTTCGATTCGATGAACTCGGCGAGACCCTTGCCTCTGTGGCGCTCCGCAATGCTCGGATGGCACACGAGAGAGAGCCGTACCGCCCAGAGCAGGTCCTTCACGAGGTCTGTCACGGTCGGTTTCGAGTACACCACCGCCACATCCACGTCGTTGAGCGGCGGCCCGACTCCATAGGGGCTCACCAAATCGATCTCCACGTCGGCGGCCGCCTGACGAAAATCCCTCAGGATCGGCACCGCCAGATGCGCAGCGAACGTGGGCGGCATCTGCACGCGCAAGGTGCGCAGGGTGCTCGTCCCGTCGTTGCGGATGTCGTCGATCGCGTACTCCAGCCGATCGAAGGACTTCACCACCGCAGCGAGCAAGTGCTGGCCCGCCTTGGTGAGCACGAGGGCGTGGGGACGTCGCTCGAAGAGCTGCACGCCGATCAATTTCTCGAGTGCGATCACATGTCGCGAGAGCGCGCTCTGTGAGATGAGGAGCGCATTCGCGGCGGCGGTGAACGAGAGGTGCTGCGCGACGCCCTCGAAGGCGCGCAGTGCGTTCAACGGCAGCCAACGGCGATCCATGGTTTTCGCCATCAGGAGACCCCCCTCCAACCTCGGCGCGCGGCCACGTGGATTATCCTAGGGTGCCCAGGACTTCGTATAGCCGACGGCGCGCTTTTGATCCTCGATGATGGTGCGCGATGCGAGCCACAAATGATAGGCCGCCCAGAAACCGGTCGGCGCGAGCACCAGGATCGCGGCGCGCAGCGAGGCCGCATCGTTTCCGTGCCCACGGGCGAACAGATCGGAGAGCTGGCCGACGACCCAGGGCGCGACGATGAGGTTGAAGACGTTCGCGACCAGCAGCGAGATCGCGATGAACATGTTGCGCATGTGGCACGGGGAGAGGTTGTTGAGCAGGCCGAAGCATGGACCAATGTAGAAGTAGATCGCCGGAATGAAGAACCAGAACATGACATGGCACAGCTCGATCGAGTGCGTCCAGTAGGCGATGATCGAGGGAACGGTCGCGAGGCCGATGCCGCCGGCGAGCAGCCATACGACGTGGCGCGGATCGATCATCTTTCGGTGCGCCAGAAGCCAGGCAGTAGCGATCGTGGCGATTGAGCCCCCGATCAGATGAATCGGCCCGGTGAATTCACCCGCCTGCGCCTCGTTCATTCCGTAGGTGCGCTGCAGAAAGGCCGAGGTCCAGAAGATGAGCCCCCACCCCCAGAGTGCACAGACACCACCGCCCATGACGACGTGAAAGGCAGCCTTCTGGCGCCAGAGAAAGCGCAGGGAGTCCATCAGCGTGGGCTTGACGTCGTCGCTGACCGCATCGAGGCGGCCGCGGGCGGGCTCGCGTACGGTGACAAAGACCAGGGCACCGACCAGCAAGCCGGGGAGTCCGAGGGCGATGAACGCGGCGCGCCAGCCGAAGGCATGGGAGATCATGCCGGCGAAGGTGTACCCGATGAAAGCACCGATCGGCGCGCCGAGCGCAAGCACCGTCATCGCCATGGGCCGGCGACCGGCGGGGAAGTAATCGGAAACGATGGCGGTCGAGGGGGGTGTGCCGCCGGCCTCGCCCACTCCGACGCCGATTCGACTGAACAGGAATTGCCAGTAGGTGTGCGAGCGCCCGCACAGAAATGTGAAGCCCGACCAGATGACGAGCGCGGCGGCGAGGATATTGCGCCGGTTCACGCGGTCGGCAAGCCAGGAGATGGGGATGCCCATCGTGACGTAGAAGAAAGCGAGCGGCCAGCCGGTAAGCTGCGCGACCTGCTTGTCGCTCAGATGGAAATCCAGGCGAATCGGCTCGAGCACGGTCGAGACGACATAACGGTCGGCGATGTTGATCGCGTAGATCAGGCACGTGAGGATGAGCACGTACCACCGCAGAATCGCCGTCGGCTCCTGCGCTCGAGTGAGGTCGAAGGTCGTACTGCTCAAATGCTGCCCGCCCGGGGTGGTCAATCTGACGCGCACCATACCCGTTTCGACCGAGATATGCGATGTCGCCGCGCACGAGATCACCGTGTCCATGCGCCGCACCACAGGACCGCATGCCACAGGATCGCATGCCACAGGACCGCATGCCGCAAGGGAGCCCACGCCATGGAGCCCACCTCTTGCACTCCTGTCTAAAAATGACATGGGCGAATCGCGAAATGGCATAGCGCGCCCACGGGATCTGGTTAAGCTGAGGCTGGCGCGGGATGTTTACGACAGGCGCGGATACTCAAAGCGGATACTCAAACGGGTCTTGTGGACAGCTTCGATTACGTCATCGTGGGCGCCGGCACGGCCGGGTGCGTGCTCGCCGATCGGCTATCCGCGAGCGGGCGCAACCGCGTGCTCGTCCTCGAGGCCGGCGGCTCGGACGCGAGGTTCTGGATCAAGACCCCCATCGGTTACGGATTCACCTTCGCTGACCCGGCCGTCAACTGGAAGTATCAGACGCTCGCGAGCCCTGGACTCAATGGCCGTACGATGTACTGGCCGCGCGGGCGCATCGTCGGGGGCTCGAGCTCGATCAACGCGCTCGTGTACTGCCGCGGCATGCCGGTGGACTTCGACGATTGGCGCGATTTGGGCAACGCCGGCTGGGGCTGGAACGACGTACGACCCTATTTCGAGAGGTCGGAGCGCCGCGTCGACGCCTTCGGGCACGCGAGCACGGGCGGCCCGCTGGACGTGAAGGACGTGACGCCCTTTCTGCATCCCATGCGCCGTGAGTGGCTCAGCGCTGCCGCGGAGCTCGGCTTTCCGGTGACCGATGATTTCAACGGGGACCATCCCGAGGGTTTCGGCTGCTATCGAGTGTCGATTCGCAACGGCCGGCGCTGGTCGGCGGCGGACGCCTTCCTGCGCCCCGCTCTGCGCCGTGCGAACGTGAAGCTCGAGACACAGGCGTGGGCCTCGAAGCTGCGCTGTGAGGGGCAAAGCGTCGAGGGTGTGGAATACTTCCGCGGCAACGAGCCGCGCTACGCGAAAGCCGAGCGCGAGGTGATCGTTTGCGCGGGCACGGTGAACTCGCCGCAGCTCTTGCAGTTGTCGGGAATTGGGCCCGCGCAGACCCTGTCCGCGCTCGGGATCACGCCGCTCGTCGACAACGCAGCGGTGGGCGGACACTTGCAGGATCATCTGGCCGTCGTGTATTCGTTCAAGGCCTCTCGTCCCACCTTGAATGACGAGCTCCATTCACCGTTTCGTCAGCTCATCGCGGGAGTGCGCTATCTCCTCACGCGGAGCGGGCCGGTGAGCTTGTCGGTCAATCACTTCGGCGGATTCGTGCGCGCCGATCCCAGGGGGACGCGCCCCGACGTGCAGCTCTACTTCAACCCCGTGACCTATGCCCCGGGAGACGCGACACGCATGCGCATCAAGGTGGATGCGTTCTCGGGCTTCTACCTCTGTTTCCAGCCCACTCGTCCGACCAGCGTCGGCCGCATCGACATCGCGAGCAGTGACTTTCGCAGGCCGCCCGCGATCGCGCCCAACTACCTCGCCACCGACAAGGACATCCACGATGTCGTGCACGGCGGACGGCTGACACAGGCCATCGCGCGCACCGCCGCATTCAGGTCCCTGATACGCGATCCCATCGCACCCGATCTCACCGGCATGAGCGACACGGATCTCGTTGCCGATTTTCGTGCGCGCGCGGCCACCGTCTATCACCCGGTAGGCACCTGCCGGATGGGCAGCACGGCGGGCGAATCGGTCGTCGATTCGGCGCTGCGCGTGCACGGGGTGGCGCGCTTGCGAGTCATCGATGCATCGGTCTTCCCGACCGTGACATCCGCCAACACCAACGCCCCGACGATGATGGTGGCTCAGAAGGGCGCCGATCTCATCAACCAGGGCTGAATCGGAAGGGCTGAGTTCGCAAGACAACCTAAAGGATCGGACGACATGAAACTCGACAGTGTTCAAGTGTTCGTCGTGGGAAATCCGCCGCCAGGCTACGGCGGACGCTACTTCGTGTTCCTGAAGCTGAAGACCGCATGCGGAATCGAGGGGGTGGGCGAAGTCTATGCCGCGACCTTCGGGCCGCACGTCATCGCCTCGATGGTCAAGGACCTGTTTGCGCGTCGCTTTGCGGGCCGAGACCCGTTTCAGATCGAGGCGATGTGGCGCGAGAGCTATGGATCCGGCTTCTCCCTGCGGCCGGATCTGTCGCTCATGAGCGTGGTTAGTGGGCTCGAAATGGCCTGCTGGGACATCATCGGCAAGGCGGTCGAACAACCCGTCTACCGGTTGCTGGGAGGCAAGGTCCACGAGCGCTTGCGCAGCTACACGTATCTGTATCCCGCCGACGGCGAGGGAGAGGACTTCTATCACGATGCGGATCGCTCGGCGACGCGCGCCGCGGAGTACGTGAAGCTCGGCTTCACGGCCGTCAAATTCGATCCCACCGGCGGCTACTCGGTCTTCGATCCGCGCCAGCCGACGCAGGAGCAGCTCGAGCGGACGGTTCGGCTGGTGCGCAAGCTGCGCGAGGCCGTGGGCGATCGAGCGGATCTGCTTCTGGGCACGCACGGTCAATTCACCACCGCGGGCGCTATTCGCCTCGCGAGCCAGCTGGAGAAATACGATCCACTGTGGTTCGAAGAGCCGGTGCCCCCCGAGATGCCGGAGCAAATGGCGCTCGTCGCCCGCGCGACGCGGATC
>DATHCO010000039.1:0-7129 GCA_035319505.1 Steroidobacteraceae bacterium | reverse complement strand
GCAACCAGGGCGCTGCGCTCACGGCATTCGAGCTCGGCGCGCACGGAGTTCCTCACACCGTCATCGCGGACAACCTCGGCGGACATCTCATGCAGCGCGGTCGCGTGGACATGGTGATCGTGGGAAGCGATCGCATCACCGCCGCGGGGGACGTGTGCAACAAGGTCGGCACGTACCTGAAAGCGCTCGCCGCCCGCGACAACGAGGTGCCGTTTTATGTCGCGCTGCCCTCGAGCACCATCGACTGGTCGATCAGCGCGGGCGAGGCCATACCGATCGAGGAGCGATCGCCGACCGAGCTCACCCATGTGACCGGCCGCAGCGCTTCGGGCGCGCTCGAGACGGTGCGCGTCGTGCCGGAGACGAGCTCGGCACTCAATCTCGGTTTCGACGTGACCCCCGCAAAACTGGTTACCGCGCTGATCACGGAGCGCGGCGTCTGTCCCGCGAGCGCCGCGGGGCTCGAGTCGCTCTACTCGGAACGACGAGCGACCGCGTGAGCGCCGGGCGCACCGACAAGAGTCTGCGCGTGGCGGTGGTTCATACCTGCCGCGAGCTCACCCGTCGCGGATTGACCCACGGCACCTCGGGAAACGTGAGTGTTCGCCGCGATGAGCGCGGCTTCTTCGTGAGTCCGACCGGCGTGCCCTACGAGGCACTCGAGCCTGCCGATATTCCCATGGTGAGCATCGACGGCCGCTGGTTCGGACGCCGCCGCCCCTCGAGCGAATGGCGCTTCCATCGTGACATCTACCGCGCTCGAGCCGAGATCGGCGCGATCGTTCACACCCATTCGCGCGCGGCCACCGCCCTCGCGTGCACCGGCCGCGGCATCCCGGCGTTTCATTACATGGTGGCGGTCGCGGGCGGATCGGACGTCCGGTGCGCGCCGTACGAGACGTTCGGCACCCAGGCGCTCTCGGATGCCGCGCTCGCCGCGCTCGAGGGGCGAAGGGCGTGCTTGCTCGGCAACCACGGGGTCATCGCACTCGGAGCGGATCTCGGCGCGGCCTTGAAGCTCGCCGGCGAGGTCGAGAATCTCGCCGCTCAGTACTGCGCGGCGCAGGTCGTTGGCGGGGTGCGCGTGCTCGATGACGCCGAGATGCGGCGCGTCGGAGAGAAATTTGCCACCTACGGCAGGCAGGACACGGCGGACGCAGACCTCGTGTTCGCCGGCCGGGGACTTTCGGGCGCGAAGTCGCCCCGGAGCTGAGCATGGTCCCTCGGGAAGCGCATTCGGGCTATCGGGTACTCGATGTCAAGTCCCTGCCTGCGTTTCTCCAGGGCGTACCCGAGATCTCCTCGCTCCTCGGCGCGAGGAGTGAGGCCTGGCAAATTCGCGAGGTAGGCGACGGCAACCTCAATCTCGTGTTCATCGTGCACGGGCCCGCGGGCTCGGTGTGCGTCAAGCAGGCGCTTCCCTATGTTCGGGCCGCCGGCCCAACGTGGCCCATGTCGCCTGAGCGGGCGTTCTTCGAGCATTCCTATTATCTCGCCGTCACGCCCTACGTCGGCGGGCTCGTGCCGAAGGTTTACCACTACGATCCTGAGCTCTATTGCATCGTCATGGAGTGCCTGTCCCCGCATATCATCTTGAGGCACGGGCTGATCGGGGGACGACGCTATCCGCGCATCGCCCGGGATATGGGTGAGTACGTCGCACGGTCCTGTTTCTTCACCTCGGACTTTGCATGGCCATTCGAGCGCAAGATGGACGGCATGGCGCTCTTCGCTCGGAACAAGGCGCTGGTGCGCATCACGGTCGATCTCATCTTCACCGATCCTTACATCATGAGCGTGCGCAATCGCCACACCTCGCCGCAGCTCGACGAGATCGCGGCCGACATGCGCCGCGACGGACCGCTCAAGGTGGCGGCGGCACGCTTCGGCGGGAAGTTCCTCACCGACGTTCAAGCGCTCGTACACGGCGATCTGCATTCAGGATCGGTGATGGTCACCGAGGAGGACAGCCGGGTGATTGATCCGGAATTCGCCTTCTACGGGCCGATCGGGTTCGATCTCGGTGCATTCTTCGGCAACTTGCTGTTGAGCTGGTACTCACAGCCCGGGCACACGAGCGAGCGCGACGACCGCATCCTCTACCGAGAGTGGATCTTGGAGCAGGCAAAAGTCTTCTGGGACACCTTCCGCACCCGCTTCTCTGCGCTCTGGGCCGAGCACGCGCTGGGCGATGTGTTTCCGTCCGCGATGTTTTCCCCTCCCGAGGGCGCGGCTGCGCTGAAGTCGGCGCAAGCGGCCTTCCTAGACTCGCTCTTTGCCGACATGCTCGGGTTCGGCGCCTGCAAGATGATTCGGCGCATTCTGGGTTTCGCCCACGTGATCGATCTCGACCGCATTGCCGACGCGGACCTGCGCGGCGACTGCGAAGCCGGAGCGCTCGCCCTGGCTCGCGCGCTGTTGACGCATCCCGGGCAGTTCCGCTCGCCGGGTGATGTGATCGACGCCGTGCCGCGAATGGCGAGGCGATGACGGATCGAAACCAGAAGATCACGGCGCTGCTCCTGCCGCTGCGTGCCCGGTCCTCGCTCTCGCAGCGACGGGCGGCTCGAGACAATCCCGCATTGCTCGCGATTTGGGATGTGGTCGCCGCGATTCCGCGCGGCGCTGTCAGCACCTATGGGGCCGTCGCCCGAGCGGCGGGACTGCCGGGCCGCGCGCGGCAAGCGGGGTATGCGTTGCGGCTAGCGCCGGAGCAACTCAATCTGCCGTGGCACCGCGTGGTCAGCGCGGGCGGCCGGATCGCCTTTGCGAAATCCTCCGCCCACCACCGGGAGCAAGCGCGCCGTCTGCGCGCCGAAGGGGTCTTGGTGCGAGACGGCCGCGTCGCGCGCTCGGCCATCATCGACCTCGAGGAGCTCTAGCCCAGGTGGTGGACCTTCGAGCAGTCCGCCGAACCGCTCTGCACAGCCGCCGATGGCAATCTCGAGGCGCAGCGGGCGGTCGACGTCGGAACCGACAGGCACAATGGCCTGAGCGGCTACGAAGTAGCGTAGGCGGGCCCCGGGGAGCAGGGATTGCCGACCCGCAGCGCCGCGCTTAAGCTAAACGCATGTCGGAGTTGGTGATCTCCATTGCCGTCAACGTGGTACTGGGTGGGGTGCTCGCAGTTTTGCTTTGGCGAAAGCGCGCAGGCGACCCTGTGCGACTGAAAGGAGCGGCTGAGGCCGTAGACACCTTCCGGAGGTACTTTCCCGATGCAGCCGGCACGGCCACGCTGTCGGCCGACCGGCGCGCGGCGCTGATCGATCTCGGCGGCACAATCGGCATCCTCGAGCGCCGCGGTCGACGCTGGAATGCGCGCATCCTCGTGCCGAGCGAGCTCTCGCGGGTGCAATCAGAGCGCGACGGGACCATTACTCTCGTGTTTGCGGATTTCGGCTGGCCGCGAGCACGTTTTCGCATCGAAGAGGCCGACGCGCGGGCACAGTGGTTGGGGCGGCTCCAATCGCTGACCACGGCCGCCTCGTCGGACCGCTATTCGGATTTGCGTCATGCCTGATCCCATCTACTTTCATGCCGCGACGGCGGCGCAGCTGCTGCTCTTGTTGCTGATTCCGCTCGAGATCCTCCTCGCCTCCGCCTCGCGGATCCGGGCCGAGTACGATGCGCGCGACACGCTCGCCAACGTGGCGGTGAGCATCGGCAGCATCTTCTTCTGGGGCACGCTCAGCTGGATTTTCTTCACGGGCGTCCTGGTCGCGTACGAGCACCGGTTGACCGACGTTCCCCTTACCTGGTGGTCGTTCTGCGTCGCGTTCGTGCTGGAGGACTTGCGCTACTACTGGTGGCATCGCATCAGCCACCGCTCGCGCTGGTTCTGGGCCTCGCATGTGGTTCACCACTCGAGCCAGCATTTCAATCTGTCGACGAACCTGCGCCAGAGCTGGACATCGCAGTTCAGTGGGCTCATGGTGCTCAACGTGCCGCTTGCCTGGATCGGATTCAGTCCCGGCATCGTCGGGCTCGCCTTCTCGTTGAATCTCTTGTATCAATTCTGGATTCATACCGAGGCGGTCGACCGCATGCCGCGCTGGTTCGAGTGGCTGCTGAACACGCCCTCCCACCACCGGGTGCACCATGCGAGCAATCCGCGCTATCTCGATGCGAACTACGCCGGCGTGTTCATGATCTGGGACCGGATGTTCGGCACCTTCGTGCCGGAGCAGGCCGAAGAAGCGGCCCGCTACGGCATCGTCAAGAATCTGGGTACGTTCAATCCCATTCGTATCGCGCTGCACGAGTACGTGGGCATTGCACGCGATCTGCTGCGGCCGAATCTCACCTGCACACAGCGCCTAGGCTATTTATTCGGTCCTCCGGGATGGCGCCACGAAGGCGCCCAGGGAACGACGCAGGCGCTGCGCGCAGCGGAGCGCGAGCGCCGGCTCCGATCGCAGGGCGCAGCGCTTGCCGCTGAAGCGCCGAGGACGCGCGATCTCGCCGCGACGTCCGCGTAGGTCAGCTCACCGCGATCTCGAGCGTCGCGCGTAACGTGAGCGCTATCACGTTCGTCATGATTGTCACGATCGGGTCAATTCCGTTGGCGGCCGATAGCATGTAGGATACATCGGCAGGGATTTCTCACGGGAGCGAGCAATGACCTGGCCGGTTTCGCCGAGGCAGGCGATTTTGCGCGTCGGCTGAGTGACGAGTCTTTCCTGCCCCACCTGCGGAGCCTCCGTGCGCTTTGCGAGCGCCGCGCCCTACGCCGTCTGCGCCTATTGTCGCTCGCTTCTCGTTCGACGCGACGCGGGGCTCGAGTCGCTGGGACGCGTCGCCGCCGTCCCGGAAGATTTCAGCCCGCTTCAGCTAGGAACCTCGGGGGAGTTCGACCGACGCCCCTTCACGCTGGTGGGCCGGATCCGTAAGGTCTGGAGCGAAGGGAGCTGGAACGAATGGTGCGCCCATTTTGGCGACGGATCGCTCGGTTGGCTCGCCGAAGCGCAGGGCGATCTCGTCATGACCTTCGAACGAGGAGCGGCGACGATGCGGCCGCCGCTCGGCGCATCGACTGCGACGGATCTCATGCCGGCGTCCTTCGTGGCCCTCGATGGACAGCGCTTCCAGGTGAGCGACATCAAGGAGGTCGCTTGCGCAGGCGCCGAGGGTGAGCTCGCGTCCTATGCCGCCGACACCGGCCCGATGACTTGCATCGACCTGCGTGGACCCGGACTCGCGTTCGCCACGATCGAGCGATCCGATGCGCTGCGGCTGTTCGTGGGTCGGTACGTCGAGTTCGCCGAGTGCCGCTTCTCCCACTTAAAGCCCATGGACGGCTGGACCCTTGGGTCCTCGCCACCCGCGCGATGAGTGCTTCCGGCGCGCAGCCCCCGCGCGGCTCCTCGACCCCGGCCGGTGCGGCGGCCCCGCCCAGCGGCGCGCACCCTGCGGCCGGGGCGCAAGCTCCAGCGAGCGCGCAACCGCGCGAGGCCAAGGCGGTTCGTTGTCCCCAGTGCGGTGCCCCCATCGCGCTTCGAGCGCTCGGCCAAAGCGTGATGGCCGCTTGCGCCTACTGCCACAGCCAAATCGATGTCTCGCAACCCGAGATCCGCCTGATCCAGGCCTACCACGAGCGGGAGGAACGGCTGCACCTCGCGCTCGGGACGCGCGGAACCCTGGGTGGACAGATATTCGAAGTCATCGGCGCCATGCAGCGCTGCGACGTCGCCAGCGACTATCGCTGGGAAGAATACTTGCTGTTCAATCCCTTCGTCGGCTTTCGCTGGCTGGTGTATGACGCGGGCCACTGGAATCTGGGCCGCACGGTCAAGGACACCTCGAAGATCACTGTTCTCTCGGACCTCTTCTACGAGGGTCACCGCTACCGCAAGTTCAATCAGGGTCGGGCGGTTGTCACCTGGGTCGTCGGGGAATTCTATTGGCGGGTCAAGGTCGGTGATCGCGCCGAAACCACCGACTACGTGGCTCCGCCGCTCATGCTCTCACGCGAAAAGTCCGACGACGAGATCACCTGGACGCTGTTGCAATACCTCGAGCCCGATGAGGTAAGGAGCGCGTTTCAGATCGTCTCATCACCGCCACGCACCAGCGTCTCTCCCAATCAGACCAACCCGGCAAGCGCCGCTTGGCGCTCCGTGCGGCCGGTCATGTGGGCTGCATTGGCGGCCTCATTGCTGATCCAGATCGGCTCGGCTTTCGCGACGCGCGGGGTGCAGTATTCCGTCGGCACCTATGACTTCCCCCGCAAGCCGGGCGAGGAGACACAGGTGTACGGCCCGTTCTCCCTTCCCGCACACCGGTCGGTGAACGAGCTCACGGCGACTGCGCCGTTGAGCAACAACTGGGTCGAGCTCAACGGCTCGCTGGTCGAAACCACGACCGGTCAGAGCTTCGAGTTCGCGAATGCGTTCGAGTACTACTACGGTGTGGACGGCGACGGAGCGTGGAGCGAGGGCTCGACTCAGGGCACTTCCCTGCTCAGCGCCGTTCCCGCGGGCACCTACAAGCTGATCGTGGACGGTGCCACAGGCGCGGGCCGGAATCAGCCGACGTCGGTCGCTCTGGCGCTGCGCCATGACGTGCTGTCCTGGCAGAATTTCTGGCTCGCTCTGACCCTCATCCTGAGCTATCCCGCATATCTTCTGTTTCGGCGGCTCGCCTTCGAGAGGGAGCGCTGGTCGGAGAGCGACCTGGGTTCCCATCGATGAACTTGCGCACCCTGGGGTATTCCGCCCTCTGTGTCGTCGCACTGTGCTACCTGCTGGTGGCCAACGCTCGAGGATACGTTCCTTTTGCCTCAAGCCCCTCTCATGCAACGTATGGAACCGCTACCCGCTTCCACAAATAAGGAGCTGCTGTGAACTCTTCGAACCTCGGTCCTCTGCTCAACGCCATCCTGTTCTGCTTGGTCGGCATCGTCATCTATGCCGTCGGCTTCATCGTGCTCGACCGGGTCACGCCCTATCACTTGTGGCGCGAGATCAACGAGAAACAGAACTCCGCGCTGGCAATTCTCGTCGGATCCATGGTGATCGGGCTCGCGCTGATCATCTCGGCCGCGATTCGTGGCTAGCGCAGCGATTCGTACCCCGCTGCTCTTCTCCGCGCTCGTCGTCGCGAGCTGCGGGCTGGTCTATGAGCTGGTCGC
>DATHCO010000038.1:0-2961 GCA_035319505.1 Steroidobacteraceae bacterium | reverse complement strand
GACACCCTGGGTCACCTGCAGGCGCAACTCGTCCTGGACACGCTGCGGGCCATCGGGCACGCCAGGCAGAAGTTCCAGGGCGGTGGTCACGTAACCAATCGCCTCGGTGTACAACGAGCGCTGGGTGGCCTGGTTCGCGGCGAGCCACAGGTAATCGATGCCCTTGCTGGAGTTGCCGCTGCGGCTGTAATGACGCGCCAATTCGCCGAAGTGATCGTCGAGCCGGCCGGCGAACTGCTCCTCCATCGCCGATGCGATCCGCTCATGGAGCGTCTTGCGGCGCTCGATCAGCGCCGAGTTGTAGGCGACTTCCTGGGTGAGGGCGTGCTTGAAAATATACTCGACCTCGGCAAAGGCGGGTTGCTCGTAAATGAACTCCGCCAGTTGCAGATTGGAGAGCATCGCGCGCAGCTCTGCGGCCGGAATCGCGGCGGTCTTTTCGATTAGTCCCAGCGGGAACTCCCGGCCGATTATCGCCAGGGTCTGGAGCAGCTCTTTCTCGCGCGGCGGCAGCCGATCGATCCGGGAGGCGAGAATTCCCTGCACGGTCGGCGAAACCCGGATCGCCGTCGCGGGCCTCAGGAGTTTGACGGCGCCGTTGCGGACCAGCACGCCCTCCTCGAACAGTGCCTGGACCATCTCTTCCATGAAAAAGGGATTGCCCTCGGTCTTAGCGATGATGAACCGTTTGAGGGCCTCGAGCGAAGAACCCTCACCGGTTTCGCGCGCAGCGCGCTCGACATCCTCTGCCGTAACTGAACGGGCGAGGCCGGAGACGCCTGGCGGCCGGGTCGCAGGCGCGGGAGAGGCAAGTAATGCCGACAGCATCTCGTCGGCGCTCTCCATTCCGAGCGGGTCGAGCCGAAGCTGCGTGTAGTAGGTCTTGTTGCCCCATTCGTGCCGGTACTCGGGCCGGTAATTCACCAGCAGCAAGACCCGCGCGTTGCCAATCCCGTCGGCAAGCATGCTCAGGAAGGCCTGGGTGCCGGCGTCGATCCAATGAAGGTCTTCGAACACCACGATCAGCGGCTGATTGAGGCTCTCGCGCAGCAGGATGCTCTTGATTCCGGCCAACGTGCGCTGCTGCCTGATCTGCGAGTCCATCTGGGCGAGCGGATCGTCGCCCTCGGCGACGCCGATCAATCCGTAGAGATAGGGCAGGGTGCCTTCGAGCGCGCGATCGAGCACCAGGACTTTGCCGGCGATTTTCTCGCGGCGCCGGCGCGGATCGTCGTCCGGGCTGAACTGAAAGTAATTCTTTAAGAGATCGATCAGCGGCAGGTAGGCCGAAGCCCTGCCGTGAGAGACCGAGAAGGCTTCGAGGATGAGGCATCCGCTGCGCGCGATCGCCTTGAATTCATGCACCAGCCGCGACTTGCCCATCCCGGCTTCACCCACCGCCGCCACGATCTGGCCGCGGCCCGCGATGCTCGCCTCCAGCGCCCGCTTGATCGCGTCCATCTCGGCCTGCCGGCCCACGAACCGCGAAAGCCCGCGTTGCATCGAGATTTGCAGGCGCGTGCGCAGCGCGCCCGGTCCGATCAGCTCGTAGACGTTGACCGGTTCGCTGACGCCCTTGACCCGGGTCGGGCCGAGCGGCTTGAAGGCGAAATATCCCTCGCAGAGCCGGCGCGTCTGATCGGTGGTGGCGATCGAGCCGGTCGGCGCCAGCGCCTGCATCCGCGCCGCGAGGCTGGTCGAATGGCCGATCGGCGTGTATTCGACGTGCGCGTCGGCGGTGCGGATCGGGCGTACCACCACCTCGCCGGTGTTGACACCCACCCGCGCTTCGATCGGCAGGTTGCCGGTTTCGCGCAGCCTGGCCGAGTAGCGGTGCATCTCCTCCTGGAGTCGGAGCGCTGCGTAGAGCGCGCGCTGCGGATGGTCCTCGTGGGCGACCGGGGCGCCGAACAGCGCGAAGATCCCGTCGCCGGTGGACTGCACGATGTAACCGTCGTAGCGACGGACCGCGTCGATCATCAGCGTGAGCGCCGGATCGACGATCGCGCGCGCTTCCTCAGGATCGAGATCCTCGATCAGCTCCATCGAGCCCTTGACGTCGGCGAACAGGGCCGTCACGGTCTTGCGCTCGCCTTCGAGAGGCGCGTCCGCAGGGGCCTGCACCCTCACCCGCCCGTGCTGCGCTTGGCTGCGGACGGTCGGCCTCTCCGGGTTGGGCCCGGGCGATTGCTTCGCCGGCGCGGGAGAGGCGGCGCGCTCCGAAGCGGGAGCAGATGCCGGCGGCGCTAGCGGTGTGGCGCATTCACCGCAGAACTTGTGCGCAGGTGGATTCGCGAAGCCGCAGGCGGGACAGACTCGCGCCAGTGGCGCGGCACATTCACCGCAGAACTTGGCGTTCGCGGCGTTGTCGAAACCGCATCCAGCGCATTGCATCGGATCTTAACTACCACGCCGGGGAAACCCATCACAAAAGCTCCGCACAGACGTGCCCGCTGCCGGGGGTCACTTTCCCGTGCCCGGCCGAGCTTGTTTTTGTGTCATGCCCGATTAGAATCGTAGCGCCTGACTGCGCGGGGGGAGGGGAACTCGACCATGATGACCACCAGTCCAAAAGCGATGCGCGTTGCAGCCGTGACAGCGATGCTGTGCGCGGTCATTCTGAACGGATGCGGCAGCGGTCCGCAGAAAGTCGCCAACGCTTACACAGGCGACCTGAAGCTGCGCGGCTACCCGGACATCTATGCGATGCTCTCGCATGGGGACCAGGTCGATCGGCCGCTCGAGGACTTTCTCAAGGACATCCCGCTGGCTCCGGATGTGATCACGGACTGGTTCAAGAGCGTGCTCCAGGAGACCCAATATGAGCCGGGCGAGCCCAAAATGGAGGGTGAAGACAAGGCGATCGTGCCGGTCAAAGTGACGGCTCCGGACCTTTCGCTATGGGAGCGGACGATCGACGCCGGGGTCGCCGGAGGGGGAGCCGCCGACGCCGACGCGCAG
>DATHCO010000037.1:0-10967 GCA_035319505.1 Steroidobacteraceae bacterium | reverse complement strand
AAGGCTCCTTTTCGCATTACACCGGTAACAGCGAAAGGAGATACTCGAGTGCGTAGCAAAGTCACTTTTCTGGCGGTGTGCTTGTTCGTTTCAATGTCGGCGCTGGCTGGCAATCCGAGCCAGAGCGTGGGCCCGCCGATTGGCAATCCGCCATCGGTCCGGCCATCGCCGGTCGGGGGGCTCAGGGCCCCGTTTCATCCCTCATCACCGCCGTCCGCCCTCAAGACGGTTGAGGGATTTCGGGCGAGCGCACGCATTCGCAATGTGAGCCAGTCGCCCCTGTCCGGTGTGAACGTCAAGAACCTGCCGAACCCCTGCAGTCTGGCGCATCCACCCGGGTATTGCTCGCGCCACTGACCGTCGCTGACTCAAACCGGGAAGGCGAGCTCGTAGCCGCGCTTGAAGTCTCGGATGTGCTTCTCCATCCAAGTGCGCGCGATTTCGCTGCGCTTGCGCCTGACTGCGCCCGTGATCCGGTGTTGCGCCTCGACGATGCGAGCACGCGCTTGCGGCACCCGATCGATGATCTGCGTGAGCGCCGGGGTGAGGAGCACATTGAGGGGCGCCTGAGATAGAGCGAGGACCTGGTTTCCGCTCGCTGCGGCCACGGCCGTGAAAAAGTCCGCTACCGCCGCCACCGCCGCCTCGGTATCCGCGGCGTCGCGCTCGAAGCGCGCGCTGGTGCGCACGAGTGTCTGCAGTTGCGCGGGCGTGCGCCGCGCAGCCGCATACTGAGCCGCCGCCGGCTCGATGGCCATCATGGCCTCCCACAACTCGAGGTAGGTAACATCGTGCAGCGCCAGGGCGCGGCTCACGCCCGAGCTCACGCGGCGAGGCTCCGGACGCGTCACCCGCAAGCGCTTCTCGCCGCGGCCGCGGCCCAAGAGGCCTTGGGTCTCCAATTCACGAATGGCCTCGCGGATCGTGGAGCGATTCACTCCGAACTGGCGCGCGAGGTCGGTTTCCGAAGGCAGCGGATCGCCCGCCCGGAGCTTGCGCTCGACGATGCGCCGCTCGATGACGTTCGCGATCTGCCGATAGGCGGGATGATCGTCGAGCGGCTCGAACAGGTCGGCCTCTGGCGCGCTGTTCAACCGCCTTCTCCGAAGAGCTCTCGGCCGATCAGCATTCTGCGGATCTCGGATGTGCCTGCCCCGATCTCGTACAGCTTGGCGTCTCGCAGCAGCCGCCCGGTCGGGTAGTCGTTGATGTAGCCGTTGCCGCCCAGGAGCTGGATGGCATCGAGAGCGGCGCGGGTTGCCGCCTCGGCGCAGAACAAGATGCATGCCGCCGCATCCTTGCGTGTCGCCGCGCCGCGATCGCAGGCGCCGGCGACCGTGTAGGCGTAGCTGCGGCAGGCGTTCAGCGACGCATACATGTCGGCGAGCTTGCCCTGAATGAGCTCGAAGGTGCCGATCGGCTGGCCGAACTGCTTGCGCTCGCGCACGTAGGGCACGGCGACATCGAGCGCAGCGGCCATGATTCCCAAGGGGCCGCCCGAGAGCACGACGCGCTCGTAGTCGAGGCCGCGCATCAACACGGCGACACCCTGGTTCTCCGCGCCCAGCCGATTCTCGACCGGCACCTCGCAGGCGTCGAATACGAGCTCACTCGTGCTCGAGCCGCGCATGCCGAGCTTATCGAGCTTCTGTGCGGGGGTGAATCCCGCAAAGCCACGCTCGATGAGGAACGCGCTGATGCCGCGCGGCCCGGCGTCCGGATCGGTCTTGGCGTAGACCACCAGCACGTCGGCCTCGGGTCCGTTGGTGATCCACATCTTGCGCCCGTCGAGCACGTAGTGATCGCCGCGCCTCACGGCACGCAGCTGCATGGACACGACGTCGGAGCCCGCGCCTGGCTCGGACATGGCGAGGGCGCCGACGTGCTCGCCCGAGAGGAGCTTCGGCAAGTAGCGCCGCTTCTGCTCATCTGTCGCGTTGAGCGAAATCTGGTTCACGCAGAGGTTCGAGTGTGCGCCGTAACTCAATCCAATGGCCGCCGACGCCCGGGAAATCTCCTCCATGACGATGATGTGGGCGAGGTAGCCGAGACCCGCCCCGCCGTGCTCCGGCGGGACTGTCATCCCCAGAAATCCGAGCTCGCCGAGCTCACGCCAGAGGTCGCGCGGAAACAGGTTGCTGCGATCGATCTCGCTGGCGCGCGGCGCGATCCGCTCGTCGGCGTACCGGCGCACCTGATCGCGCACGGTGTCGATCACTTCTCCGAGACCGAAATTGAACTCGCGGTAGGCGGCGCCGGGCATGGTGCTACGACCCCATTGTCATTTGACCTAAAATCGTTGGATAATCCGACTGTCCGACAATTGTGCGCCCCGCCGGCCGCAATGACAATGGGGCATCACGAGATTGCGGGCGAGGGCGGGGATCGACCGCCGGGAGCTCAACACCATGGCCAAAATCGCCTCGAAGATCGACGTTCGCGCCCCGGAGTTCGCCGCCAATCGCGCCGCGATGCAGTCCCTGGTCGCGGACCTGAGCGCGCTGCTCGAGCGCAATGCGCTTGGGGGGAGCGCGGCGGCGCGGGACAAGCACCGCGAGGCGGGAAAGCTCCTGGCGCGCGAGCGCATCGACGCGCTGCTCGATCCCGGAGCGCCCTTTCTCGAGCTCTCGGCGCTGGCCGCGCACGAGGTGTACGACGACGATCTCCCGGGCGCGGGGCTGATCACCGGGATCGGACCCGTGTGCGGCCGACCGTGCATGATCGTTGCCAACGATCCGACGGTGAAGGGCGGCACTTATTATCCACTCACGGTCAAGAAGCACTTGAGAGCGCAGGAGATTGCGGGCGAGAACGGCCTGCCGTGTATTTATCTCGTGGAGAGCGGGGGAGCTTTCTTGCCGAAACAGGACGAGGTCTTTCCCGATCGTGAGCATTTCGGGCGCATCTTCTTCAATCAGGCGAGGCTCTCCGCCTCGGGGGTGGCGCAGATCGCTGTGGTGCACGGCTCCTGCACCGCGGGCGGCGCGTACGTGCCCGCCATGTCCGACCACGCCATCATCGTACGCAACCAGGGCCGCGTGTTCCTCGGAGGTCCGCCGCTCGTTCGCGCCGCCACCGGCGAGGAAATCGATGCAGAATCGCTCGGCGGAGCCGACGTGCACTGCCGCCGCTCCGGGGTGACCGACTATTACGCGGAAAACGATACCCATGCGCTCGCATTTGCGCGCCGCGCGGTAGCGCGCTTGCGCCCGCCGCCGCTGGCACAGCCGCCCTCGCGCTCGACCGAGCCCGCCTACGATCCCGAGGAGCTTTACGGAATCATTCCACCGAGCTCGCGCAAGCCTTATGACGTGCGCGAGATCATCGCGCGCCTGGTCGACGGCTCATGGTTCGACGAGTTCAAGGCGCTCTACGGCACGACGCTCGTGTGCGGATTCGCCGATATTCACGGCGTACCGGTCGGCATCCTGGGAAACAACGGCATCCTGTTTTCGGAGAGTGCCCTCAAGGGAACGCACTTCATCGAGCTGTGCTGCCGGGAGGGGATTGCGCTCCTGTTTCTGCAAAACATCTCCGGTTTCATGGTCGGCAAGGCGGCAGAGGCGGGCGGCATTGCGAAGGACGGGGCGAAGATGGTCACTGCCGTGGCCTGCGCCGCCGTGCCCAAGTACAGCGTCGTCATCGGCGGCAGCTTCGGCGCGGGCAACTACGCGATGTGTGGCCGGGCCTACGGACCGCGACTCCTGTTCCAATGGCCGAACGCGCGCACCTCGGTGATGGGCGGCGAGCAGGCGGCGAGCGTTCTCGCCACCATCAAGCGCGACGCGCTCCGACGCAGCGGGGGCGAGCTCACCGACGCCGAGGAGGAGCAGCTGAAGGCGCCGATCCGCGAGCAATTCGAGCACCAGGGACACCCGTACTATGCGTCCGCACGGCTCTGGGACGACGGGGTTCTCGACCCGAAGGATACGCGCCGTGCCCTCGGGCTCGCCTTGGCGCTGACTCGCACGCAGCGCGGCGCGGCGACTCAATTCGGCATCTTCAGAATGTAGGCACTGCAGCGAAAGGCGCCACCCATGATCAGGCTCGAACCCGACAAGCGTCTTCTCGTCGCCAATCGCGGCGAGATCGTCTGCCGCATCGCACGCACCGCACGGCGCTTGGGATGGACCACGATCGCCGTCTACTCGGAGGCGGATCGTGGCGCGCGCCACGTGCGCGCGGCGGATGAGGCTTACTACTTGGGCGAATCGCCGGCCTCGCAGAGCTACCTCGACAAGAGCCGAGTGATCGATCTCGCGCGCCGTGTGCGCGCGGCCGCCGTGCACCCCGGGTACGGGTTTCTGTCCGAGAACGCCGACTTCGCGCAGGGCTGCATCGATGCGGGTCTAGTCTTCGTGGGCCCGCCGCCCGCGGCGATTCGCGCCATGGGATCGAAGAGCGCCGCCAAGGCGGCCATGGCCGCCGCCGGTGTGCCGGTCGCCCCGGGCTATCACGGCAGCGATCAATCGCTCGAGCGGCTGCGCGCCGAGGCCGAGCGCATCGGTTTCCCGCTCATCATCAAGGCAAGCGCCGGGGGCGGCGGCAAGGGGATGCAGGTGGTGCATTCCGGGCGCGACCTCTCCGCCGCAGTCGACTCCGCCAAGCGCCTCGCGCGCACCGCTTTCGGCGACGATCGGCTACTCATGGAGCGCTACTTTCCGACGGCGCGCCATGTGGAAGTGCAGGTGTTCGCCGATACGCACGGCGATATGGTGACGCTCTTCGATCGTGATTGCTCGGTGCAGCGCCGCCATCAGAAGATCATCGAGGAGGCGCCGGCGCCCGGCCTCAAAGTGGAGGTGCGCGCCGCGATGGCGCAGGCGGCGATCACGGCGGCGCGCACGGTCGGATACGTCGGCGCCGGTACGATCGAATTCCTGGTCGATCCCGCCCAGGACTTCTACTTCATGGAGATGAATACGCGCTTGCAGGTCGAGCACCCGGTCACCGAGATGATTACCGGCATCGATTTGGTCGAATGGCAGCTCAAGGTCGCGCTGGGCGAGCGCCTGCCGTGCAGCGCAGCGGAGATCACGCAGCGCGGAGCTGCGATCGAGGCGCGCCTCTACGCGGAGGATCCGGCTCACGACTACTTGCCGAGCGTCGGGCGCATCACGCACCTCAACTGGCCGCAGACTGCCCCCGACTTGAGGCTCGACGGCGGCGTCGAGGCGGGTGACGAGGTGTCCTCGTTCTACGACCCGATGTTGGGCAAGCTCATCGCCTGGGGCGAGTCGCGAAGCGAGGCGCAGGATCGCCTGCAACGCTCGCTCCGCGAGCTCGAGATCGTCGGTGTGGTGACGAATCGCGCGCTGCTCGTGAGCGTGCTCAACGACGCCGAGTTTCGATGCGCAGCGGTCGCGACCGATTTCCTCCACGCGCGGCGCGGGCAGTTGATCTTCGGCGAGCCTGCACCCGATGGGGTGGATCGGGTGCTCGCCGGCCTCTGGTGTGCCACCCGTCAGACCGGCGCCGAGGACGTGTGGTGCGATACCACGGGATGGAGGCTCGCGGCCGCGCCCACGAGTCAGTGGCGACTCGGCGGCGCGACGGTCAGCGTCGAGAGGACGGCTGCAAGCGCTTACCGCGTGCGTCTCGATGGAGAGGAGTACGCGCTACGCCTGATCGTGCGCACTCCATCGGGACTTGAGGTGGAGATCGCGGGCCGCGTGGAGCGGCTGCACGTCATCGAGTCCGGCCGAACGCTCGAGCTCTTTCGCAGCGGGCGTCATGGAACGCTGCGTTGGGCGCACACCGAGGATACGCTGCAGGCGTTGGATGAGGCGGATGCCGGCTCGCTCGTCACGCCGCTTCCCGGTACCATCGTGGCGGTGCATGTGGGCTTGGGCGCGAGCGTCACGCGCGGCGCGCCGCTGGTCACGCTCGAGGCCATGAAAATGGAGCACACGGTCACCGCTCCCTACGACGGCAGCATCGGGGGACTTCCCTTCGCCGTCGGCGACCGCGTCGCGGCGGGCTCCGTATTGGTCGAGCTCGAGCCCAAGGAGCGCGGCTCTTAGCGGCAGCTAAGCCTGCGCCGCGGCGGGGGCATCGCTCAGCGGGGGCAGCGTGACCTTGAACCGCGTCTCATGTCCCAACAGGCTCGCAAGCGCAATCTTGCCGCCGGCCTCGTGCACGTAGCGTCGCACCAACGAGAGGCCCGAGCCGTGCGCCGGCTCGCCGGGTGTGTTGGGCAGCGTCGAGAATCCCGATTTGAAAATTAGCTTGATCGCCTCTCGATCGCGCAGCCGCGCCGCGCCTTCGCCGCTGATCACTCCGCGCGCGATCGCCGTCTTGCGCACCTCGTCCGGATCGAGGCCGCTCCCATCGTCCTCGAACAGCAAGTCAAAGCCGCCTTCATCCAAGGGCTTGAACTCGAGCCGCAGCGTGCCGTGAACGGGCTTTCCGGCCGCGCTTCGCGCCGCGGGACTCTCGATTCCGTGCATCACGGCATTGCGGATCAGCTGAATCGCGACGTTCTTGACTGCCGCCTGGTAGGCCGGGGGCACGAGCTGCAATCCCTGCGCATCGAGTATCACCGTCTTGTTGTGCTCCTGCGCCACATGGTCGGTGAGCGCGCGCAAGGTGTTCTCGAGACTTCCGGCGGGCGCCGAGCTGTTCGCGCCGGGGACCGGCACGCTCCGCGCGCTGCGCTCGACCATGAATTTGGGAGGCTGGATGATGTGAGTCCCGTTGTCGGTGAACCGCGTCGAGGCGGGCGGGGCCCCCGGTGTCTGGGGCGCTCCGGTGGTCGTCAGCAATTTCAACGTGGCGAATTGACCATACAGGTGATCGAGCTTCACGGCGAGCGGCAGAAAGTCGCTGCCAGAGAGGGTGCTGCGGCTGCGCAGATCGTGCAGTGCATCCTCGAACTGTCGGGCCGCGCCTTCGAGCGCCGAGAGCTTGAACGCCGCAGCCTCGCGCCTGACCCGATCGACCTCATCGAGCGCCTCTTCGAGCTTGTTGCGAAACGCCTCCTGCTCGCGTGCGGGCTTCTTCAGCACCGTGTTGATCGTCTTCATCGAGGTATCGATCTTGGCGAGCAGCGTCGCGAAGCGGGCGCTCCCGAACTGCAACACACCGCGCAGCACCTCGCCTTGGGTTTGCAATTGAGCCTGAAGCTCCTCCAGCTCGCGCGCCGACTGCACCCGCAGGGTGATGTCGGTGACGCGGATCAGCCACTTTCGCGGCTCATCGGGCGCCTCGATCGCCGTGAACTCGAAGGCGTAGTGCGCGGAATCGAACGAGCCGTCCGAATTCGGCAGGCGCACCTCGACATCCTTGAGCGGGTTCGATTCCGGGTCCTCACGCGACGCAGTTCCGAGCAATCCGGCGATGTGATTGCGGGCCACGGTGAGGGTCTTCGAGCTCACCAGGGGCGCGAGCAGCTTCTCGAAGGTCAGGTTCGTGAAATCCTGTCGGCGAAACAGCGCCGCGAGCGAGGCAGAGACCCGGGGCTGGATCTTGTTCGATCCATCGAGCAGAAAAATGCCCTGCTCGGCGCTCTTCAAGACGGCATCGGTGATGCGGTTGCTGGCATCGAGCAGCTCCTGCTTCTCACGCTCGTGTCGCTTGGCCGTGATGAACATACCGGACGCAGCGTGCCAAAGCCCCGATTAGGGGAGGGTGAGGAGCGTCACAGGTCGCGTGTACGGTTTACATATGCTGCAGCGAGTCAGCCTTGGATGTGACGCGCGTCACTCAATTCGCACAACTCAGGCAACCGCCTGGACGGGCCCCAAGTCCGCGAGCAACTCGTCCGCCGAGGCATAGCGCTCGGACAGTCGTTTGGCCATCAGACGGTCGAGCAGCGCCTGTTGCAAGGCGACATTCTCGGGCAATCGAGGAACGGGCGCGTGCGCGTGCTGCTCCATGATCTCCATCGCGTTCTTGCCGCTGTAAGGACGCTGGCCCGTGAGCATCTCGTAGAACATCACACCCAGGCTGTAGAGGTCGGTTCGCGCGTCGACTCGCTGTCCCTGTGATTGCTCGGGACTGATGTAGTAAGGGGAGCCGAGCACCTGTCCCGCGCCCGTAGTGCTGCCGTCGTCCATCGAGCGGCGGGCGAGACCGAAGTCGATCAGCACCGGAGAATTATCCTCGCGCAGCATGACGTTGGCGGGCTTCAAGTCCCGATGCAGGATGCCGAAGACGTGAATGACACGCAGCGCCTCGGCAATCGAGCGCAGGTAATACAGGCTCTCGTCGATGGAGAGCGGATTGCGCAGCCGGTCGCGCAAATCGCCGCAGGGGATGTATTCGATCGCGAGGTATTGATGCTGCGGGAGCGAGCCGAAGTCGTAGATCTCGGCGATCGCGCGATGCGCGATGCTCGAGATGATCTCGTACTCGCGCTGGAAGCGCTCGGCATCCTCCAGCTCGCGCTGCGAGGTGCCGCGAGTCATGACCTTGAGCACGACATTGCGGCGCAGACGCTCGCTGCGCGCGAGAAAAACGGACGAGAAGTTGCTGGTGGCGATCTCCTTGACGATGGAATATCCGGGCACACAAATCGAGGGCGTGTCGCCCGCGGGAGCGAGCAGCGCTTCGACGGCCGGTGGGCGCTTCGCGCACGCCTCGCTCACCGCCTTGAGCAGCAAATCGCGGCTGATGCGCGCCAGGGGTAAATAATCCTTGGCGCCGCACTTGATCGCCCTCACCGCCGAGAGCTCGCTGCCGTTGTCGGCGAGAATGATGCAGTGAACACTCGGACTCGCGCGCAGCATCTGGGTGAGATGGCTGAGTCCGGCGCTCGCGAGGGACTCGTTCGCGAAGTCGATTTGCAGTATCACCGCATCGGGCGCGCGGTCTTGTACGAAATGCGCCAACGTGTCCGGGTCCACCGCCGGTGTCGTCGTCACCTGCGCGCTCGGCCAGTGACTGGTCACGTGGTGCGTCAGCCATTGCTGACGCTTGGCATCGCTCCCCACCACCAAGAGGGCCGGGCCGGTCGGATTAGGCATAGACGCGGGGCAGGGACATAGGGAGTATCAGCGTAGCCGCTCGTCCGGGCGGCTCGCCCATTGGGATTTCACATTTCTGGCGACCTCCGGCGGCCGTTTCGGCCTGCGGGGATACGAGGGTGCGAAAGACATGGAAATTGCAGCCCGAAATCCTGGAAAATTGAAACAACAGCCCCCAGTTAGAGGTCTCCTCAGGGAAGCCCGTTCGAACGTTCCAATCGAGAGGACATATTGCAAATGGGAAGCATCAGAACTTGGTCCCTGGCGGTGGTGGCCGGCGTTCTCGTGGTGGTCGTGGCCCACCAACGCTCGAACGCCGATGCGGGATCGACCAGTGCGGGGCCTGCCGCGCCTGCTCCCGTCAGCGCGCCTGCCGGCCGAGTCACGGGGCTTCCGGACTTCTCCGGGCTGGTGGCGGAGAACGGCGCCGCGGTCGTCAATATCTCAGTCGTCGAGAAGCCGCAGAAATTCCCCAACATGGGCGAGCAGGGAGACGACGACCCCTTGTCGCAGTTTTTTCACCGCTTTCAAATGCCGAATCCCGAGCGCATGCCGCCCGCGCGCGGGATCGGCTCGGGGTTCATCATCTCGAGCGACGGTTACGTGCTCACCAATGCGCACGTCGTGGCGGACGCCTCCGAGGTGACCGTCAAGCTCACCGATCGGCGCGAATTTCGGGCGAAGGTGATCGGCGTCGACAAGCGCAGCGACGTGGCCTTGATCAAGATACCGGCCACGGGCCTGCCGACCGTGCGCTGCGGCGATCCCTCGCGCATTCGACCGGGCCAGTGGGCGATCGCGATCGGCTCGCCGTTCGGGTTCGACAACAGCGTTACCGCGGGCGTCATCAGCGCAGTCGGGCGTCCCTTGCCCGATGACAGCGGCACCTCCTTCGTGACCTTCATTCAGACCGATGCGGCGGTGAATCCCGGTAATTCCGGCGGCCCGTTGTTCAATATCGACGGACAGGTGATCGGTATCAACTCGCAGATCTATAGCCGAACCGGCGGCTACATGGGCATGTCCTTCGCGATCCCGATCGACATTGCTTTGAACGTCAAGGATCAACTGTTGAAGAACGGCAAGGTGAACCGCAGCCGCATCGGCGTGGCCGTGCAGGACATCGGCCAGCAGCTCGCGCAGACCTTCGGCCTCTCGACTCCGCACGGCGCTCTGATCAGCGCGGTCGAGCCGCAGAGCCCGGGTGAGCGCGCGGGACTGAAGCCCGGGGACGTCATTACCAGCGTCAACGGCCATCCCATCGAGCATTCCTATGACCTGCCGAGCGTCATCTCACAGCTCCCTCCCGGGAGCGAGGCGCGCCTCGGCGTGTGGCACGATCGCAAGGCGATCGAAGTGATTGTGAAGACGGTGCTACTCGAGGACACACCGGCTCAGGCCTCGCGCTCGGGCGCAGAGGACAGCGGCGGGAAGCTGGGGCTTTCGGTCAGACCCTTGGAACCCAGCGAGCAGCAGGAGCTGCATACCCATGGACGCCTGGTGGTGGAGGAGGTTACCGGACCGGCGCTAGCCGCCGGGCTTCAGGCCGGGGACGTGGTGCTCGGCGTCAACGGAGCCGGCGTGAACACCGTCGCAGAGCTCAAACGCGAGGTGGCCCGTGCCGGCCGCACGGTGGCGCTCCTCATTCAGCGCGAGGATGCGCAAATCTACATCCCGGTCGATATCGGGTAGCGAGTCCTCGGGTAGCGAGGCGCTTCGCGGAGCGCGTGCCCGCTCGATCGGCAGCGCGGCGCTAATGCGCGCATCGAGTGTACTTAAGTCTCGAGATCGTATCTAATTCGCGCCGTGCAAGCTGCCATCCCACTTTTCTCCGCCGCCGAGGAAGGCGCCGCCCGGCGGGTGCCTGCGCCTTTCCTGCCGACATCGCGCACCGAGAAGCGCTCGCTCGGATGGCACGAATGCGACGTGATCCTCGTGACCGGCGATGCCTACGTGGACCATCCGAGCTTCGGGATGGCGATCATCGGGCGCGTGCTCGAG
>DATHCO010000036.1:0-8955 GCA_035319505.1 Steroidobacteraceae bacterium | reverse complement strand
GCACAGGTCTGCAACGTGAACTTCGCCGTCCTCGACCTCGATTCTCGCCCGCTCATCATGACGCTCATGATCGGAGTCGCCGTGCTCGCCGTGCCTGAGAGATCCGGCGCGCAGCCGCGATACCGTTTCTGGTGCGATCCGACCTTCGGTCCCTCCTTGAGCGAAAACCTCGCGGCCGTGGTCCTCGACTGCGGTGGGGGCATCCGAGGAGCGCCGGCATGACGAGAAGCTCCGACCCATGCCGACGATCCTGAGCGTCGAGGATCTGCGCAACCTCGCCCGGCGGCGCGTGCCGCGGGTCATGTTCGACTACGCGGACGGCGGCTCGTACGAGGAGCGCACGCTGCGCGCCAACGCCCGAGATCTCGACGCCTTGAAGTTCCGACAACGCGTCATGGTCGACGTCTCCAACCTCACTCTCTCAACGACGGTCGTCGGGAGCGAGGCCTCCATGCCGCTCGCGATCGCACCCACCGGGCTTGCGGGGCTGTTTCACCCCGACGGGGAGATCCTGGGCGCTCGCGCCGCCGCGGCATTCGGCATCCCCTTCTGCCTGAGCACCATGTCGATCTGCTCGATCGAGGAGGTGCGCGAGGCGACCGATCGGCCGTTCTGGTTTCAGCAGTACCTCATGCGCGACCGCGGATTCAATCGAGAGCTCATCGAGAGGGCGATCGCCGCCGAGTGCTCGGCGCTGATGCTGACCTTGGATTTGCAGGTCATCGCCGAGCGGCGCCGCGACGCACGCAACGGCTTGTCAATTCCGCCCCGCGTGACGCTCGCCAACGCGTGGGACGTCGCGACCCGCCCCGCCTGGGCGGCCCGCGTCCTCTTCGGGAAACGCCGCAATTTCGGCAATCTCGTCGGGCGCATCGGCGGCGTGAGCGGCATCCGCACGTTGGCCGAGTGGACGCAGACGCAATTCGACCCGACCGCGAACTGGCGCGACGTCGAATGGGTGCGCAGTCGTTGGCCCGGACGCTTGATCCTGAAGGGTGTGATGGACGCCGAGGATGCGCGACTTGCGATCGCCGCGGGGGCCGATGCGGTCGTGGTATCGAATCACGGCGGCCGTCAGCTCGACGGTGCGCCCTCCTCGATATCCGTGCTGCCCGAGATCGTCGAGGCCGTCGGCGGACGCTGTGAAGTGCTGTTCGACGGCGGGATCCGCTCCGGCCAGGACTTGGCAAAGGCGCTCGCGCTGGGTGCGCGCGCCGGCCTGATCGGCAAGACGTTTCTGTTCGCCCTCGCCGCGGCCGGTGAGCCGGGAGTCAAGCGGGCTCTCGAGATCATTCGCAATGAGTTGCTCGTGTCTCTGGCGCTCACCGGCACGACGAGCGTGGCCGCTGCGGGCCGGCACATGTTGAAAGTCCCCTGAGCCGGGGGCGCCACGCGCGAGCGGCCGCTCCGCGCCTACCCCTCGGATCCGCGAGCTGGACGAATACGCGCTCAAAGCATCGGAAGCGGGCGCGGCCTGCCGCGCGGGAAGGCAGCGTCGAGGCGCGCCGTGTCGGCGTCGCTCAAGCAGAGCCGTCCGGCTGCGGCGTTTTCCTCCACGTGCGCAATCCCGGACGCCTTGGGAATGACGAAGCTATTGGAGTGGCGCAGCAAGAACGCGAGCGCGACCTGTCGCGGCGTCGCCTGATGCGCGGCGGCGATCTCACCGAGTTCCCGACCCGGCTTGTTGCGCGGCTCGAACGCAGCGGTGGATTGACCGAAGGGCGTGTAGGCCACGAGGGCCACACCGTGCTCCAGGCACCAGGGCAAGACCTCGTGCTCGATCGCACGCTCCTGCAGGTGGTACAGCACCTGATTGCAGGCCGGGTGTCCCTCGCCCGCGATCGCGCGCACCTCCTCGAGATCGGGGACGTCGAAGTTGCTCACGCCCCAGGCGAGGATCTTGCCGCTCTTCGAGAGCGCCTCGAAGGCGGCAATCGTCTCCTCGAGCGGATGCTCACCGCGCCAGTGCAGCAATAAACAATCGAGTCGATCGGTCTTGAGCCGCGCGAGCGAATTCTCGCAAGCCGTCACCGCGGCGCGCCTCCCGGCGTGGCTCGGCAGCACCTTGGATACCAGAAAGACCTCCTCGCGCCGACCCGCGATTGCCGTGCCGATGAGTCGCTCCGCAGCCCCTGAGCCGTACATCTCCGCGGTGTCGATGTGGGTCATGCCGAGGTCGAGGCCGCGCCGCAAGGCCTTCACCGCCTGATCGGGGTGCTCCTCCGAGCGCCACGAGCCCTGCCCGATCACCGCGACCTCACGGCCCGTCGATCCGAACGAGCGCAGCACCGGCTTCAACGTCGACACCTTGTTCACGGGGCTTTGGTCAAGCGCCGCGTCATCCGCAGCGCCGCCTCCCGCCCCTGATAATAACCCTCGAGAACGTCGAGCGCGTCGAATCCCAGGCGCTCGTAGAAGATTCGCGCCGCATCGTTGCGTGCGCGCAATTCCAGGTCGATGCGAAAGACGCCCGCCTCGATGGCGGTGGCGGTGAGCCACTCGATGAGGCGCCGACCGAGGCCCCGGCGGCGGTAGGCCGGCGCCACCGCGAGCAGATTGAGATGCCCAACCTCGTCCCCGAAATGCATGATGGCGAAGGCCGCGATGCGGCGCTCGCAGCGAGCGACGACGACGGAAGATTCACGGCCTCGGATCGAGCGCTCGACGCGCGCCGTCGTCCACGACCAGGCGAGCCCCTGCTCGATCAAGTCGCGCGACATCTCGGCGAGCTCGCGCGCATCCGCGCAGCGCGCGAGCCCCAACATGACGAGCTCGGACATTCTCCCGGCCTCCTAATGCGTCTTGTCCGGCGCCGCCGGGCGCTGCGGCAACTCGCTCGGGACCTCCGGCAGGCGCTTCATCAATTCCTCCACGCCGCGCTCGAGTTGCGGATCATGGCCGCCCAAAACCTCGACCGGATCCTGCTCGACGACGATGTCCGGATCGACCCCGTAGCCCTCGATGATCCAATGACCGGCCGCATCGGCGGTGCCGAATTCGGGCACGAATACGCTTCCGCCGTCGAGCAGGGGCCCATGGTCGGTGATGCCGACCGCTCCACCCCAGCTGCGCTTGCCAACGAGCGTCCCCACGTTCCACTGCCTGAAGGCGTACGCGAAAATATCCCCGTCCGAGCCCGTGCCCTCGTTGATGAGAGCCACCTTCGGCCCGGGTTGGACCACTCGCGGATACGTGCCGGCGATATCGTGATTGCGCGCATAGTCGGTACCGCGGAGCGTGCGCGCCAGCCGCTCGATCAGCATCTCGGAGATGTTGCCGCCGCCGTTGTCGCGCTCGTCGACCACGAGGGCCTCCTTGCGTACCTGGGGGAACCACCATTTGATGAATTCGCGGATTCCGGCATCGCCCATGTCGGGAAGATGAATATACCCCGCCCGGTGGTGGCTCAGCAGATCCACGCGTGCGCGGTTGGCGTTGACCCACTCGAGATAGCGCAGGTCCGCTTCGCTTGCCACCGGCCGATAGCGAATGGTGCGCGCGGCTCTGCCGTCCGCGGCTGCCGCGACCACCCACTCTACCGGCTGATCCGGCGGGGCGATCAGCAGCTCATAGGGATCGGTGCCGGCCTTGAGCTCGCGCCCGTTGATGGCGAGCACGTAATCGCCCACGTGCACGTCGACGCCGACCTCGGTGAGTGGAGATCGGTAGCGCTCCTCCTCATTTTGGCCGGCATAGATTTTCGCAATGCGATAGCGGCCGGACTTCGCATCGAGCTCGAAGAGCGCCCCGGGGAGGGCCACGTAGGGCCGCTTGGGAAGCCCGAAGTCGCCGCCTTCGATGTAGGCGTGTTGCACCGTCAACTCGGCGATCATCTCTGCGATCACGTAGTTCAAGTCCGAGCGGTGCCCGAGGTGCTCGAGCAAGGGCTCGTACTTTCTGCGAATCGCGAGCCAGTCGTAGCCGTGCATGTTGGCAACATAGAAGTAATCCCGGTAGCGGCGCCAGACCTCGGCGAAGATCTGCTGCCACTCCTGCGCCGGCACGCGGGTCGTCACGAGGCCGGCCAGGGAGACGCTCTTCGCGTCCTCGCCTTTGCCGTCCTCGCCCTTGCCCACCTCGTAATACTTGATCTCCTTCGACGCCAGCCGCGCGAGCACATGCTTGCCGTCGGCCGTCGCCGACCATGAGACGACGTCGTCCACGACGGGCGTTGCCTCGCGATCCTTGATCGAATAGGCCATCACGCTCGGCTTGATGCTCGATTCGCGCCCGTAATAGAACGGGCCGCTGCGCCGATAAAGCAAGCTATCCTCGCCCGCGCGCAACTCGCTCAAGTTATCGGCTTCGAGGGGCACACGGATCACGCGTTGCATGATCCCGTCGAAGTCGATTTTCACGTGCACCTCGGGTTTGCCCTTCTTCCGATCCTCCTTGCCGGCTTCCTCGCGCTCCTCGCCGGGCTCGTCGTCGCGCACGCCGAAGGGATTTTTCACGCCCCCGCGCAGGGCGAGCGCGAATATCCCCATCGGGCGATCGGCGGCGAAATCGAACTCCACGGCAGACAGTAGCGGCTGATACTCACGTGCGCTCAGGAAGTACAGGAGCTCGCCGTTTGGAGCCCATGCAGGGGAGAGCGCGTTGAAGAATTCCGGCGTGACACGCCTCGATATCGAGTCCGCGACGGACCAAATGTACACACCCGAATAGCCGTTGGGATCGTTGCGCGAATAGCTCAGGTACCGCCCGTCCGGCGACCATTGATAGTCGAGAGCGATCTCTTGCGGGTCCTTGGCAATCTCGACCCAGCGTTTGCTCGCGACCTCGATCACATAAAGGCGGCCGGTCTGATCGGCGAGGGCGATCCGCTTGTCGTCCCCCGACCAGCGCGGAGAGAAATAGCGGCCCTTCGAGGTCGAGGTGATCGGCTCGGGAGGCGTACGGCCGTCCTGGGCCTGAACGTAGAGCTCTTCCTCGCCGCTCGAGTCCGAGACGTACGCCAAGCGCCGGCCGTCACTCGACCATGCGACCTCGCGATCGTGCGCGTTCGAGGAGTGCGTTAGATTGCGCGTCACCCCGTGTTCCACCGGCACCGTGAACACATCACCGCGGGCTACGATGGCGAGCCGCTCGCCGCCGGGGGCGATGGCCTCGCTCTCGATGTTGTCCGCCGCGTTCACGCTCTGCCGTCGCCGGGTCGTGTCGTCGGTCGGCACGAGAATCGGAATCGCGTGATCGGTGCGGCTGCGCGTATCGTAGAGGTGGAGTTCGCCGTCCAACTCGTACACGATTTGCCCGTCGGCGTCGGCGCTCGGCCAGCGCACGTCCCAGTCGGCGTAGCGGGTTAGTTGCTCGGTCCGGCCGCTGGCCACCTCGTAGCGATAGAGATTGAACACGCCGCTGCGGTCGGAGTTGAAATAGATGGTCGAGCCGATCCACATCGGATCGCGATCCGTGTGCGGATCGCTCGTGACCTGCACCAGCGCGGGATGCTCGAGGTCGAAGATATAGAGATCGTTGGCCCACCCGCCCTGGTAGCGTTTTTCGTTGCGAAAATCGCGCCATAAGGGCGAATAGACGATGCGCTTGCCGTCTTGCGAGAAATGGCCGGCGCCGGCGAACGGCATGGGCAAGGCGCTCGCCGCCCCGCCGTCCGCAGGCACCGTATAGAGCTTGCAGTCCACCGGGTTGTGGCCGTCGCGCGCGGAGCGGAACAGGATCGAGCGACCGTCGGGTGTCCAGCCGTACACCTGATTGTCGTAACCCCAGCGGTCGGGCAGCGGGCCGGGGGCCGGATAGTACGTGAGCTGGCGCGGCGCACCACCGCCCGCGGGCATGACGTAGACCTGCTCGTCGCCGCCGTACTGACCCGTGAAAGCGATCTGGCGACCGTCGGGCGAGAACTTCGCGAACAGCTCGAGACCCGGGTGCGAGGTGAGCCTCGCGGCGGTCCCGCCGGAGGTGCCCACGGTCCAGAGGTCGCCGGCGTAGGTAAAAACCACACGGTCGTGCCAGACGTCCGGAAATCGCAGGATTCTGGTGGCGGCGCAGGCGAGCGGCGACAGCGCGAGGAGGGCCACAGCGGCAGCGGCTCGGGCGAACGGCGCACACCACACCGGCCACGGGATCGTCCGCCTCGACGCTACGAGCGTGGGCCGCGGCAGGCTAACGGCTCCGGTATCGGTCCGTCGCGAGCACCAGCTCGTGCACATTGCCGGGCTCGAACGCCGAATGGCCGGCATCGCGCACGATGCGAAGATCCGCTTCCGGCCACGCGCGGTGCAGATCCCAGGCGCTGGTTGCGGGGCAGACGATGTCATAGCGGCCCTGGACGATGGTCGCGGGAATGTGGCGAATGCGCGCTACGTCGTCGAGCAGCTGGGTCTCGCTGCGCAGAAAGCCGCGATTCACGAAATAATGGCATTCGATGCGCGCCACCGCCAAGGCGAACTCGTCCTCGCTCCACTTGCGGATATTGTCGAGATTGGTGTACAGGAAACTGGTGGATGCTTCCCACACCGACCAAGCTCGCGCCGCGGCGAGCGCCGTGCGCTGGTCGTTCCCCGTGAGCCGATCGTGGTAGGCGCGAAGGAAATCGTCGCGCTCGTCGGCGGGGATCGCGTCGCGGTACGCCTCCCAGCAATCCGGAAAGATCTCCGAGGCCCCGTGTTGATATAGCCAGCGGATCTCCGAGTGGCGCAGCAGAAAAATGCCTCGCAGGACGAGCTCGCTCACGCGCTCCGGATGCGCCTCGGAATAGGCGAGCGCGAGTGTCGAGCCCCAGGATCCGCCAAACACCAGCCAGCGCTCGATACCGAGGTGCTTGCGCAGGCGCTCGATGTCGGCCACCAAATGCCAGGTGGTGTTCTCGATCAAGCTCGCGCTCGGGCGACTGCGGCCGCAGCCGCGCTGATCGAAGATCACGATGCGGTAGTGGTGCGGATCGAAGAACTGCCGCGCGCGCTTGTCGGACCCTGCGCCGGGACCGCCGTGCAGGAACACCACGGGCTTACCCGCGGGATTACCCGATTCCTCGTAGTAGATCTCATGCACGTCCGAGACGCGCAGATACCCCTGTCGATGGGGTTCGATGGCCGGATAGAGCTCGCGGCGCGTCGCGACGGGCGTGAGTCCTCTCGAGGCGCGTAACGTCGAGGCGCGGCGCGTCGCCAATTTCGCGGCACCCGTCGATGTGCGAGGCTTGAACGGTTTTTTCATCGCGGTTCCCTGTGTGACCCGGAGCTTGGTGCGCGAGCGCTTGAGCGGCGCAGCCTTATTCTTCTTCATGACCGTTCCTTTGTCTTTCGCGTCAGAGCGCTCACGTGCGCTGGACCAGGGGCCCCAAGGGACGCCCGCCCAGCAAATGCAAATGCAGGTGATA
This sequence comes from Steroidobacteraceae bacterium, assembly GCA_035319505.1. Taxonomy (GTDB): domain Bacteria; phylum Pseudomonadota; class Gammaproteobacteria; order Steroidobacterales; family Steroidobacteraceae; genus Bog-1198. The sequence goes on along the minus strand of DATHCO010000036.1, from coordinate 1,616 downwards.
GACTTCCTGGCCGCTGTCGGGGTTGCAGTTGAGGATGAGGCGATATCCGCTCTTCGCGATGCCCTGCTGACGGGCGATGTCGCGCGCCACGATGACCATGTGACCGATCAACGACTCGTCCGAATCCTCGATAGCGTCGGTGGTCGGAATGGGCTTGTGAGGGACGATCAAGATGTGCACTGGAGCGGCCGGTCGAATGTCCAGGAACGCAACGACGCGCGAGTCCCGATAAACGACCGTGGCGGGCACCTCTCCCGCAATGATCTTCTCAAAAAGGGTAGGCATTTCATGAGGCTCCGACGGTGGGAGACTAGAGTAGCAGGAACGCTGCTCCTCACTCAGTAGCGCTCGCGCGGCTATAGGGGGTTTCCCAGATAGATTGCTGCGCCACAATATTGATGCAATGCCCGCGGGAAATAGGGTTGCTTCACTTAATGGTAATAGGAACGATTCTCATATACACTTCCTTACATGGACGTCAAACCTGAGCCGCAGCCCGGCATGCGCCTGGCGGATCTCGCCACAGGCACCGTGGCGCGGGTTCTATCGGTCGCCCCTAACGAGCCTTCGGCTCCGTCCGAGCTCGGCAGGCGGCTGGCGGAGCTCGGCTTTCTGCCCGGAGAGGCGGTAAGAATCGTCGCGCGAGGCCTACTCGCGCGGGATCCGATCGCGGTGCGTGTCGGCACGGGCACCTTTGGCCTGCGCCTGTTCGAGGCAGCCTGCATACGCGTCTGCCCGGAGCAGACAGGCTCCTAGCCGGTTTCATGGACGCCCTGCCTGGCGCGCCCCGAAACCCCTTGGTTGCCCTGGTCGGCAATCCTAACTGCGGCAAAACGGCGCTGTTTAACGTCTTGACCGGCAGCCGACAGAAGGTCGCGAACTATGCAGGGGTCACGGTGGAGCGCAAGGAGGGTGCGCTCGTTACCCCTGCCGGGCGCCGGATCCGTATTCTGGATCTCCCGGGTGCGTACAGCCTCGACCCCTTGACCCCCGATGAGCAGGTGACGGCGGACGTGCTGCTCGGCCGGCGCGCCGGCGAGAGCTCGCCCGACTTCGTGGTCTGCGTCACCGATGCGACCAATCTGCGCCAGAACCTGCGGCTGGTCTTGAGCTTGAAGCGCATCGGGCTCCCCATGGTCATCGCTCTCAATATGACCGACATCGCGCGGCGTAAAGGTATCGTCATCGACGTCGACAAGCTCGCGCGCGAGCTCGGTGTTCCGGTGGTCGAGACGGTCGGAATCAAGCCCTCGGGCGCGAGGGAGCTGATCAAGGTGCTCGATGCACCGGATTTCGCCGCTCCACAGGCGCCACGCCACGCGTGGCGCAGGCTGACGGCAGCCGATATCGAGCACGATCAGGCCGAGGTTCGCAGAATCTTGAAAGTCATCGGCGGCGACCGGCTCGATGGCGTCACCTTCAGCGACAAGGTCGATGCCATCGTTCTCCATCCGCTGCTCGGGCCGCTGATCCTCGCGTCGGTCCTGTTCCTCGTGTTCCAGGCCGTATTCGCCTGGGCCCAGGTGCCGATGGATGCGATCAAAGCGGCCATCGCGGGCCTTGCCGACTGGCTGAGCTCGAGCTTGCCGGCGAGTCTCCTGAAGGGGTTGCTGGTC
>DATHCO010000035.1:0-6627 GCA_035319505.1 Steroidobacteraceae bacterium | reverse complement strand
GATCCGCTGGCGCTGCCCGGTGGACAATCCCGCCCCGCCCTCCCCGACCTCCGTCGCATAGCGCTGGGGGAGCTTTTCCACGAACTCATGAACGCCGGTCCTGCGGGCGGCCTCGATCGCCTCGGCGTCTCCCACCTGCTCGTGGCCGTAACGCAGGTTCTCGAGGATGGTTCCGCGGAACAAGGTCGGCGAGTGCTCCACCACCGCGATGCGCCTGCGCAGATCCTCGAGCCGGTACGCCTCGAGCGACCGGCCGTCGAGGAGGATTTCCCCGCTATCCGGATCGATGAAACGCCTGAGGAGATCGGCAAGCGTGGATTTCCCGGTCCCGGAGACGCCGCAGAGCAGCACCTTGCTCCCCGCCTGAATGTCGAAGCTCACCGCATCGAGCACCGGTCGCCCCTCGCTTGCCGAGACGCTCACCGAATCGAAGCGCAGAGCCCCCCGCGCATCCGCGAGCAGCGGCACCGCTGCGGGCGATTCACGCACGGGCGGCAGCTCGAGGAGCTCGTCGATCCGCTCGAGGCTCACCCGCGCGCGCTGATAGCTGCTGTAGAGCGCCGTGATGGAGGCGGCGGATCCCGCGCTTCTTCCGAGGTAGGAGACGAAGGCGACGAGCGTGCCCACGGAGAGCTCGCCGCGAAGCGCGTACCAGCCACCCAGTACGAAGGTGGCGGCGGTCGCCACATGCCCGAGGAGCGCGGCGGAGGAGCCGGTCGCGTAAGTCACCCATTGCTGGCGCAGCACGCGCTTCAAGTACGCATCGCCGAGCTCCGCGAGGCGTCTCGCCTCGAGTCGCTCCGCGGCCGCGGATTGGACCTGACGAACGCCGGACAGCGTCTCGACCAGGAATCCGGACAGGCTCGCCGCGGAAGCTCGCAGAGCGCGCGTGCTGCTCTCGATGCGCGGTCGAGCATGGTGACGCACCAGGAGCTGAAGCGGGAGCAACGCGGCCACGAGCAGGGTGAGCCGCCAGGAGAGCGCGAGCATCACGGCGCCGATCGCAGCCAGCGACAACACGCTCGCGATGAACGAGGCAGCGGCGTCGGTCCCGAAGCGCTGCACCTCGGCAATATCGCCGTCGAGGCGACTCACGAGATCGCCCACGGGGATGCGCGTGAGGCGCCGCGGAGATACCCGCAACAGATGCTCGTAGACCTCGCTTCGGAGCGACAGGAGCGAGCGCCCCGCCGCCCGTACATACACCGCCCGGTGCACGCCCCCGAGTACGAATCCGAGCGCTGCGAGGCCGAGCATCCCCAGGCAAGCCCCTGCCAGCACGGAAAAGTGCCGTCCGATGAGACCCTGGTCGATCACCATCCGCGTGAGCAAGGGCTGCGCCGCAGACATCGCCGCGAGCGTGAGCCCGAGCAAAAGCGCCACACCGAATACGGCGAGCTGCGGCGCGAGGTGCGGCCACAAAAGCCGGCGCAGGCCGCGCGATTTAGCGGTCGTGGATGACACGGAGCGTCGATAGCACCTGATCGCTGCAGCCGGGAAGCTTCAAGATGGCTTTCTTCTCGAGTGTCGCGGCATCGTAAAACGCGACGTCGCAGTTCGTGCCGCCGAGATAGATCTCCCGTCCGTCGGAGGACACATTGATATCGTAGAACGTGTGATCGAGCGGTATGCGCCTCTCGAGCCGGTACGCCACGGTATCGATGCTGGTCAAGGTCGTATAGACGCCGTACGCATGGTGCTTGTCGGGACTCAACACCGTCGAAAAGATGAGCGCCGACAAGGGCTCGAAGTCGTGGTAGGCGAGATCCCCACTCTTCAGGTCGAGTACCATCAGCGCCGTCGTCGGCACACTCTCCGAGCCCCGCTTGACCTCCGTCGTCACCGGGCTCGTGAAGATGCCGGTGGGCTCGGTGACGGGCCAGAATGCGAGCAGATCCGGTGTCGTGTGATCGGGGATCTGCCAGTGCTGAATGCCCCGCGTCCCCAGCAGTTTCCCGCTGCGAACGTCGTATTCGTACAGATCGAATCCGATGGCGTAGAAGCTGCGCCCGTCGGGCCTCGCGAGCAGGGTATGAACTCTGCGCGGGGCGGTGAAGCTCCGCACCGCCTTCGCGGAGAGTCCCGCATCCGTCGCAAACACCGCGAAGCGCGGATCCTCCACGACGTACTCGCTCGGCTCGAGCTTCGTCGGTAGCTCATACACGATGAGCTCCTTACCGTCCGGCGAGATGGTCATCGCGAAGAAGCACTTCACGCGCTCCTGCGGGGTCGACAAGTCGGCGCGAAACACCTCCCGGCCGCTGCGTACGTCGATGCCGACGATCCGCTCCATGCGATCGACCAGCAGGTAGGCCGTGCGCTGATCGGGTGAGATAATGATCGTGAAGATCTGTCCTTCGGCGCCCGGAACCCGATGCTCGGCGCGCACGCTCCGAGTCGACGCATCGATGATGAAGAGGCGATCGGGTTTTGTGCCGGTCACGATGAGATCGGGCTTCGGGGTCGCTCCGGCCGCGGTGCCCGCGACGGTCGAGGCGCCCAGCGCGAGGAGCATCCAGCTCAAAGCCAAGCGCGCGCACCGATGCGCCCGGAGAGTTGCTGTCGGCATCGCCCGCCTCCTCATTTTTTCGGAAATACGCTGTCGAGGTTGCGCCAGTCGGCCGGCGCCGAGGGCTTCCCCGCATCCCAGTTCGGATAGGTGTTCATGGTGTCGGGGACCTGTGCCGGCCACCAGCAGGGGTCCGAGCAGCCGTACAGGTCGGCCTCCATCGGTTGACAGAGGGAGGCCACGCCGCCGAACGGGTCCACCTCCCAGCCCGGATCGAAGGTGGTGGCGCATCCTGCCACAGTCTCCATGGAGAGCACCTCGGCGAGGTGCCCATCGTCGACGGCATCGAGCAATAGCTCCGCCTTGCGGTTGGTCGGTTTGAGTTCACTCATGTGGAAATACTCCTCGGTTCGACGTGCAGGGAGAAGAAAGCGGGATTGCTGCGCTTGATCTCGGCGTAGACGCGCACGCCGAAATCGACCCAGCGGCGAAGCAGATGACAGTAGTGATAGGTGCGATGGTGCGGATCGCCGAAGCGTGAGTATGATTCGTGGTAGCAGCCACCCGCACAGAGATTGCGGATGCGGCAGCTCTGGCAATGGGTTCCTTCCCGGTCGATGGCCTTCTCGAGAAACTCCCCGAGCCTCTGGCGATCGATGCCCTGAGTCACGCTTCCGAACTTGGGTAGATCCGACCCCGTGAACCGGTGGCAGAGGTTGAGATCGCCGCCGCCGTCCACCGCGAGCAAGCCGACCCCGGCGCCGCAGGGGAGCGATTTGCGCCGCCCCTCGTGCAGGTCCGTCATCAGCTGATGCATGTTGGAGAACCCGTTGTTCTCCCCGCGCAGGGCCGCGCGCCGATAATCCTCGCCCAGCCTCTCGAAGGCCTGGTGCACTTCGCTCAGCTCGGAATCGGTCAATGCGTGGGCGGCATCCGCGGCGGAGGTGACCGGCGCATACCCCACCTCGTGAAAACCGATCTCGCCCCTCAAGTGCCTATGAATGGCCTCGACCTCCGTGTTGCCGCTCCCGAGCGTCACCCGCGCCCCCACCGGGCGCGAGCGGTAGCGCTCGAGCAGCAGCGCGACCTTGCGCGCCACCGTGTCGTAGGTGCCGCGTCCGCCGACGCTCCTGCGATGCCGATCGTGGACGGCCTTGGGCCCGTCGATCGAGACCGAGATGCCGAAGCGATGCGCATCGAAGTACTCGATCAACGCCGGCGTCAGCAGCGTTGCGTTCGTGGTCAACGAGAAGTCGACGACCTTGCCGTGGCGCTTGGCCTCGGCCTCGGCGTAAGCGGTGACCTTCTCAATGAGGGGGATGCCGGTGAGCGGCTCGCCGCCGAAGAACACGATGTTGAGCCGATCGCGTGTGCCGCCGGCCCGCAAGAGCAGATCGACGCTCCTCAAGGCGGTCACGAGATCCATCTTGCGGCCGTCGGCGGGCTTGGCGAGGTCCTCCTTGTAGCAATAGGTGCAGGAGAGATTGCAGCCCGTATTGACGTTGAGCACCAGGGTGCTCAACGGGTAGGAGGTGATCTTGGCGGCCACCGGATTGACGGGCGTCAGGCTCCCCGAGGGCTGCAGAATCTCGAGCGCGCGAAGCTCTTCCGCGAAGGCGCGCACGCGGGAAGGCTCGTAGCGATCCGCGAGCCGCTCGACCAGCTCATCGACGCTGAGAGATCCCGCCTCCCGCCATCGTTCGATGACCGCGAGCGCCAGCTCATCCACACCGAATAGCGCAGTGGTCGGCACGTGCAGCAAATAGTGCCCGGCGTCCGTGGGCACAAGGTGCCCGTTCGAGGAATTCCACTCGAGCCGCTCCTGGGTGTACTGCATGATGCTCACCGAGTTGCTCAATAAATCGGCGGGGTGATCCAGCGCTGCACGGTCACGATCAGGTGACTTTGTGCCGCCACCTCTCGGTCCCCATCGCGGATCGCGCCGATGATCGTCAGGTCACCCACGTTGTCGCCCGAGAACTCACGCGCCGGATTGGGGCCCGCCACGCTCGGCAGAAACCGGCCGCGTCGATCGATGTAGCCGGCGTATTTCTCGTCCTCGCTGCGCGCCGCCTCCGCGTTGTGAGGCTTCGAGCTCCAGGTGACTTCGATCGGTCCGAGCGGCAGCAGCTGTCCGTCCGCCAATCGGGTCGAGGCGAGCGCCTCGAACTGCGCACTCACGGGCTCGACACGCCCGCCACCCAGGCGTGCGATGGCGTAGCCCGGCTGTACGCTGATCTCGTCGATCCGGCGATAGACGGCGAGGTGCCCGCCGCCGAGGGTCCCCGCCGTTACCGTGCGCAGCCCCACCGCGGCATCGGGATCGACCCTCACGTCGGCTCGGATGAGGTGTGGATTGCTGCGCACGTTGCTCGCGCTCGTACCCTCGCCGAAGGAGACATGCGCACCCAGCCCGACGCCGACGACGCTCACCGTCGCCGTGCTGCCTGCGCGAATCGATTGCGGCAGCACCGCCACGATTTGCGCGGGCTCGAGATCGCGGACGGCCGTCCATTCCCCGCCGTCCTCGGCGTGATCCTCATAGAACCACCGTCCTTCGATCCGGTTGCCGTCCTCCGAGACGTGATAGACCTCGCGTCGCGCGCGTTGGGCGACATCGGCACTGCCGCGCCACTCGTAGCCCGTGTACACGACCGCCCTGGATTGACCCGCAAACTCGGTCCCGTCCACATCCTCGAGTTGATAGAGGGCCGTGTAGGCGCCCTGCGCATCGCGGGAGATGCGTCCCGTGCCGAAGAAATCCCGCCCTCCGGGAACGTGTCCGACGATGACCCAGTTGCCGCTCAGGTCGGCGGTCGGGTGCCTCTGCCACTCGCTCCATGCGGTCGTGGACAAGGGATAGAGCGAGGCCAGCTGCGCGGGCAGGGGACCGCTCGCGATCTGCCACCAAGGCCGATCGCGGCCGGCCTGTTGATATTCGGTCGAGGGCCACTGGCCGAGGTGGGTGTGGCTGAGCTTGCGCCACTCCTCCTCGTCGCGCCGTTGCAGCGCCGCCCGCGCGAGGGAATGGCATCGGCCGCACACCACTCCGATCTCAGGTCCTAGGTCGATGTCGGGAGCGTTCGGTCGCTCCTCGAGCGCAAAGCGACCGGCAGCGGATTCGGAGGGCGCGAGACCTTGAGTGTCGGAGAGGTAGCGCACGATCGCTTGGCGCCCCTCATCGTCGAGCACGACACCGTGCACCTGACGCATGCGAAACAGCGTCATCACCCATCCTTCGGGAGTCTTGCGGATCGCGCTGATGCGATCGAACCCGCCGTTGTGCTCCTGATGGCAGCCGCTGCAGTCAGTACGCACGAGATCCAAGCCGGGGGGCTTGCCCTCGGCGTGGACGGCGGTACTCGGCGCGAGCGCTGCGGCGAGAATTACCGCAAGCGATGAAAACATTCCGGCGCGAATGGGCACGACGCTCTCTCCCCTGTTGTTCCTAATCGGTGGGCGTAAGCTGCCTCGGCAGCGGCCCCTGCTGTTTGAGCCAGTCCACTGCGGCGGCCACCGCCCGCGGAGTTTTCTCGAGGGAATTCGCGGCGGACTCGAGCGTCGCCCCGGCGTTCGCCTCGAAGTAGCGCAGGAGCGGCGCGATCGGCACTCCCGAGACATGCCAGACGCCACGCGGATATCCGGCCGATACGAGTACATCGCGCTCCACGATGCGCTCATCGATGAGCACGGGACGCCGCTCGATGCGCGCGCTGCCCATCGCTCCTCTCTCCCCATGGAGCTGCGCCTCGTAGCGGGCGCAGCTCTCGCTCCAGAACTCGCCGCGCGCGCTGTTCTCGCGGTAAAGCCCGGCGGCGATGCGCAGCGTGCGCTCGAAGACTTGTCGATGCCAATCGGCGACGAAGCGCCGGGCGAGTGTGGGATCTGTGCCGCTCAGCACCGATCGGATCGCCGTGGCGATGAGGCGAGCGCTGGCGAGCGCTTGATAGATGCCTTGCCCGGACAAGGGGTCGAGCGCGACCGCCGCATCGCCCGCCCGCCACAAACCTGGCTCGTCGCGCACCGCACCGAGGCACGCATGCGCGCCGCTCGCACGGGGCTTGCCCTCGAGCCGCGCGCCGTGCAGGGCGCAGGCCAGGGCCCGAACTTGCTCGGCT
>DATHCO010000034.1:0-5096 GCA_035319505.1 Steroidobacteraceae bacterium | reverse complement strand
TTCTTTCGGACTCCCGAGCGTGCTGGGGACGCTGCTCGCGGCGGTGGCCGCGTGCGCAGCGATGACTTGGCTCCTGTTTCGCTCTCGAGCTCCGGCGCTCGTGCGCGAAACGCACGGCCCGGCGCTCAAGGCAACGAGGATCCTCGACCCCGCAACCGCGCAACGGGGATCGCCGAACTTCGGGACTTTGCATGTGAGCGGTGGCCCGATGGCGGGTAACCGCTTTCCCATACCCAAGGCGGGCCTGCTCATCGGACGCGACCCGGCGCGGTGCGCCGTGTCCTTGCCCGACGATTCGGTCTCCAAGGAGCACGCATGGGTGGTGCCGGTAGATGACGGTGTGGCCGTGATCGACCGCCAATCCTCGAACGGCACGTACGTCAATTCGACCGCCTCGGGGCGCATCGACCAGGTGTTGCTGCAGGATGGGGATCGCATCTATCTTGGCAAGAGCTGTCCCACGGTGTTCACGTACCACAGAGCATGAGGCGGGTCGAATCCATGGCGAAATCCGGTGATCCATCAGCGGGAGCGCGCGCCGTGGTGGGTGATCGGGCATGACGACTCGGCCCGATATCGAGCTCGCGAGCTTGAGCGACGTCGGATGTCAGCGGACCGCGAACGAAGACTATTGTCTGTATTGCGAACCGCCCGACGATGCCGAGTTCGCGAAGCGCGGAAGATTGCTGCTCGTCGCCGACGGCATGGGTGGTCACAGCGGCGGCTCGACCGCCAGTCGATTGGCCGCTCAGGTCGTGCGCGATGTCTTCCTCAGCTCCACGGCGCAAGGCGCTCAAGCGGTGCTGATCGAGGCCTTCGGGGAGGCTCATCGCAGCATCCTCAGCTTGGCCCGGCGTACGGCCGAGCTGAAGGGGATGGGCACGACTTGCAGCGCTGCGATCCTGCGTGGCGCAGAGCTCTCGGTTGGCCATATCGGAGACTCGCGCCTCTATCTGATTCGAGACAGGCACGCAACGCAGTTGACGCGCGATCACACGGTGGCGAGTGAGCTGGTGAGGTGCGGTCTGATCAGCGTCGCCGAGGCGCGCACGCATGACGGACGCACCGTACTCACTGCGGCACTCGGCGCGGAGTCTCCGATGGTCTCGGCGGAGTTCAGCGCCGCGGCGACGCGCCTGAAGCCGGGCGACATACTGCTCTTGTGCACCGACGGCTTGCATGGCTCGGTGGAGGAGCGGGAAATGGAGTCGATCACGAGCGCGCAGGCTCCTCTCGAGGCGTCGCGCGCATTGGTTCAGCTTGCGAAGTCCCGAGGCGGTCCCGACAATATCACGGTGCAATTGCTTCGGATCCGGGAGATCGCCGCATGATCGGCGAGATCATCGAGCACTATCGCATCCTGCAAGTGGTCGGCCGTGGCGGCATGGGCGTCGTGTACAAGGCGCTCGACGTCAATCTCGACCGGACCGTCGCCGTCAAGGTATTGAGCGCGGAGCTGCAAAGCGACCCGAGCTTCGTCGAGCGGTTTCGGCACGAGGCGCGCGTGCAAGCCGCATTGAACCACCCCAACGTTGCGACGCTGTTCGATTTCCTCATCTGGCGCAACTCGCCGGTAGCGGTCATGGAGTTCATCGAGGGCGAATCCCTCGCGAACATGATTCAGCGCTGCGGCCCGATACCCGCGCAGCTCAGCCTTCCGATCATCGTTCAGGCGCTGCGCGGGGTCGGCGCTGGCCATCGCCGAGGCATCATCCATCGCGATCTCAAGCCTGCGAATCTCATGCTGAACCAGGAGAGCATCGTCAAGGTCACCGATTTCGGCATTGCAAAAGTGCAGAACTCGACCGGAATGACACAGGCGAGCACGAGGATCGGCAGCTCCTATTACATGGCGCCGGAACAAATCCTCGGGCGGGCGGTCGACGTGCGCACCGACATCTACGCGATGGGCATCACGTTGTACGAACTGCTCTGCGGGGTCCCGCCGTTCCGAGCCAAGGTTCAATTCGAGATCGAAAGTGCGCATGTGCGCGACATACCCGAGCCGCCGACGGTGCACTGTCCGAATATTCCGCAAGCAGCGGTGGATGCAGTCATGCGCGCGCTCGCGAAGGATCCTGACCAGCGGTTCTCGAGCGCGGATGAGTTCATTCGAGCACTGCCGGAGGTTCAAGGTGTGCCGTTGGAGCCCGCTCTCGGGAGCGCAGCCGCTGAGCCGATTGCATCGCTTTCCTCGCGCCGGCGTGCCGCCACAGCGGAGCCGATGCAAACCGTGACACTCTCGACCGGTATCGGGTCGCAGGGATTGCCCGCCATCACGGCAGCGCACCCGCCTCCTTTGCAGCAGACGCCGGACACAGCTAGAACCGTACTGCATTCGCGGCCATCCGCTTCGGCGGCGCCGTCGGCGCCCACGGCATCGGCGGCTGCCCCGCCGGCGGCTTTCGCGCCGGCAGCACCCGCGTCGCGCGCAGCTGCGGTCTCCTCGGCGGACCACGCGGCGCAAGCGCTCGGGGCAGGGTCGGCGACGGCATCTGCGGCGAACCGCTCGGGCAAGGGTCTAGTCATTGCGGCCTCGGCCGCGCTCGCCCTGGTGCTCAGCGCGGGCGCACTGATCCGATACGGAGGCTGGTTGCCGCGACGAGGTGCGGCCGAGCGCAGCGTGCAGCGACCAGCCGGTGCGTCCGGGCCGGCTGCAACCCCATCACCCGGCGTCGGCACGCAGCCGATCTCGCCGCAAGGGCCTGTGGCCGCCGTCGGGTCGCCGGTCGCCGAGCCCCAGCCGGCGCCTGCGGCGCCGGTCCGAGCGCAGGCGGCCGTGAATCGCGATCTGTCGGGACTGTGGACGGGCGTTTATGCAGACGCCGCCGGTCGGGCGCGACTCCAGATCCTCGGTCTCGAGCTCAACCAGCAAGCGGACGGTAAGGTGACCGGTACGCTCAGGTACCAGTCGGACTCGGGCGACGATCGCCCGTGCGTGCTCGCGCAAAGCAGCTACGCAGTAGAACAGAAGCGATTACGGCTGATCGTGAGCTGTCCGACGCCGAATCACCCCAAGTACTTCAATGTGCCGCTCGATTTCGCGAACGTGGATCCGCGCAGCGATGCGCTCACCGGCGGACATCTCATCTACCTGTTCAATGACATCACCGTGAGCTTTCGCAGGGCGAACGGCGCATAGTGTCCTCGATCAGCCGCAGCCCACGCAGGGCTGCATGGGGTGCCCGCGCTCCGCGAGGTCCGTATTCGATACGCCGCCGCCTGGTCGCTGCAGCCGCACAGGGTGCTCGTCGCTCGTTCGGTCCGGCGAGGCGATTCGCTTCACCGAGCCCTTGGCGCTCGCGTAGAGCAACAGAAGGGCCGCGATCAGGCTGCCGCCCGGCAGCGACAGCACCTCGAGGTCGACGCTCGCGATACCGTGGTGGATGGCCGCGCCAATCCGCGCTGCACCCGACTCGAAAAACTGTTTCATCGCGATCTCCTTCAACCCCTGCGAAAGATGCCGACGCAACTCATGCCTGGGCAACGATAAACTCAAAAAAAATCAGCCGTCGGTTAGCAGTTGGTGAGCATCCGCTTCAAGATCTTCTCCACGACGCGCACCTCGGTCTTGCTCACGCCGTTCAGCATCCGGTTGAGCACTCTACCCAGGCAGGCCTGCATCTTCGGATACGCCGCCTGGCCTGCCTCGGTCACTTCGAGCCCCATCATGCGGCGCGTGTGCGGCAGGGAAACTCGCCGTAGCAGTCCCTTGCTCTCCAGCCGATCGATCATTCGGCTCATCGCTCCGCGGTCATAGTCCATGAAGCTGCAGAGCTCGCAGGCCGACTTCGCGTGTCCGTTGAGCACGTTCTTGAGGATGATGAACTGCGGCGCCGTGACTTCCAGTGCGGCGAGCTCCTCGTCGCGCTGAAATTCCTGCTCCACGCCGGACAGCACCGCCAGCCTCACCTGCGCTATGAGAGGCGGGAGGGTGAAGGGCGCTGCGGAGGCTTCGCTCACGCTCATCGATCTCTATTCCCCCAACTGCGCGCAGTATAGATGCCTAGGCAACGTTTGTCAACGCCTTGCAAGACGCTCGAGGGCGGCGCCGTCGGCGGGGCAGGGCAGCTCGCCCTCGGTCGCAGGAGCCCGGCTCGAGGCGACGGTGCCGGCGGATGGTGCGTACCCGACGATCCTCACTTGTACCGAACGATCTTCACTCCATCCGATCGAGCGCGGCCAGCGGCGTGAAAGCCGCGGGCATTCGGCGTAGAGTGGCCAGCGGAGTCGGGGCCGGCGGAGAAGCGCGATGAAAGCGCCATCGGATATCAGCGCGCGAGAGCTCGATTACCGGCACCCGCTGCCGGTGCGCCTGTGGCACTGGGCGAACGCGGCCTTCGTCGCCGTTCTATTGATGACCGGACTCCTGATCTTCGATATCCACCCGCATCTTTACTGGGGCGAGGAAGGGCAGGAGGGGATAGGCGCCTTTGTGTCGCTCTCGGGCACGCATCTTGATCGGAAAGTTCCCGAGACCCAATTGTCCATCGGCAGCCGCCGCTGGAACGTGACCGGCCTCCTGGGGAGTGTCATCGACGACGGCTTTGGCGGGAAGTATCTGCTCGCCGCCTCCCCGCCGCAGGATTGGGAATTCGGCGCGACCCGAGGCTGGCATTTCTTGTTCGCGTGGCTTTTGGCCTTGAGCCTGTCAGGGTACCTGGTCTATCTGCTCGCGAGCGGGCGCCTGCGACGCATGCTCTGGCCGACGCGCGCAGAGTTCTCGCCGCGTGCGGTCGTTCGCGAATTGTGGGGTCACCTGCGCCTCAGGCGCGCGCGCGGGGAGGCCGCGCGCCACTACAACGTCCTGCAGAAACTCAGCTATCTCGTCGTGATCTTCGCGCTCATCCCGACCCTCATCCTGAGCGGCCTGACGATGTCGAATGCCGTGACCGCCTCGTACCCCCATTTGTTCACGCTTTTTGGAGGCCGTCAGTCGGCGCGCTCTGTGCACTTCATTTCGGCCATGCTTCTCGTCGCCTTCGTGCTGGTCCACGTATTTCAGGTGTTCGTGGGCGGATTCTTCAACTTGATGCGCTCCATGCTGACAGGCCGCTTCCGGGTCGAACGGGAGGCTACCCGATGAGAAATTCGAT
>DATHCO010000033.1:0-2106 GCA_035319505.1 Steroidobacteraceae bacterium | reverse complement strand
AAAGCACACGCGGGGCTAGAGAAGCGACTACATCGTCGTGCGCGATGCGCGCACGCTCAAGGTCAAGGAGGACATTCCGCTTCCCGACGGACGGCTCCTCATCGTGTCGAAGAAATACAACTTCGATGTCACTCCCGACGGACGCTACGGCCTCACGTACAACCTGGCACCCCAGACCGCCGTGACGGTTACCGATCTCGTCGCGCGAAAATCCGTCGGCGCAATTGCCATTCCCGGCTGTGGGCTCATCTTCGCTCAAGCCTCGCAGCGTTTCTCTTCGCTGTGCGCCGACGGCTCCATCGCCACCGTAACCTTCGACGAGTCGGCGCAGGGGACGACCAAACGCGCCGAGCGCGTGTTCGATGCGAAGAACGACCCCGCCTTCGAGCATTCGGCGTGGGACAAGAAGCACGACATGCTCTATCTCATCACCTATCGCGGCCAGGTCGTGCCGGTCAGCCTCGCCGACGAGCAGGCGGCTCCGCGCCCGCCCTGGTCCCTTGCCAGCGCGGCCGAGCGCGCTCAAGGCTGGTTACCGGGCGGCTGGCAGGTGAGCCATGTGCATTCGAAGCGCCATGAGATCTACGTGCTGATGCATCAGGGGAGATTCTGGACTCACAAGGATTCCGGCCACGAGGTGTGGGTTTTCGATGCCGAGAGCGGCAAGCGCTCGAGGCGCATCCGGCTGCTCGAGCCGGCTCAGTCCGTGGCGGTCTCGCAGGATGAGGATCCCCTAGTCTACGTGATCACGGACAGCCAGAGAATTTCAGCCTATCGGGCGCTGACGGGAAAACGCCTGTATCGGACGGCGCCGGTGGGGTTCAGTCCGCAGCTGCTCACGGTCTGGGGTGAGTGAATGGATCCCTTCCTGAACTGGACCCTGGCGCTGTCGCTGGCCGCCCTGTTCTTCGCGGCGGTCGTGGAGAAAGTCCTTGCCTGGCGCGAATGGCCGGGTGTGGTGCGCGGTTACCGGCTGCTGCCCGACCGCCTGGCCGATTCCGCGGCCGCTCTGGTGCTCGTCGCCGAGATGCTCGCCGCCGCGATGCTGCTGTGGACGCGAACACGGCCTGCGGGCGGTCTCAGTGCAGCGGCGCTGCTCTTGCTCTTCGCCGGGGCGCTCGCGATCAATATCCGTCGCGGGCGAACTCATATCGATTGCGGCTGCTTCGGCAGGGCGTTGCGGCAGAGCCTCGCGCCGTGGATGGTGCATCGAAATCTGATCACCGCGTTGCTGGCGCTCACGCTCCTCCTACCCGTGAGGCCGCGTGCGCTCACGGTGCTCGACTGGATCGCCTGCGCGGGGTGCGCGCTGAGCCTCGCCTTTCTGTACCCGGTCGCCGCGCTGGTGCTCGGCGGGCTGAGGCCTCTCGAGGACCGGGCGCCCGACGGCGTCGCGATCGCGGCGGGCGGCCTCCCAACGGCGGCGCGCGAGGCCGCGCCGGGGCACGGTTCCGCCACCCGCGGAGTCCGATAGCCATGCTGCACGACGCATTGCCTTACATCGTGATCGTGCAGCTGGTGGTGACGCTCGTGCTCGCGATACTGCTGTTCGGCGTGGCCCGGCAGGTGGGCGTGCTGCACGAGCGCGTGGCGCCGATGGGAGCGATGACCAGCGATCATGGGCCGGCCGTCGGCGAGGGCGCTCCGCGCATCGCGGCGCAAACGCTCGACGGTGAATCGATCGAGCTCGGCGGGCCGAGCGCCGAGGGCCGCCGCCGCCTCTTGCTCTTCGTCTCTTCAAGCTGTCCCGTGTGCAAGAAGCTCCTGCCGATTGCTCGTTCGCTCGTGCAGGCGGAGCCCGTCGACCTGATCCTGGTCGGCGACGGGGATCGCCCGGAGCAGCGGGCGATGATCGGTGAGCTCGGCCTCGCGCAATTCACGTATGTCGACTCGCCGCGAGTGGGCCTCGCGTATCACGTGGGCAAGCTTCCCTATGCCGTACTGCTCGACGCCGAGGGGGTCATCCGCGCGAAAGGGCTGTGCAACACCCGCGAGCACCTGGAGAGCCTGATCGTCGCCGAGGAGACCGGATTCGGAACCATTCAGGATTACTTCAGGGCGGGCGCGAGACCGCAACCTGCCGGAGCCAAGGTTACGGCCGGTGTG
>DATHCO010000032.1:0-4559 GCA_035319505.1 Steroidobacteraceae bacterium | reverse complement strand
GAATGGCATGAGTGCCGAAAACCATACCAACATCGGAATTATCCTCAAGCGTCTCGGACGTCATCGCGAAGCGGCCGCGAGCTTCGGCCGTGCGCTGGCTTACAAGCCGGAGGACCCTTCCGCCAGGTTCGCGCTGGCGTTTCTTTATCTGGCGCTCGGCGAATTCGCCCTGGGATGGCCTCTCTACGAGGCGCGCTTCGACGTGCCGGCGCTCGGCAATCCGGCGCGACGCTTCAATGTGCCGCGCTGGAACGGGACGCGGCTGCTCGCAGGCAAGACGCTGCTGGTACATGCCGAGCAGGGTCTGGGCGATGTGATCCAGTTTTGCCGCTACCTACCTTTGCTCGCAGCGCAGGGGGCATCCGTCGTGTTCGAGGTGATGCCCTCGCTCAAGGCGCTGCTGCGCACTCTGCCGGCTGCTATCCGGCTCGTCGGCCGTGGCGAACCGCTGCCGCCCGTCGATTATTACTGTCCCCTTCTGAGTCTCCCGCTCGCCTTCAACACTCGACTCGATACGATCCCGGCTCAGGTGCCGTACCTCACGGCGGAGCCGCGGCGCTCGGCCCACTGGATGCAGCGGCTGGGGGCGCTCGCGGGTCTGCGCGTCGGGGTCGCCTGGCAGGGCAACCTCGCCGTGGAGAAACTGATATGGGCTCGCGGGCGCTCGATTCCACTTACGGCTCTGGAACCGCTTGCGCAGCTGCCCGATGTTCGCATCGTATCGCTTCAGAAGGGGCCCGGGCTCGAGCAGTTGCGCGACGTCCCGTTTGCGGAGCGGATCATCGATTTGAGTGCCGATCTCGATCGCGGACCGGACGCATTTCTTGACACGGCGGCTGTGA
Source organism: Steroidobacteraceae bacterium (assembly GCA_035319505.1). Lineage (GTDB taxonomy): Bacteria > Pseudomonadota > Gammaproteobacteria > Steroidobacterales > Steroidobacteraceae > Bog-1198. The sequence continues at coordinate 3,717 of DATHCO010000032.1, read as the reverse complement.
TGGCGGGTCTCGACCTCGTGATCAGCTCCGATACCTCGATTGCGCACCTCGCGGGAGCTCTTGGCCGCCCGGTTTGGACCGTCCTTGCCGCCTCACCGGAGTGGCGCTGGGGGCTCGAGCGCAGCGACAGTCCGTGGTACCCGACCATGCGCCTGTTCCGGCAAACGACGGATGGCGACTGGAACGCAGTCGTGGCCGCGATCGTGGAAGCGCTTCAAAACCTCAGCGCAGCCGCTTGACCCGAACCTTGCGGTGATTGTCGGCGACCAGCCAGAGGGAGCTCATCGCACCGTGCTCGATGTGCACGTCCTCGCCCACCACGAATTGAACCTTGGGATTCGCTTCTGCCTCGACCCAAACCTGTCGGTTATCAAGTGTGAAGATCCACTCGCCCTCGGGTGCCTGGCGCAGTCCAGAGATCTTCGCGCTCAGCACTTCATCCTTCGCCTGCTGCAGGGCCACCGGGTCGCGCTTGCGCTCGATGTCGGCAGTCATGCCGAAGCGATCGGCCTCGACCTGCGGAAGGCTGTTCACGATGGCATCAAAACAGGCCAGCCGCTGCGCCGGGTCGCTCTCTCTTGCGCACCGGCGCAAGGCATCGTCCAGGCCCTCCGCCCCGGCGAGTGCAGGCAAGCAACTCGCCGCTAGAAACAGCCCGAGGCTCTGACACACGGAGCCGGTCATCGTGAGCCCAGGGCTGGCGCGCCGACGCCGTAATAGCGGCCGATGCCCAGAGTGAGGGCGCGGATGAGATCGCGCTCCGCGACCGACAGGAGCGGGTTCCAGATGTCGAAAATGAGGATGATTCGGCTCTGGTCGCTGTCGTTCCAGGCTTCATGCTCGATGCTGTCGTCGAATACCCATGCCTTGCCCTTCTTCCAGGTACGCGCGTCCGCGCCGACCCGAAAGCCGCAACCCTCGGGTGTCACGAGAGGCAAATGGACGATCGATCTCGTGTTGGTCGTTCCCGTATGTGGCGGAAGCCTGGTGCGCGGCGTGAGCACGGAGAAGAAGGCGCCGGGCGCATAGTGGGGGATGTCACACAGGGGCAGCTCGGCCAGCACCGCGGCAGTCTTGGAGCACTTCTGCACGTGATCGGGAATTTGCTCGCCATCGCGCCAGAGTGGGTAGACGCTCCATTTTAACGAGTGGTTGAGTGATGCCCACTCGTCGATCGGCGTGCCGGGCGGAGAGTCGACGTAGGGTTTGAACCCCGCGCGGTCGTCCGCAAGCGCGGCAAGAGCCTCGGCGGCGATCTCCTCGGTAGCCGCTTCCAGGACGTCCAGCCAGGGGAAGTCCTCGCGTCGAAAGAACTCGATCTCGGGCAGATAGGGAAACAGGATCTGCTTCGGTTGATTGTGGTATACGCGGCGCTTTCGCAGGTATACGTCGCGACAGGCCTCGAAGCGCCGCTGGTCGGCGGTGGCGTGCTGGGAACGAGCGGCTGCGACCTGCTGCTCCAGGAATTTCTCGAGTTCCTTGCGATTGGCGAGCACGACGTCCCGGGCATGCGTGAGTGCGGCCGCGGCCTGTTGGGGTGCTGGCGCGCCCGATGTCACCGAGTCGAGCGCCGCTTCATAAAAGAAGACAGCCTGGTTGTTTTCGCCGAGGCTCTCCATCAACTCGCCCTTGCGCAGCAGGGCGAGCACATAGCGGGGATCGATTGCGAGCGCCTTCTCCAGCGCCTGCGCTGCGGACTTCTTGTCGCCCAGCGTTCGACAGGCGTTCGCGAGATTGAGCCACAGAACCTTCGAATTGCCGTCCACGGCAACCGCCTTCTCGAAGAGATCCCGGGCGCGACGCGCGTTGCCGTTGCGGTACATGTAGCCGCCCGCAGCGTTGAGTACGAGCGGCTGCTGCGGCGCGCGCACCAGGGCCATCTCCACGAGCTTCAACGCTGTATCGGCCGGTTGACCCTTAGAGACCTGCTCGATGGCATCCACCAGGGCAAGGGCTTCAGTTTCACTGATCGGCATCGCGTTCACGGTAGTGGGCACGGCGGTTCTTTGAGGCTGGCACCCTACTGTCTAGCGAAGTCCGTAAGCCGCCGCCACGAGCGCTCCGACCTGCTCACCCATGCGGTTCCCCACCTCGGTAGAGTTGCGGTAATGCACCCCGTCCAGGATGCGAGCTTCGGATACCTCCTTCACCACGTCCTCGGTGCGCGTCCACTGACGAGTCACGCCGGGCGCGGTATTGCTGGTGCTCATCAAGGTCGGCAAAGGTCCACGACCGACCTCCGCGCGAATCACGGCGGCGATGGTCGAGGCGAAAACGCAGTGCGCGCACGGGTACTCCGGGTGCAGTGGGGTAGCGATCAGCGGCGTCCAACCGGAATCGCGCTCGGTCGCGGGGTTGCCGTTGAGATCTCCATTGCGGATGGCCGTAATCGGACGCCAGAAGTTGTAGTGATACTTCGCCTCAAAGACGGCGATCTCGGCGTCGTTTAGCGCTGCGGTCACCGCGGCGTAGAGTCGCGCGTTACGTGTCACCTCCCGTCCTGGCGCGATAGCGACGGAATGTACGACGCCCATGTGGACATCGGGCAACGCCGTGGCCCAAAACCGCGCGATTGCGGTCTGTTCGGGAGTGCGCACCGTACTCGTGGCGGAGCCTACGACTTTGATCTCGTTGTAGTCTCGCGCCCAGAGTGCGCTCGTGAGAGCGGGCGGTGGTCCTGGCCGAAACTGTGCCGCGCTTTTCATGAACCAGGGCCGGTGCTGCGCGAATGCGTACCCGAGCGGAAGTGTCGTCGGCACATAGGTACCGGGTGAGGTCAGCGGCCGGTAAGGCTCGGTGTCCCCGATATCCTCGCTATGTTTCGCGAGCACATTCGCCGCGGCGCGCTCGCCGATGCTGATCCCCCGCGTGCGCGCGTCGCCCGCCGCAATCGTCGCAAGTGCCCCTGCATACGCAGCCTCGGTTCTGTCCTGCAATGCGGGCGCCTCGTGCAGCAGCACCGTGCGGCTCGCTGCAGCAACCGCCGCTTCGATCGAGGCACCTTCGCTCGGTCCGAAATCGATCCGGTCGCGCGGATAGCGCGCAGTGATCGCATTCACCGCCGCGTACACCGCATTCTGCGCCAGCGCCATGGTTCGAACCGTATTCGGACCATCGGTTGCAATCTCGGTGGTCGTGTTGGCCCAATTGGCGACCGACTCGGCGCGCGCGCCAAAGGCAAGCAACAACAGGGTGATCGACCCGAATCCGCGAGCGAGCCCGCTCATACTTCCCTTTCCCAGCTCGCGAGCGCCGAAGCCAAACGCCCCTTGCGCGAGCGCGCCGGACGCACCGGACTTGCGGCGCAAGAAGCATGGGTCCCTACAGCTCCGACATCGATCTCCCTCATTGCGCTCTGCGGACTTGTGACTTCGTGACCTTCGCCAGCGTCGCTTCGATGGACGAGTGCCAATCGATAACTCGCGACGAGTCTAGGAGGCTGATCGCAAGCGCTGCGCAGCTTTGCGGTGTATCGGACCGATTCGACCATGAAATGGGATGCTACCGAGTTGGACGGGACGGCCCATCGCAACGCGTCCGTGAACCGGCATCGAGGCCCCGCGGGCATGCCAAACCTGCCGAGGGACTGGCGTGTTTGCTGCTGCCGTCTGCGGGCGTCTTGCGGGCATGAGTTGTGCTCAGTCGTGCTTCGAGGCGCCAAATTGCAACGGGCGCGCCTCGGCAGGTCGTTTGAATTTATTTTGCTATCCAGCTTGA
>DATHCO010000031.1:0-13179 GCA_035319505.1 Steroidobacteraceae bacterium | reverse complement strand
TCTATCGAGTCGGGAGAGGCGAGCGACGCGTGCTCACGGACTTGAGCTTCGCGATTCGCCGCGGCGAATCGTACGGCCTCGTCGGGGAATCCGGGTCCGGAAAATCGACGGTCGCCTTCGCTGCGGTCCGCTATCTGGCGCGCAACGGGCGAGTGAGCCACGGTCGCATTCTCGTCGACGGGCGCGATCTCATGGCGCTCTCGGCCGCGGAGCTGCGCCGCTTGCGCACCCGCAGCGTCTCGATGGTCTATCAAGATCCCGGCCGGGCGCTCAATCCCGGCTTGAGGATCGGACCCCAGATGGCCGAGGTCTTCGAGATCTCGGAAGGGCTGCGGGAGGATGCCGCGCTCGAGCGCGCGCTGCAGATGCTCACGCGCGTGCAGATTGCGAGCCCGGAGCGCGTGCTGCGCAGCTACCCCCACGAGCTCTCCGGTGGGATGCAGCAGCGGGTCGTCATTGCCATGGCCTTATCGACCAATCCCGCCCTGCTGATCCTCGACGAGCCCACCACGGGGCTCGATGCCACCGTCGAGGCGGAAGTACTCGATCTCATCGCGCGGCTGCATCGGGAATTCGACAATTCGATTCTCTTCATCAGCCACAGTCTCCCGGTGGTTGCGCGGATGTGCGATCGGGTAGGCGTGCTCTACGCCGGAGAGCTCGTCGAGGAGGGAAGCGCTGCGAGCGTGTTCGGCGACCCTCGCCATCCCTACACCGTCGGACTCACGCGCTGCGTTCCGGGCTACGGCCGACGCAAGACTCACGGCCGGCTCGAAACCATTCCCGGATTCCCGCCGCAGCCCGGATCGATGCACGGTTGCTGCATATTCGCCGACCGTTGTGGCAATGCGACCGAGCGCTGTCGGCGCGAGGCGCCGCCGCCGATCGATCTCGACGGGCACCGGTCGCGCTGCTTCTACCCCGAGCGCGCGCCCGACCTGCCGCACCAGAGCCAGGGCGGCGCAGCAGCCTCCCAGACACCGCTCGCCGGGCAGGGCGCTCGCGGCGAGCTCGCGGCGGGGGGCGAGATCACGGCGAACCCCGAGTCACGACCGCCCGCAAATCCCGTGCTCCGCGCGCGCAACCTGTCGAAAACCTACTTCGTAGCCGGCAAGCCGCTCAAGGCGGTTCATGGGGTCTCGCTCGAGCTTCAGCCGGGCGAGACCCTGGGCTTGGTGGGCGAGTCGGGCAGCGGCAAGAGCTCGCTCGCGAAGCTCCTGCTCGGACTGTCGGCCCCGGACCCCGGCAGCGAGGTCGAGCTCTGCGGCGAGGCGCTTCCGGCACACGCCGGGGAGCGTACGCTCGCGCAGCTCAAGGCGCTGCAGATCGTGTTCCAGAATCCGGGCTCGGCGCTCAACCGCTCGCAGACCGTGCGCCGGTTGATCGGGCGCTCGCTGCGCCTCGTGGGGCTCACAGGCCGAGCGAAGGAGATGCGGCTGCGCGAGCTGGCGGGCGCGGTGCGCCTCACGGCTCGACATCTCGATGAGAAGCCGCGACAGCTCTCCGGCGGCTTGATGCAGCGCGTGGGGATCGCACGCGCGTTCGCCGGCGAGCCGCAGGTGGTGGTGTGCGACGAGCCGACCTCGGCGCTCGACGTCTCCGTGCAATCGGCGATCCTCAATCTCCTCGTGGATCTGCAAGCGCGGCAGCAAGTCAGTTACATCTTCATCTCGCACGACCTCAACGTCGTGCATTACCTCGCCGACCGCATCGCCGTGCTCTACCTCGGGCGGCTCATGGAGATCGGCCCCGCGCAGGTGGTATTCGAAGGTCCGCACCACCCGTACACCGAAGCGCTCCTGTCCGCGAATCCCGGGCTCGACGATCGCCGAACGCGGCGGATCCGACTGGCGGGCGAGCTGCCGAGCGCACAGCGCGTGCCCGCGGGCTGCGTGTTCCACACCCGCTGCCCCCGCAAGCTCGGCAGCCTCTGCGAGCGCGAGGAGCCGCCCTTGATATCCGCCGGGGAGGGGCACGCCATTCGCTGCCACATTCCGGCAAAAGAGCTGCGCGCGCTCGAGCTCTCAGCAGAGTCCCCCGTCCCCGAGGGATCCACGAGTCCTCGAGCGCATCCTTTTAGCTGAGTGCGCACGCTTCGGCGAGATTCAGATGCCCCATGGCGGTCGGCCGCACGCCGCTCACGTTCTTCGCGGTCACCGACAGCCAGTCGTAGAAATACGCCGTGATGACCGGCGTCTCCTAGCAGCAGCCGCTGAATGCGGCCGGCGATCGTGCGTTGAGTGGCCGGGTCCAACGCGCCGATATAGGCCGCGACCAACCGGTCGTACTCGGGATGGTTGAAGTGCGCGGCATTGAAGGTGCCGCGGCCGCCCAGAGTCGCCTGCAGGAGCGTGTTCGGTACCCCGCGATGCGCATAGTCCTCGATGCCCATGTCCGAATCGAGCCAGTCGGAGGATCCGAAGACCGCCCGGCCGTAATAGAGCGATTGGTCCTCGACGTTGAGCGCGAGGTCGATCCCGATCTTGCGCAGCGCGTTCTGAATTACCACCGCGTAGTCGGGGATCTCCTGGAAGCGCTCGGTGGTGAGCCTTGCCTTGAAGCCGTTGGCGACGCCAGCGGCCGCCAGGAGCTCGCGGGCTTGAGCGAGGTCCTCCTCGCGCTGAGGTACGCTGGGATCGGTCGCCGCGTAAATCGGCGCGAACGGTGAGTCGTTACCGACGACCGCACGCCCGCGGAACATGCCGCGCACGAGGTTCGCGCGGTTCAGCGAGAGGGCGATGGCGCGGCGCACGCGCTTGTCGACAAACGGGCCCTTGTCGGTGCGCAGATGCACCTGCTCGTGTGCGCTTGACTTCAGTGCCACGATGCTGAGGCGCGGGTCGGCGAGCAGCGCCTGGCCCCCCTGTACGGGTGCGTGAAGCAGAACGTCGAGCTGACCACCCTGGATGGCGAACACCTGGGCCTGGACACTGTCGTAGAAGCGGAACAGGACGCGCTCGGGAATTGCCTGTCCCGCCCAGTACTCGGCGTTGCGCACGAAGGAAGCGTGCGCCTTGGCGGTGTATTTCTCGAGACGGAAGGGTCCTGTGCCGTTGAAACTGCGCTCGAAATCGCCGGCATAGTGCGCCGGGAGAATGATGGCATTGTAGTTGTCCGACGACACCAGATAGGGGAAGCTTCCGTTCGGCGCATCGAGATGAAACTCGACCGTGTCATCCCCTCGCGCCTGAGTCCCACCCTTCGAGAGCACCCCCGAGAACACCGACAAGGCGATCGACCCGTTCGCCGGATCGGCGAGGCGATCCATGGTCGCGGCCACATCGGCGGCGCCGAGCACGTGCCCGTCGTGAAACTTGACGTTGCGGCGGATCCGGAAGGTCCAGACGCTTCCGTCCGCGTTCGGTTGCCAGCTCTGCGCCAGCGCCGGCCGCAGATTGAGATCGGGATCCGACACGGCGAGATACTCGCCGATCTGACTCAACAGGCAGACGCCTCCCGTGTCAGCGACGGTGAGCGGGTCGATGATTCCTGCAGGCACGGGCATGCCGACGGTGAGGAGCGCGCGCAGGGCGCCTCCTCGCTGGGGTGCGCTCACCGTGCCGACCGCCTCGGTGCGAGAGGGGCGGGACGCGAGAGCGTGGGCGAGCGGCGCCGCGAGCCCGAGCACCGCGGCATAACGCAGAAACTCGCGCCGCCCGATCCGCCCGGCGAGGTATTCGTCGATCGCGGCATTCTGCACGGGCGTGCAGCGGCGACGGATGGCGTCGGACTGATTCACGCGCCGCAGCGATCGATGCTCTCGCTGGGAGAGAAGACTTTCGCCGTGATCGCCTCGCTCAGCCGATTGAGCTCAGGCCCTAAGAGGCGGTCCTCGACGACCGGCGCCACATGGGCGCGAATGAGCTCCATGAAGGGCTGAAGCGGGAGCGGTGCCTCGCGTCCCGTGACGAAGAGCGCCTGTGAGGCGACGACGGCCAACATGGCCAGGGAGGCATCGAGACAGCGGCCGGCGCGTGCCTCCTTGCTCCAGGCGAGGAAACAAGGCGTGGCGACATCGTCCTGGCCGGAAGCGTAGCTGTCGCTCGAGGGGATGAAGGTGCGCTGCGCGGCCCCCTTGGCCTGCTCGATATAACCGTTCGCAGCCATCGGAATATAGCCGACGTTGCCGCGACCATCGCTCTGTCCCGGGCGGCGCCCCACCAGCAATTGGTCGGGCAGATGCGAGACGGGGCCGTTCAAGAGCTTGCCGCTGTGCCGATCGCAGAGCAGGCACAGGTCCGCCCAAATGCCGGCCAGGTCATCGAGCGCAGGGGCGACCATCGCATTATGGTAACCGCCGGTGCTCAAGCAACGGCCGTAGGGATGCGCCTCGTCCGGCGGCAGGTATACCGGGTTGTCGGAGACCGAGGAGAGGGATACTCGAGCGGCGCGCTCGGCACCCGCGACGGCGCGCTGAGCGTGACCCAGCACTCGAGGCACGATGCGATAGCTCACCGGGGCCTGATAATTGCGCCGTCCACTGACCGCGCCCAAGTATCCGCGCAACGAGCGCAGGACCGCCGCCTCGTCCTCGTCGCCCCAGAGCGTCTCGAGCGCCTCGTCGTAGTGCTCGATCGGCGCGCGGAACGCCTCGATCGAGAGCGCAAACGTCTCGAGCGCGAGCTGCAGCCGACGGCGCGCGGCAATCGCCGCATCCGCGACGAGCGCCGCGGCGCCAGGTGAGCCGTTGATCAGCGACCCGCGCTCCTTCACCTCGAGATCAAAGCGCTTGGAGAGCTCGGCGAACAGTGGGTAAAGGGCGAGAATCTCCCCTGCGCCTCCCTGGCCGGAGGCGGCCACCGCGGGCATCGGATCGCCATCGAGCATGCGTGCCACGGCCTCGGCGATGCGCGGCGTGGTCGCGGCATGCCCCTCGATAAAGTTCGTGAGGCGCGCGAACACGATCCCGCGCACGACCCGATCGGGCAGATAATCGCCGAACGAGGTGGCCGCCGGGAAGGGCTTGATGCGGGCGTGCTGCTCGCGCTCCTCGCGCGTCAAGCGCTGGTGTGCTCGCTCCCCCATGGCGGTCGTGACGCCATAGATCACCACCGTCGGGTCCTTCTCGATGAGCTCGAGGAAGGCAAGGCGGCACGCAGCGATCCGCCGCATCGCCGCCTCGCCGAGGCGCACGCTCTCGCGCTGCCAGGCGACGCGGTAGAAAGAGGTGAGGTTGACGTCGGATCGTTGATTCAGAATAACTGTCAAGGAAACTCCCGTAGACTTAGCCGTATGAGACAACCCCGGGGGATTGCGCGACGATGGTAGGCCCGTGAGCGATGCGCAGTCCATACGGCCGTTCCTGACCGAGCTCGAGCGACGCGGCTCGCTGCTGCGCATCGACCGAGCCGTCAACCCGTGTTTCGAGCTCTCCGCCTTCCTCTCGGCGGCGGATGCGGGGCCGGCGCTTCTATTCGAGGCGGTCACGGGCTCGCCGCTACGCGTCGTGGGAAATCTCTTGAACGGGCGCGAGCGAATCGCGCTCGCGCTCGAGGTGGAATCAGGCGAGATCTTGCCGAGGCTGCGCGAGGCGATTCGCTCGCCCTTGCCGCCGGCCGCAGTCGCCGCGGCGCCCGTGCAAGCGGTCGTGCTCACGCAAGACCCGCTCTCGGTGTTGCCGGTACCGCGCTTCTTCGAGCGAGAAGAGCGCCCCTACATCACCGCAGGCGCCATCGTTGCGCGCGATCCCGAGAGCGGGCGAGGAAATCTGTCGTTTGCGCGGCTCGCCATCCTCGACGGGCGCAGCGCCCTCATCGGCATTGCTCCCAACCATCACCTGGCGCTCTTCGCCCGGCGTGCCGCCGCGCAGGGCCGGGAGCTCGACATCGCGGTCGTCCTCGGAGCCCACCCCGCGATTCAGCTCGCCGCGTGCCTGTATCTGGGCGTGGGCGATGACGAGCTGGAATGTGCCGGACGCTTGCTCGGCGAACCGGTGCGGGTGACGCGGGCGCGCACGGTGGATTTGGCGGTGCCTGCGGAGGCTGAGCTGGTTCTCGAGGGGCGCATCGATGCGCGACGTCCCGTCGAGGAAGGGCTCGTCTCGGAATTTCACGGTATGTACGAGGACTACGGCAGCGGATTTCTCACCACCTTCAGCGCCCTCACACGGCGGAGCGACGCGATCCTGCAGGTCATCGAGCCGGGTTATCACCGCGAGCATATCTACCTCGGCGCGCTGCCCATCGCCGCGGGCCTCCTCGGTGCCGTGGCGGCCGTGGTGCCGAACGTTTGCGATGTCGCGGTGACCGAGGCGGGCGCGGGACGCACGGATGTGGTGGTGCAGCTTGCGGCGCCGCGCCCCGGGCAGGCGCGACGAGCGATGTTCGCCGTGTTCGCGGCGGTGAGCCTCGTAAAGCGTATCACCGTGGTCGATGAGGACATCGATCCCTGGGATGCGCTCGCGGTCGAGTGGGCGCGCACCAACCGCATGCGGCTCGAGCGCGATCTGCTGCTCGTGCCGCATGCGGGCGCCGATCGCTCGGAACCCATGGAGAGCTGTGGACTCGTGACCAAAATCGGCTTTGACGCGACCGCAAAGCCCGACGATCGCCCCGAGGGAAACGCGCGTGCGCTGCCGCCCGCTGCGCTGCGCGAGGCGGCGAAGCGCTGGTTCACGCAGGCTCTTCCGGCGGAGCGACGACGATGGCTGAAGTAGCCAGGCCGCGCATCGTCGTCGCGATCTCGGGAGCGTCCGGCGCGCTCTATGGCATCCAGGCGCTCAGGCTCCTGCGCGAGCAGGCGAGCTTCGAAGTTCATCTGGTGATCTCCCCGGCCGCAGCGCGCACGATCTCGGAGGAGACCGCCCTGACGCCGGGGCAGGTCGAGGACATGGCCGACGTGCGCCACGCATTCCGTGATATTGCGGCGCCGCTTGCGAGCGGCTCGTTTCGCGTCCATGGGATGCTGGTGGCGCCCTGCTCGGTTCGCACGCTCGGCGGCATCGCCGTCTCGCTCGGCGACAATTTGATCGTGCGGGCCGCCGACGTGTGCTTGAAGGAGCGGCGGCCGCTCGTGTTGCTCGTGCGCGAGACGCCGCTTCACTTGGGCCACATCGAGCTCATGGCAAGCGTCACCCGCTTCGGTGCTATCGTAATGCCGCCGGTGCCGGCCTTCTACACGCATCCTGCGAGCGTCGAGGAAATCGCAACGCAGACCGCGGCGCGCGCGCTCGAGCTCTTAGGGCTCACCGTACCGGCGCTCAAGCGCTGGCCCCTCGGCGGCAGCGGGGAGGAGGATTGACGCATGGCGGACTTCGATCTCGTCGTGAGGGGTAACTTGGTGCTCGCGGACCGGGTGATCGATGACGGTTACGTGGCGGTCGGTGAGGGAAGGATCGCGCGGGTCGGGCGCGGTGATCCACCGGCGGCGCGCGAACGCTACGATGCGCGCGGCCAGTGGGTCATGCCGGGCGCCATCGACGGCCAGGTGCATGCCAAGAGCCAGGCTAACCAGGAAGGTCTCGGCCGAGCCTCGCGCGCGGCGGCCGCGGGCGGCGTGACCACGATCGTCGACATGCCCTACGATGATCCGGAGCCCGTCTGGCACGGGGAGCTGTTGCGCGCAAAAATCAAGGAGGTCGAGCACGATTGTCACGTCGATGCGGCGCTCTACGGCACGATCTCCGAGGCGCACGGCACCTCGACCATCGCCGGCTTGATCGAGGCGGGTGCCTGTGCATTCAAGTTCTCGACCTTCGAGGCGGCGCCGGGCCGCTTTCCGCGCATCGAGGAGGATCTGCTGCACGATGCCTTCGCGCTGATCGCCCCCAGCGGCCTCGCGTGCGGCGTGCACAACCAGATCCAGGATCTCACGCGCAAGAACATCGCGCGCTTCACCGAGGCGCAAGACACCGGCTGGGATGCCTTCGGACGCGCGCACACCCCGCTCATCGAGCAGCTGGCGACCGCGATCATCTTCGAGCTCGGTGCGCTCACCGGCGCCCGGGCGCACGTGGTGCATTGCTCCCTGGCGCGCGGCTTCGAGCTCGCCGAAAGCTACAAGGCGGCCGGCCATCGGACGAGCATCGAGACGTGCGTGCAGTACCTGATGCTGAACGGCGAATCCGACATGCAGCGCTTGGGTGCGAAGCTCAAGCACTATCCGCCCGTGCGGCCGCAGTCGGAGGTGGAGCGCCTGTGGACGCACGTCGCGGCGGGCCATTGCGCGTTCGTGTCCTCGGACCACGTGGCATGGTCGCTCGAGCGCAAATCGAATCCCAATATCTTCAAGAACTCCTCCGGGGGTCCCGGACTGGAGACGCTGCTCCCGGCGTTCTGGACGGGGTGCGAGGAGCGCGGGATATCGCCCACGCTGGTCGTCAGAATGCTGTGCGACGGGCCCGCGCGCCATTTCCTGCTGCGCGATCGCAAGGGCTCTTTCGACGTGGGAGCCGATGCCGATATCGTGGTGGCGGAACCCGGTCGCTTCACCTTCGATGCCTCGAAGAGCTTCTCTGCGGTGCAGTGGAGCTCATTCGACGGGCGCGAGATGCACATTCGTGTCGCCGCCACCTTCGTGCGCGGCCAACTCGCCTTCGACGGCAGCCGCGTCGTGAACCCGGCGGGCTACGGGCGCTTCCTCAAGCCCCGCATCGGCGCTTCGGAGCGTGCGCGGTGAGCGTCGGCGCCGGGGTAAGCCGCGGCGTCGATGCCGATCGCCTGTGGAACGATCTCATGGCGCTGGGCACGATCACGGAGCCGGATCGGCCCTACACCCGTCGCGCCTTCTCGCCTCTTTACGCCGAGGGTCGTGCCTGGCTCACGCGCCGCATGCACGAAGCGCGTCTCGAGACGCACATCGATGCGGCCGGAAATCTCATCGGTCGCCGGCCCGGCCAACGCGACGGCCCGGCGATCCTCGTCGGCTCGCACAGCGATTCGGTGCCTTCGGGCGGGCGCTTCGACGGCATGGCGGGCGTTCTCGGTGGCATCGAGATTGCCCGCTCGCTCGAGGAGCGCGGCGTCGAGCTCATCCATCCGCTCGAAGTCATTGATTTTCTGGCGGAGGAGCCCAACGAATTCGGTCTCTCGTGCATCGGCAGCCGCGGCATCGCCGGCTGCCTCACCGCCGAGCATCTGGCGCTCCGCAATTCGAAGAGCGAGACCCTCGCGGCCGAGCTCGCCCGCGTCGGCGGCAACCCGCAGGCGCTCGCGGCCGCACGGCGCAGCGATATCAAGGCAGCGTTCGAGCTGCACATCGAGCAAGGACCGGTGCTCGAGGCCGAGCGCATCGATATCGGTCTGGTGAGCGCGATCGTCGGCATCACCCGTCTGGAGATCGAGTTCGAGGGTACGGCGGGACACGCGGGCACGACACCGATGCAGGGACGGCGAGATCCCCTCATCGCGGCGGCACACATGGTCGGTTGGGTGCGCGAGAGCGCGCGCCGCCTCGCCGCGCGCGGACGGGGTCATTTCGTCGCCACCGTGGGCATCATCGAGGTGCTCCCCGGCGGCAGCAATGTGATCCCGCGCAGCGCGCGCCTCGTGATCGATGCGCGCAGCGAGGATCGGCGATTGATGGAGGAGTTTCGTGCGGCCATCGATGGGGAGAGCCGATCTGCAGCCGGCGCGGCGAACGTCGAGCGCAAAGGGCTCGTGCTGCTCTCGGACAACCTCCCCGCAGCCTGTGACCCGCATCTGCGCGAGGTGCTGAGACGGAGCGCGACGATGCTCGAGCTCACGAGCATGACGCTGGCGAGCGGCGCCGGTCACGACATGGCATTCATCTCCCAGGTCGCGCCCGCGGCGATGGTGTTCATTCCGTGCAAGGGCGGGCGCAGCCACACCCCGGAGGAGTGGGCGGGCGCAGAGGCGGTGGCGGCCGGTACGCGTGTGCTCCTCGAGGCAATTGTCGAGCTCGATGCGGAGCAGCCCACGGACGTTGCCGATGCACCGGGAGTCCTCTCGTGAGTCACTACCGGATCGTGGTGACCCGCCGACTCCCCGGTACCGCGCTCGGCGCCCTCTGGATCGCGCTCTCGACCGCTCTCTCGAGCGGCCTCTGCGCTGCCGCGGGCACCAGCGGCGCGGGGGCTGCCGGCGCGGGGGCCGCCGATGCCGCGAGCGTCGAGCCGATCGATCCGCCGCCGACACTCAAGGATTACGAGGCCCTGGCGAGGCTGCCCGATTGGAGCGGCGTCTGGACCCCGGCCGTTAGCGACCAAGTCGCCCAGGAGAGGAGCAATCCGCCGCCGTGGAAGCCGGCCATCGCGCTCCAGATCAAGAAAATGTATGCCGACGAGGAGGCGGGCCACCCCTTCCCGGTCATCGATCATTGCTTTCCGACCGGCATGCCGAGCTGGATGCTGATCACGCACAATGCCTTCGAGGTGCTATTCACGCCGGGGCGGGTCACCCTCCTCGGCGAGGGCGACGGCAATCGCCTGAGGCGCATCTATACCGATGGACGGCCCCACCCGCCGGACCCGGACCCGAGCTTTCACGGGCATTCGATCGGCCACTGGGAGGGCGACACCTTGGTCATCGACACGATCGCCGTGCTGCCACAGGTGTATCTCGCGGTCAACGAGGCGGTCGGCGTGCCGAACGATGGCGACATGCACGTGGTCGAGAGGCTGCACCTCAAAGGCCCGAACACACTCGCCGATGAGCTCGAGATCTCCGCTACGCGGCTCCTCACCAAGCTCTGGCATACGACGCGCACCTACTACCGGCAGCGGGCGCAGAAGTACGAGATCGTCGAAGGCGTGTGCCAGCAAGGCAAATTCGTCGAGGCCAAAGACGCAAACGGCAACGACATCTTCGTCCCGATCACCTTTCACGAGAACGTACCGGTAGGGCGGCAATCCCAATGAACCGCTCGTCAGGCAAGCGCGCGGCGCTTGCGCTCGCGCTGGCCGCGGCGCTCGCGCCCGCCGTACCCGCGGTGAGTCATCATTCCTTCGCGGTGTACGACCGCACCAAGACCCTCACGCTCAGGGGTACCGTGAAGAGCTTCCAATGGACCAATCCCCACTGCGTCATCTGGGTGGTGATCCAGCCCGAGGGCGGCGGCGATCCTCAAGAATGGTCCATCGAGACCACCAGCCCAGGGGTGCTGACCCGCTCGGGATGGACGCGTCACTCGCTCAAGCCCGGTGATCGCGTGAGCGCGAATGTCAACCCGCTGCGGGACGGCTCGCACGGCGGCGGCCTCAATTTCGTCACCCTGCTCGACACGGGTCAGACCCTCAAGGTCAATTTCGCCGAGTCCGAGAAGCCGGAGTTGAAATAGCCGCCGCGCTGAAAGCCCTGCGGGTGTGCGCAGCGGTGGGCGACACGCGCCGCGTGCGCCAGCGCCTCGCTTACAGCAAATCCTTGAGTCGATAGTAGAGCATCGCGAGCACCAACGAGGGACGGCGCAGCAGGGGTCCCCCGGGAAAGTCGCGGTGCGGAAGCCGCGCGAATACGTCGAATCGCTCGGCCGTGCCCGCGACCGCCTCCGCCGCGACCTTCCCGGCAAGCGCGGTGAGCGACATGCCGTGACCGGAAAAGCCCTGCAGATAAAACACGTTGGGTGCGAGCCGTCCGAAGTCGGGTGCGCGGCTCATGGTGATGTCGAGGTAGCCGCCCCAGGTATAGTCCACCTTGAGATCGGCGGTGTCGGGAAATACGCGAACCATGCGCCGGCGCATCGCCTCCTTCAAATGCGGCGGCTCGAGCGCGCTGTAGCTCACGCCTCCGCCGAACAACAGACGATGGTCGGTGGACAGGCGAAAATAATCGAGAATCCAGTTCATGTCGGCGATCGCCGCAGCGCTCGGCAGAAGCGCTCGGGCATGTGCCGGCCCGAGCGGCTGCGTGGCGATGAGATAGGTGCCCACACCCAGGATGCGCCGCGCGAGCGCGGGAGCCACGCGCCCGAGGTAGGCGTTGCCGCACAGAACCAAGTGGCGACAGCGCAGCGCCCCCTCGCTCGTGCGCACCACGACCTCCCTTCCGTCCTCATAGCGGATCGCTCGACTCCCCTCGAAAATGCGCGCGCCGGCGGACTCGGCCGCGCGCGCCACGCCCCGGGTGTACTTGAGCGGGTGCAGGTGACCGCTGCGCGTATCGAGTAGCCCGCCGAGATAGCGGTCGCTGCGCACGTGAGCCGAGAGCGCGTACCGATCGAGCAAGCGCACGGACTCATATCCGTACTCATCGCACAGCTCGGTAATCCACTCGCGCAGCTCCTCGAGATGGCGCGGCTTGGTCGCCACGTGAAGGTGATTCGGCCGATAGTCGCAATCGATGCGGTGCTCGCGGATGAGCTCTTGCACGAGGTCGAGCGCCTCCACGGAGAAAGCGAATAGCCGGCGCGCATCCTCGCGCCCGACCTGGGCAACGAGCGACTTTTGACTTGGCGCCAAGCCGAAGATCGTTTGTCCGCCGCTGCGGCCGGAAGCTCCGTAGCCGATCGAGTGGGCCTCCAGCAGGGCGACCGAGAAGCCGCGTCGTGCGAGGTGCAGCGCCGTCGAGCAACCGGCGAGACCGCCGCCGATGACCCCGACGTCGGCCCGGACTTCCCCTTGGAGCCGCTCGCGCGGCGGCGGGGGCGCACCCGCCGAGGCGGCGTAATAGGAGGGGGCGGGTAATGAGTCCAGGCGCACAGGGGGCTCGAGGCGGACTAACTGTTTAGGATATTGTGGCTATTGACAGGATTTGAGGCCTGTGAGCCTACCGATTTATGCAGGCCGGCCGCAATATTTGTGCAGTACAACAATCGACTCTAAGTGTTGGAAATGCCTGAATCTTAGCCGATTCTAAGCCGGCGGCCGGGACGGGGCAGCGCCGGTATGGTGTAATAAGCCCGTTATCAAAGCCTAATAGTCCACTTAGGCGTCTAATATTTTAAACATGTCGCGCGTGCCCGTGATCGGAATTCCGGCCGACCGCCGGCTCTGTGGGAACCACTACTTCCACATGGTCGGGGAGAAATACATCGACGCGGTCGCCGCCGGCGCGAGTGCGCTGCCGGTGCTGATACCGGCGCTCGGTCCCGAGATCGATCTGTCGGCGTGGCTCGAGGTGTGCGACGGGTTGCTGCTCACGGGCAGCGCCTCGAATGTCGAACCCCATCATTACGGAGGACCGGCGAGTCAGCCGGGAACATTGCATGATCCAGATCGGGACGCTACGACGCTTCCGCTGATCCCGCAGGCCATCGCGGCCGGCCTGCCGGTGCTGGCAATCTGCC